>NZ_JARWKS010000022.1:0-64800 GCF_029846405.1 Cobetia sp. 29-18-1
CCCGGCAGCGGATGCGTACTTTACGCACGAACCGCCGTGAGGGCAAGGGCTTTTTCAAGAGATTGTCATTCTCGGGACATACGGGTGACATCTCTGCTCTGCCTTTCTCTCCCCTCCTCATACTGCTTCTCTGTTCTTCTTGTCCTCGTCGCGCCGTTGCTTGCTGACATCTTCCCCCGGCCAGAAACGCATTCGGCCCCGCCAGGAATGGCGGGGCCGAATATCGATCATCACACTGCTGACAGCTGACGCTTACTTGTTACCGCGCAGCTTGCGCCCCAGCGCCATGATCGGGCCACTGGCGACATAGCAACCGAACAGGCCCAGCAGCATCACGGACGGCTCCAGCGAGATGACCACGAAGGCCAGCACGATGGCGAGCAGCGCCACGAAGGGTACCGGCCCCTTGAGGTCGATTTCCTTGAAGCTGTAGTAGCGGATATTCGACACCATCAGGATACCGGCAGCCGCGACCACGAAGACCATCAGCGACTTGAAGGCGAAGGTCTCGGCGTCGAAGTTGTGCATGGTCCATACGCAGCCGGCCACGAGTGCCGCCGCTGCCGGACTCGGCAGACCGATGAACCACTTCTTGTCGGTGGAGCCGATCTGGACGTTGAAGCGCGCCAGACGCAGCGCAGCGCCTGCCACGTAGACGAAGGCGGCGATCCAGCCGATCTTGCCGACATCCTGCAGAATCCAGCTGAAGGTGACCAGCGCCGGCGCCACGCCGAAGGACAGCATGTCCGCGAGGCTGTCGTACTCGGCACCGAAGGCGCTCTGGGTGTTGGTCAGGCGCGCCACACGACCGTCCAGGCCGTCGAGCACCATCGAGACGAAGATGGCGATGGAGGCGTTGGCAAACTCCCCGTTCAGCGCACACACCACAGCGAAGAAGCCGGAGAACAGCGCGGAGGTGGTGAACAGGTTGGGCAGCAGATAGATACCACGCCGACGAACGGGCTTGCCGTCCTCGATGGCTTCTTCCACGACTTCGCTGTCGTCGGTGAACTCCTCCACTACCTTGTCCAGCACTGAACTGCTGCGGCGTGTCTGTGCTTCGGGGGCTTCTTCTGCGCCGGGATGTCGATTTTCGTCAGTCATGGGATTCCTTGCATCATGCCTCGTCGTGGCAGGGTAACCACATTCTACACCTGCCAATGAGCGCGAATAGTGGTGACACCCTAGCGGCCTCACCGTCGACTGTCACTTCCCTCTCCCATTCGATAGCGCTTATAGAGCAACAACGCAAGCGGGGCGCCCTCCTGATGGAGAGCGCCCCGCTCATTTCACGCCGGATCCAATAGGCAGGATCAGTTGCGTGACTTGTCGACCAGCTGGTTGGCAGTGATCCACGGCATCATGCCGCGCAGCTTCTCACCAGTCTGCTCGATCGGATGCTCGGCGTTCTGGCGACGACGGGCCGTCATGGACGGGTAGTTGGTGTTGCCTTCCTGGATGAACATCTTGGCGTATTCACCGCTCTGGATGCGCTTGAGTGCATTGCGCATGGCGACACGGGACTGCTCGTTGATGACTTCGGTGCCGGTCACGTACTCGCCATACTCCGCATTGTTGGAGATGGAGTAGTTCATGTTGGCGATGCCGCCTTCGTACATCAGGTCGACGATCAGCTTGAGCTCGTGCAGACACTCGAAGTAGGCCATTTCCGGTGCGTAGCCCGCTTCGGTCAGGGTCTCGAAGCCCATCTTGACCAGCTCGACCGCGCCACCACACAGGACAGCCTGCTCACCGAACAGATCGGTTTCGGTCTCGTCCTTGAAGGTGGTCTCGATGATGCCGGTACGACCGCCGCCGACGCCTGCCGCGTAGGACAGTGCGATGTCCTTGGCCTGGCCAGTCGCATCCTGGTGGATGGCGATCAGGTCCGGGATACCGCCGCCCTTCACGAACTCGGAACGCACGGTGTGACCCGGTGCCTTCGGCGCGATCATGATGACGTCGAGGTCAGCACGCGGAACGACCTGGTTGTAGTGGACGTTGAAGCCGTGAGCGAAGGCCAGGGTCGCGCCCTGCTTCAGGTTCGGTTCCACCTGGTTCTCGTAGATGGCCTTCTGGTTCTCGTCCGGCGCCAGGATCATGACCAGGTCGGCAGCCTTGACCGCTTCCTCGACTTCGGCAACCTTCAGGCCAGCCGCTTCGGCCTTGGCCCAGCTGGAGGAAGAGCGACGCAGGGCTACGGTGACGTCGACGCCAGATTCCTTCAGGTTGTTCGCGTGGGCGTGGCCCTGGGAACCGTAACCGAGGATGACCACTTTCTTGCCCTGGATGAGGGAGAGGTCACAATCCTTGTCGTAATAGAGTTTCATCGTCATTGCTCCTGGCGGCTCACCCCGTCAGCGGGATGGCGTGAGATCTTGAAAGAGTGTCTGTTGTTCTTGCGACCCTTCCCGCGAGGGAAAGGCGTATGACAGTGTCCAGCGCCGACGGCCATCTGTCTCGGCCGCTCTGCGTCCTGGGGAGGTCGTGCGCCTTGGATCAAGGTCTGCCGTCCTCCTCCTGCGCGGCGATGAGTCCACCTTACCTGCACCTCAACATTGCGTAAAATGCTATATTTGCACCATCATATGCCATATTGCGCAACACAAGGCATTTCCCTCTACAGCACTCACCGACAGCGGACTCCGGCATGGACAATCGTCAACTCAAGCAATTCCTGACCCTCGCCGAAACGCTACATTTCGGGCGCGCCAGCACTGCCTGCCACCTGAGCGCCTCTGCCCTGTCACGTGCCATCCGGGCCATGGAGGAGGAGCTGGGCGTCAGCCTGTTCGAACGCGACAACCGCAGCGTCGCGCTGACACCGGCGGGTGAACGCTTCCGTCGTCATGCTCGCGAACTCCTGAGTCAATGGGATGACATTCGCCAGTCACTGCTGGAAGACAGCGATGAGCTGCGCGGCGAGCTCTCCCTGTATTGCTCGGTGACCGCCAGCTACAGCTTTCTCTACGAGATTCTGGCCACCTTCCGTGCCCGCCATCCGCATGTGGAGCTCAAGCTGCATACCGGCGACCCCGCCGTGGCATTGGAGCGTGTCCTGATGGGGCACGAGGACCTGGCGATCGCCGCGCGCCCCGACGTGCTGCCTTCCCGTCTCGCCTTCACCGACTTCGCCGAGTCGCCACTGCGCTTCATTGCCCCGCGTCGTGATGGCCCCGGCCAGCAACTGGAAGGCATCGGCGAGGCGGACGATTCGGCGGCGGGCGACGACCACATCGACTGGACGCGCGTGCCGATGATCCTGTCGGAGACCGGCCTGGCGCGCGAGCGCTTCGATGCCTGGTGCCACACACGCGGCATCAAGCCGCGCCTGTATGCCCAGGTCGCCGGCAACGAGGCCATCGTCAGCATGGTCGGACTGGGCTTCGGGGTCGGCGTGGTGCCGCAGATCGTGCTCGACAATTCGCCGCTGGCCGACCAGGTGCGCATCCTTGATGTCGATCCGCCGCTGACCCCCTACAAGGTCGGCCTGTGCGTACAGGAAAAACGCCTGCGACATCCGCTGGTGCGCGCGTTGTGGGAGCAACTCCCCGGCTCGCCGCAGCGCCCCGCTGACTGATACCTGGTAGCGAGCCCACGAAAATGGCGCAGCAACGAAAACGGCGCCCCGAGGGGCGCCGTTCTTGTCTTGCGATTCCACCACCACCGTCTTACAGGCTCAACACCTTCTCACCGCGAGCGATGCCGGAGACACCGGTACGTGCCACTTCCAGCACGCCTACCGGCTGCATCGCCGCCAGGAAGGCATCCAGCTTGCCACCGTCGCCGGTGATCTGGATGGTGTAGAGGCTCGGCGTGATGTCGACGATCTGGGCACGGAAGATGTCCGCCGTGCGCTTGATCTCGTCACGCTGGGCGCCCAGCGCCTTGACCTTGACCAGCATCAGCTCGCGCTCGATGTGGCTGCCCTCGGTGAGATCCACCAGCTTGACCACATCCACCAGCTTGTTGAGGTGTTTGGTGATCTGCTCGATGACGCGATCTTCACCGACCGTGGTGACGGTCAGACGGGACAGGGTCGCGTCTTCGGTCGGGGCCACGTTGAGGGTCTCGATGTTGAAGTTGCGCTGTGAAAACAGGCCGACGACCCGTGACAGCGCGCCCGGTTCGTTTTCCATCAGAATGGAGATGATATGGCGCATCAGGTCCGCTCCGTCTTCGTAAGCAGCATGTCACGCATGGAGCCGAGAGGCACCTGCATCGGGTAGACGTGTTCACGCGGGTCGACATAGATGTCGAGGAACACCAGCTCGTCCTTGTTGCGGAAGGCTTCTTCCAGCGCAGGCTCGAGCTCCTCCACCGTGTGCACCTTGATGGCACGGAAGCCATAGGCGCCCGCCAGCTGCACGAAGTCAGGCAGCGACTCCATATAGGAATGCGAGTGACGGGACTTGTAGTTCAGGTCCTGCCACTGACGCACCATGCCCAGCGACTGGTTGTTGAGGTTGATGATCTTGACCCCGATCCCGTACTGCTTACAGGTCGAGAACTCCTGCATCATCATCTGGAAGCTGCCCTCACCGGTGAACAGCACCACATCGTCTTCCGGGTAGGACATCTTGATGCCCATGGCCGCCGGGAAGCCGAAGCCCATGGTGCCCAGACCACCGGAGGTGATCCAGCGGTTGGGGCGCTGGAACTTGTAGTACTGGGCGGCGAACATCTGGTGCTGACCGACATCGGTGGCGACGAAGGCTTCACCACGCGTCGCACGGTGCACGGCTTCCACCACCTGTTGCGGCTTGAGCGGCTCACCCGGGGCGGACGGCTCATACAGCTTGCCTTCACGCTCGGCACGCCAGCCATCGATCTGGGACCACCAGGCCTCCAGTGCATCGGGGTTGGCCAGCTCGCGACCCTGCACGAGGCTGATCATCTCGTTGATCACGGCATCGGCCGGACCGACGATCGGCACATCGGCGCGCACGGTCTTGGAAACCGAGCTCGGGTCGATGTCGACGTGGATGATCTTGGCCGTCGGGCAGAACTTCGAGGTGTTGTTGGTCACGCGGTCATCGAAGCGCGCACCGATGCAGATGATCAGATCGGTGTGGTGCATGGCATTGTTCGACTCGTAGGAGCCGTGCATGCCGGGCCAGCCCAGACACTGCCGATCGCCCTGCGGGTAGGCACCGATGCCCATCAGCGAGGTGGTGATCGGGAAGTTGAGGCGGCGCACCAGGTCAGTCAGCGCTTCGCTGGCACGCCCTGACACCACACCACCGCCGGTGAAGAACAGCGGGCGACGTGCCTTGAGCATCAGCTCGACGGCTTTCTTGATCTGGCCGCTGTGGCCACGGGTGACCGGGCTATAGGAGCGCATGCGTACCTTCTTGGGGTAGCTGTACTCATAGCGTTCGGTCGGGGCGGTCATGTCCTTCGGGATATCGATGACGACCGGCCCCGGGCGACCACTGGAGGCCAGATAGAAGGCCTTCTTGATCACCTCGGGAATCTCGCTCGGGTGCTTGATCGAGAAGCTGTGCTTCACGATCGGGCGAGTCACACCGACGATGTCGGTTTCCTGGAAGGCGTCTTCACCGATCAGGTGGCTGGCGACCTGACCACACAGCACGACCATGGGGATCGAATCCATGTAGGCCGTGGCGATGCCGGTGACAGCATTGGTCGCGCCCGGGCCTGAGGTGACCAGCACCACACCCGGCTTGCCGGAGGCGCGCGCGTAACCATCGGCGGCGTGGGTCGCGGCCTGCTCGTGACGGACCAGAATGTGCTGGACCTTGTCCTGGCGGAACAGGGCGTCATAGATATGCAGCGCCGCTCCACCGGGATAGCCGTAAATATATTCCACGCCCTCGTCATGCAGGGCGCGGGCGATCATGTCAGCGCCGGAAAGCAATTCCACTTGGTTATTCTCCCCTGGAGGTCTCGAGTGCGTCCGGCGGCAATGCGCAAGCCGGATCGAGTGCGACCTGAATGTCGCTACCGCAGAAATTGCGGCACCTGATGCCAAACCCTGGCGTCTGCGGCCCGGTTAGGGCCTGCACTCTTGTCGCATCGGTTGGATGCGGTCGGGGCTGATGGCCGGTCGGTACGGTTGGCGTACCCGGACCGGCGTATCCTTTGACAGGCGGACAGCGACTCAGCGTCTGTCCTTCACGCGGCGCTTCGAGGGTCGCCCGAATGGCCGCGCCCGCAATCAGGAATGGTCAAGAGTCCAACAGCCGCAAGGGGCTGTCAACTCAACCTTACGCCAGTGTGCGCCGCCTGCGCCAAATGCCACACCGATAACAACGAATCCGGCCATAAGCGTGCGTAAAACCTCACCAATGGCGATAAATTCGCAATTTTCTGCTTCGTGAATTTCAGCCTGCCTCACGCCGGGTTGTCTTTTTGCGCCCAGGCGGCAGACACGAAAACGCCCCACCGCAAGCGGAAGGGCGTGCTTCCGTCACGGTGGGGCGTCACTTACGGGCGTGCGAATCAGCGCGTGAAGGTCAACTCCCCGCCCTCTTCGCCGACACGGATGACGTCACCGGGCACGAAGTCACCGCCCAGCAGGGCCTGGGCCAGCGGATTCTCGATGCGGCTCTGGATGGCGCGCTTGAGCGGGCGAGCGCCATAGACCGGATCGAAGCCGGCCTTGGCCAGCAAGGCCATCGCCGGGTCGGTGATCTCGAAGCCGAGATCGCGCTCGGCCAGACGCGCCTTGAGACGCTCCAGCTGGATGCCCGCGATGGAGGCGATCTGCGCCTGTCCCAGCGCGTGGAACACGACCACTTCATCGATGCGGTTGATCAGCTCCGGGCGGAAGTGATTGCCGACGACTTCCATCACCGCCGTCTTCATGTCGTCGTACTGGAAGGCCGCCTTGCGCTCGGCACGCTCGTCGGCACCTTCCGTGCTGCTCTCGTCTTCCGCCAGCTCGCCATTGAGGCCGCTCATGCGCTGGATCATTTCCGAGCCCAGGTTGGAGGTCATCACGATCACGGTGTTGCGGAAGTCGACGGTACGCCCCTGACCATCGGTCAGGCGGCCATCTTCCAGCACCTGCAGCAGGATGTTGAAGACATCCGGATGCGCCTTCTCGACCTCGTCGAGCAGCAGCACGGAGTACGGCTTGCGGCGCACGGCCTCGGTCAGATAGCCGCCCTCTTCATAGCCGACATAGCCGGGAGGCGCGCCGATCAAACGGGCCACGGAGTGCTTCTCCATGAACTCGGACATGTCGATGCGCACCATCGCCTCTTCGGTGTCGAACAGGAAGTTGGCCAGTGACTTGCAGAGCTCCGTCTTGCCGACACCGGTCGGGCCGAGGAACAGGAAGGAGCCGTTGGGACGATTCGGGTCCGACAGCCCAGCGCGTGAGCGACGCACCGCATTGGACACCGCGATCACCGCCTCGTCCTGGCCGATCACCTTCTCGTGCAGCGCCTCTTCCATGCGCAGCAACTTGTCACGCTCGCCTTCGAGCATCTTGGCGACCGGAATGCCGGTCCAGCGCGAGACGACCTCGGCAATCTCCTCCTCGGTGACATTGGAGCGCAGCAGCACGTGGGCGGAGGTATCCGCCTCGCCTTCGCCGGCTTCGCTGATCTGCTTCTCGAGCCCCGGAATCACGCCGTACTGCAATTCCGACATGCGGCTGAGGTCACCGGCGCGGCGCGCCTGCTCCAGATCGATACGCGCCTGCTCCAGCTCGGCCTTGAACTGGGCCGCGCCCTGGATGCTGGACTTCTCGGCCTTCCAGACTTCATCGAGGTCGGCGTATTCCCGCTCCAGCTCCGAGATCTGGTCCTCAAGCGCGCCGAGACGCTTGAGCGCTGCCTCGTCGGTTTCCTTCTTGAGCGCTTCACGCTCCATCTTGAGCTGGATCAGGCGGCGGTCGAGACGGTCCATCTCCTCCGGCTTGGAATCCAGTTCCATGCGGATACGTGACGCGGCCTCATCGATCAGGTCGATCGCCTTGTCCGGCAGCTGACGGTCCGTGATGTAGCGCGAGGACAACCGCGCGGCGGCAATGATGGCGCTGTCGGTGATGTCGACCCCGTGATGCACCTCGTAGCGCTCCTTCAGGCCACGCAGGATGGCGATGGTGTCTTCCTCGCTGGGCTGATCGACCTGCACCTTCTGGAAGCGGCGCTCCAGTGCGGCGTCCTTCTCGATGTACTGACGATACTCGTCAAGCGTGGTGGCACCGACACAGTGCAGCTCGCCACGCGCCAGCGCCGGCTTGAGCATGTTGCCGGCATCCATCGCGCCTTCAGCCTTGCCCGCGCCGACCATGGTGTGCAGCTCGTCGATGAACAGGATGACCTGGCCTTCTTCCTGCGCCAGCTCCTTCAGCACCGACTTGAGGCGCTCCTCGAATTCGCCGCGGAACTTGGCCCCCGCCAGCAGCGAGCCCATGTCGAGAGACAGCACGCGCTTGTTCTTGAGGCCTTCCGGCACCTCGCCATTGACGATACGGCTGGCCAGCCCTTCGACGATGGCGGTCTTGCCGACGCCGGGCTCACCGATCAGCACCGGGTTGTTCTTGGTGCGACGCTGCAGCACCTGGATCGTTCGGCGAATTTCCTCGTCACGCCCGATCACCGGGTCGAGCTTGCCATCCCGCGCACGCTCGGTCAGATCCAGGGTGTACTTGTTGAGCGCCTCGCGATTGTTCTCGGCATCGGCATCGCCCACGGCTTCGCCACCGCGCAGCGCATCGATGGCGGAGGTCAGGGCGGGCTTCTTGATGCCCGAGGAGGTGAACAGCTTGCCGAGATCACCACCCAGCTCCAGCGCAGCCAGCAGCGCGAGCTCGGAGGCGATGTATTGATCGCCGCGCTTCTGCGCTTCACGATCGGCCAGATTCAGAAGCTTGCCAAGGGCCTGCGAGGGCGCGACATTGCCGTCGAACTGGGACACGGTCGGCAGGTCATCCAGCTGGCGCTTGAGGCCGCTGATCAGACTGGTGGCATCGCCGCCCGCCTTGTTGACCAGTGCCTTGAGGCCGCCATCGCGGTCTTCCAGCAGTGCCAGTAGCAGATGCTGCGGGTGAATTTCATTGTGGCCTCGCCCGACGGCGAGCGACTGGGCATCCGCCAGAGCGTTCTGCAGCTTGCTGGTGAGTTTGTCGATGCGCATGGTGCCTTCTCCTGAGAGTCATGGCGGTACTCCTTTTCTCAGGAGCTTCGCCTGTAACATTTCGTATCTGACTCTCAAGATGGGGGCTGGCGCACGGCTTTCAAGGCAGGATTCGCCGCGCTGCAGCATGTTGTGGCATTTGCCTGATCCAGGTCAGATTCCCGCCGCCCCCGCCGGCCATCAGCTTTGTCACACACAGAAACGCCCCGCCAACCTGAGATATCAGGTCAACGGGGCGTTTGTGGGTACTGCATGTCGAGCTTGCGGAATGCGCTGACCAGCGCCCCGACCGAGATTCCTGATCAGCGCCTCAGCGCAGCCAGATCACCGTGGCGAGGCGTCCGGTCACGCCATCATCCCGCCGGTGTGAATAGAAGCGTGATTCAGAGGCGGTACAGAAGTGACCGCCACTGACATGACCGACCCCGGCACGCTCGAGACGCAGGCGTGCCAGCTTGTAGAGATCACCCATATAGTGACCGAGCCGGTAGGGGCTGGCCTCGAAGGCGTCATCGGCCTCGGGAAGGTCCGCGATGAAGGCGTCACGCACCTCGGGGCCGACCTCGAACTGCGCATTGGAGATCGCCGGGCCCAGCCAGGCCATCAGCTCGCCGGGGTCATCGCCAAGACGCTCGATGGTGGCTTCCAGCACGCCTTCGACCAGCCCGCGCCAACCCGCATGCGCCACGCCGACGCGCGTGCCCTGCCGATCACAGAACAGCACCGGCAGACAGTCCGCCGTCATCACCACACAGGCCTGCCCGGTGCCGGTACTGATGCAGGCATCCGCCCGTGGCGGGGCATCCGGGCGGTCTTCGGCGTGGCAGACATCGAAGGCATCCACCACCTGAGTGCCGTGCACCTGATCCAGCCACGCCAGCGGACGACCGTCATCGACCTCCGCCGCGAGCAGCTCGCGCACCTGCGCCACCATCGCCGGGTCATCGCCGACATGCAGCGCCGGATTGAAGCCGGCATACGGCCCCTGGCTGGGGCCGCTCTCACGCGTGGTCACGAAGGCCTGCACCGGGCTCGGCGCGGGCCAGTCCGGCAGTATCAGGGTCGGGCGTAGACTCTCGTCGTGCATAACCTCTCCTTGTGCGGCGTGTCGCGCGAGCCTGCCGCCTCAGCGAGCGATGTCTTCCTTGAGATAGTCGATCAGCACCAGCATGTCGCCCGGCATCTCGGCGCGGAATTCGACTTCCTTGCCCGTGATCGGGTGGATGAAGGCGAGACGACGGGCATGCAGTGCCTGACGCGGGAACTGACGCAGCAGCTCCTTGAGCGGGTCACTGGCCCCCGGCGGCAGCTTCAGACGCCCGCCGTAGACCGGGTCTCCGACCAGCGGATAGCGCTGGTGCGCCATGTGCACGCGGATCTGGTGGGTACGCCCGGTTTCCAGCTTGCAGCGGATATGGGTGTGACCCCGGAAACGCTCCACCACGCGGAAGTGGGTGACCGCCGGCTTGCCACTGTGAGTGACGGCCTGACGCTTGCGGTCCTTGGGGTGACGCCCGATGGGCGCATCCACGGTGGCACCGGAGGTCAGCACGCCCGTGACGACGGCATCATACTCGCGCGACACGGTACGGGCCTGCAGCTGCTCGACCAGGTCCGCCTGGGCGGTCAATGACTTGGCCACCACCATCAGGCCGCTGGTGTCCTTGTCGAGACGGTGCACGATGCCGGCACGCGGCATCATGGAATTGCCCGGACAATGATGCAGGATGGCGTTGAGCAGCGTGCCATCGTGGTTACCCGCGCCCGGGTGCACGACCATGCCGTGCTCCTTGTTGATGACCAGCACGTCGTCGTCTTCATAGACGATCTCGAGCTCGATATCTTCCGGCTCGTGGCTGACTTCTTCTTCAAGCTCGGCGGTCAGGGCCAGACGTTCACCGCCATAGACCTTCTCGCGGGGTTTGACGGCGGCACCGTCGAGGGTCAGCGCACCGGTCTTGATCCAGTGCTTGAGACGCTCGCGGGAATAGTCGGAGAAGATCTCGGCGCAGGCCTGATCAAGGCGCATGCCAATCATCGCCTCCGGGATCCGCTCTTCGCGGTTGATGGTGTCTGCCATATTGCTCTCTGAGGCCGTTTCGCACGAAAGGGCCTTTGCTTTATAGTGAGTGCGGATCGGCGGATTCTAGCATGCCCGCCATGGATTGCCCGAGATGAGGAAACCGATGCGCGCCCTTCCCTTGACTGCCCTCGCCCTGGCCAGCACCTTGCTGGCTGGCTGTGCGTCCAACGAGCCGGCACCGGATCTTCAGGAGCAGGACCTGTATCGTCAGGCCCAGGTTTCCCTGGATACCAGCCGCTTCAACTCCGCTGTGCAACAACTTGAAGCCCTGGATACTCGCTTCCCGTTCGGCAGCTACGCCGAACAGTCGCAGCTGGAGCTGATCTACGCCTATTATCAGGTCGACAACTGGGAGGCGGCACGCGCCGCGGCCAGCCGTTTCATTCGCCTGCACCCCGATCACCCGCAGGTCGATTATGCCTACTACATGCGTGGACTGGCAGCGTACAGCGCGGGTCGTTTCAGCCTGGAATCCCTCGATCTGATCGATATTTCCAAGCGAGACCTGGGCGCGACACGCGATGCCTACGTCGACTTCGGTGAGCTGGTACGTCGCTTCCCCAACAGCACCTACGCGGCAGATTCCCGTCAGCGCATCATCTATCTGCGCAACGTACTGGCGCGCGGCGAGCTGCAGACAGCCGATTTCTACCTGCGCAAGCAGGCCTATCTGGCTGCCGTGAAGCGTGGCGAGTGGGTCATTGAGCACTACCCTAACACTCCTGCCACCCGCGATGCGCTGGCCGTGATGGTCGAGGGCTATCTGGGCCTCGGTCTGCGTGACCGTGCCAGCGAGACGCTCAAGGTGCTGATCCAGAATGATCCGGACAACGAACGTCTGGATGGTCGTACCTTCGAGCCGCGTTACGTGAAGGCTGACGACCTGACGGTCTGACGGCCGGCAGGCGTCACCATCGAAAAGCCCGTGATCGATGATCACGGGCTTTTTCGTGCTGCCAGCATGGCCAGAATCGTCGGATTCAGGCGCTTTCAGCGTCTTGCGCAAAGAATCCGCAATCCGTCATTCGCCGGCTACCCAGCCATTGACGATCGGGTAGCGACGATCCCGCCCGAAGCCGCGCGGCGTGACACGCACACCCACCGGCGCCTGACGACGCTTGTACTCGGTACGGTCGACCAGACGCACCACGCGATAGACATCCTCTTCCTCGAAGCCTGAGCGGATGATCGCCTCGGCGCTCATGTCACCCTCGATGTAGTGGGTGAGAATCGCATCCAGGGTGTCGTAGTCCGGCAGCGAATCGCTGTCGAGCTGGTCTTCGGCGAGCTCGGCGGACGGCGGGCGCGTGATGACGCGCTCCGGAATCGCCGGGCCCATGGTGTTGCGCCAGTTGGCGAGACGGAACACCCAGCTCTTGTAGACATCCTTGAGCGCGTTGTAGCCGCCGACCATGTCGCCGTAGAGCGTGGCGTAACCCACCGCCATCTCGCTCTTGTTGCCAGTGGTCAGCACCATCAGGCCCTTCTTGTTGGAGATGGCCATCAGCAGCACGCCACGGCACCGCGACTGCAGATTCTCCTCGGTGGTGTCGCGCTCGCTGCCGGCGAAGCTCTCCGCCAGGGTCTCGGTGAAGGCCTCGACCATCGGCGCGATGGGCATCACCTCGTAATTCACGCCCAGCAGCCTGGCCTGCTCGGCGGCGTCTTCCTTGGAGATGTCCGCGGTGTAGTGATACGGCATCATCACGGCGTGCACGCGGTCCGCGCCCAGCGCATCGACGGCGATGGCCAGCGACAGGCCGGAATCGATGCCCCCGGAAAGCCCCAGCACCACACCCTTGAAGCCGCTCTTGTTGACGTAGTCACGCAGCCCGGTGACCAGCGCACAGTAGAGTGACTCCTCCGGCGACAGCAGCTCGGCGATCTCGCCACTCTGCGGCACCCAGTTGCCACCCTCTGCCTTGAGGAACTGCACCGGCATCAGGCCGACATCCCACCACGGCGCCTGCACGCAGGTCTTGCCGTCGGCATCGATGGCGGCAGAGCCCCCATCGAAGACCAGCTCATCCTGACCGCCGATCTGATTGACGTAGACCAGCGGGCAATTGACCTCGGCTGCCCGCTCGGCGAACAGCTGATTGCGCTCGGCCGGCTTCTCCAGGTGGTAGGGCGAGGCGTTGAGGCTGACGAGAATCTCGGCTCCGGCATCGCGTGCCTGACGGATCGGCGCGCCGTCCCACAGGTCTTCGCAGATGACGATGCCCAGACGGGCACCACGACACTCGACCACACACGGCTCGCTGCCCGGCGTGAAATAGCGCTGCTCATCGAAGACCTGATAGTTGGGCAAGGCCTGCTTGGCATATTCGGCGATCCACTCACCATCCTTGAGCACGCCGGCCAGGTTGTAACGCTTGCCGTCACGCATGCCGGGGTAGCCGACGATGACCATCACGCCGGGCGCGACCTTCTTCGCCATCTGGGCGCGCGCCTCCTCGAGGCGGGATTCCATGGACTCGCGCAGCAGCAGGTCTTCCGGCGGGTAGCCGGTCAGACACAACTCGGGCAGCACTACGACATCGGCCTTGTGCTCAAGACTCGCTTCACGCACCGATTCGATGGCACGCGCAGTGTTGCCGGGAATATCACCGACCAGCGGGTCGAGCTGGGCCATCACCAGAGTCAGATCTTGCATGCGGTAAGGATCTCTCGATTGGCGGTTCGATAAGGGGCCAGTACACTGTGGCCAGACATCTGGCTCAGATCACTGAGCCGTGCACCGGCCCACCTGTCATCATGTTGGCCGCCATTGTCCCGCAAGGTCGCGCCGCTGGCAAAAGCCACGCGCGCCGCCTCATCTGGGAGTCATATAGGAATGAGCCTGTTGATCATCCGTCTGCTGGTTTTCGTCGCCCTGTTCTGGGCCGGCCTGCGCCTTTACCGCATGTATCGCCAATGGAAGCTGAGCCAGGACGACTACGGCAACGACAGCCCCGCCGAACGCGAGGCGCAGAACATGGTGCGCTGCGCCTACTGCGACCTGCATCTGCCGGAAAATGACGCCATCCGCCATGAGGCGCTGCACTTCTGCTGCCAGGAACACCAGCAGCACTTCCTCGACGAAGGACCGCGCAAATGATTCGCCACCGAGACGAGATGCTCGATGGCGAAAGACGGCAACCAATCCCTCAGGCCCAGCGGGTCTCGCCGGCATCTGACGACGCATCCAGCGCAGCGATCTCGGCCAGCAGAGTCTCGGGCTGGTAGGGCGCGGGGTCGATGATCGGCGTGCGCCCGAGCAGTTGATCCGCCAGCAGGCGGGTCGAGGCCGGCGCCAGTACCAGCCCATTGCGGTAATGGCCGGCATTGACGTGCAGGTGGCGGCGTTCAGGCACGGCGCCGATGAAGGGCGTGCCGGTCGGCGAACCGGGGCGCAGTCCCGCCCAGTGGTGCTCCACCTCACACTCCGCCAGCGCGGGGATGATCTCGCAGGCGCTCTTGATCAGTGACTCGCGTGCCTCGGCGGTGGTCGCCTTGTCGAAGCCGACCTCCTCCAGCGTCGAGCCGGCCACGATGCGACCATCGCCCCGCGGTATCACGTAGCGTCCATTCTTGAGCACCACGCGCTCCACCAGCCCCTTGGGTGCCTTGAACAGCACCATCTGGCCGCGTACCGGCCGCACCGGCAGCGCAAGCCCCGCCTCTCTCAGAATCTCACGACTCCAGGCACCACCGCAGACCACGACCTGCCCGGCAGACAGCACCGAATTGGCGGTCTGTACGCCGATGGCGGTGTCGTCCTGCAGCAGAATGCCCTGCACCGCGACATTCTCCAGCAGGCGCACGCGCGGGTGAGCGTCGAGCGCGGCACGCAGTGACTTGCCCAGACGCGGATTGCGGATGCTGCCAAGCGTCGGCATCCACAGCGCCGACTCGCAACCGGGCGCGACCGCCGGTGCCTTGTCATAGACGAAGTCGGCGTCCACGCGCGTCAGCGGCTTGGCATATTCCCGGGACCAGGCCAGTGCCTGCTCGGCGTCCTCGACATTCAGGTACAGCAGGCCCTGCTGGCGATATTCGGGGTCGATGCCGGTGGTCTCGATCAGGCGCTCGGCCAAGGTGGGGTAGAAGCCTTCCGACCAGGCAGACAGGCGCGAGATCGGCGCGCTATAACGCCACGGATACAACGGCGAGACGATACCGCCGCCCGCCCATGACGCCTCACGCCCACACTGGCCTCGCTCGACCAGCGTGACCTCGGCACCACCATCCGCCAGCTCCAGCGCGGTCAGCATGCCGATCACGCCACCGCCTACCACCACAAAGTCATTCACGCCTGTTCGCTCCTGCCATCAGCCCGGGAAAGGGGTCAAGAATACGCCGCCCGCAAGGCGGTGCAAGCGAGCCGCGTGCAATCCAGCATTGCGCAGAGCCTCCAGCATTGAGCAGAGTCTCCAGCATCGTGCAGAGCCGAGCGCTTCACGGCTACCAGCAATCGCCATCGCCGGTCGTATCGCGGACACCGGTATTGGTGAGGGTCAGCGCGGGGCAGTCGGCATCGGCGCTTTGAGGTGCCACCGCGGTCGCGATGAGCGTGAAGCGCGTGGTCGTGGCGCCATCCTCCAGGCTCAGGGTGTAATAGCCTTCCGGCGACTCGGTGGCACGCCCCAGTCCTTCCTCATCACAATCACTGTCGCCGGCGATGCTGGTCGCGTAGCCACCGCAACGCGCCATGTAGCGCTCCTGGGCTTGAGCCAATGACATCAGTGCCGCCTGCCCATCGGCACGACGCGAGCGGATCACCTGGTCCTGATAGCTCGGGTAGGCGATCGCCGCGAGAATGCCGACGATGACGATCACGATCATGATCTCCGTCAGCGTGAAGCCTGAGGTGTACCGGCGCCGAGAGAGGCGCGAACGGGAAGAGAGAAGACTGGCCATGAAGTGCTTCCTTGAAGAACGTGAATGAAGGGCTTGGGTGAAAGACCAGGGCGCAAGACTCGGCCAAAAGGCACCGAGCAAGCCTGCCTGAAGGAAGTAAACCCTGATGAAAGGCAAGGCGCCGCCACCCCGGGGAAGGCGTGGCGGCGCAGCGTGTCATCCTTGCCTCATGTCCGAGGCGGGCTCAGCGCAGCTGATACCAGGAGACACGGCCGGTGTCCGTCGAGCTGGACACGTTGAGATCATAGGACGAGACACCGCCCTCCTCGCTGCCCAGCGAACTGGTGCCCACGTAGACCGTATCACCGACACTGACACTGGACGTCGGTGTACCGCTCAACTTGACGCTGACGATGACATTGCCGACGGCGACGGTGTCATCAACGAGGGTACCGACCAGGTCATCAGCGCTGAAGGCCTCATCCTGATTGAAATCGAAGATGGTCACGTAGCTGCCTTCGCTATCGTCGTAGGTCGGCAGACCTGTCTCGGTGTCCAGCGCGACCAGCCAGCCACCGCCGGTACTTTCACAGAAGTTGGTTCCGGTACTGGACGTGCTGGTGGAGAAGACCACCAGATTGGAGAGCAGATTGGCCGGCTCGACCAGCTCTTCCTGCTCGGAGGCATCCAGATCCAGATACCAGCCGAAGCGATCCGTGTCTTGATCCTCGAGCTGGCTGGGATAGTAGGCAAAGCTGTCGCCGCCAAGGGTCCGGCCTGTCAGCTCGCCGTTGGTGTAGCTGCCGCTGACGAAGTTGCGTGCCTCAAGGTCACTGCGCGTCAGGCCGGTATGACTGCCGCCGGTATCCAGCACGGTGTAGAGGCTCTGCGTGACCCAGGCTTCATCTTCGGCGTCGGCGTACATGTCCTGGCCGGTCCCGAAGGACACCAGCAGATTGGGCGAGGTCATGGTGTGCGTCTCGCCGGAGTAGCGACTGAGTGTCGGCTTGACGGTGATCGGCTGCAGCGCGTCCGTCTGGCACTCCCCGCCGGTCAGGCTGGTAGCACAGGCCGTGAACAGGCGCGTGACACTCCACTTGCTGCTGTCGTCGTCACTGAGGTCAAACTTCCACAGTCGCCCCTGCAGGTCTCCGCCATAGGCGAAATCGACGGTGCCATTGCTGTCGAGGTCCGCGACCTGCAGGTTTGCCAATCCGCCTGTCACCCCGCTGGGGGACAGCTTGGCGATCACGCCACCGGCATTGACTCCATCAAGCTCCAGCGCGAACAACGTCGGCGCGGCGTTCTCATCGACCGTTTCCAGCCCGTTGCCGACCAGCACCGCGCTGTCGCCGTTGTTCAGTGACACGATATGCGCGCTGCCGTAGACATGCCCCATGTCATCATCGTCACTGGCACCGAATTCCCAGCGCACCACATCATCTTCATCGAAGTCTTCGCCTGCCACGGCCTTGGTGACATTGAGCGCGAACAGGCCGCGCCCACCGCCAGCGAGACCGGAGACCAGCCACTCCTCACCATTCAGGCTGGCCAGACGCAGTTCACCGTCGACATAGTAGCGATGCTGATAGCCCGGGTCCGTCAGATACCCCAGCCCTGCGTCGTCCTCTTCGCTGTAGAGCAGTTCCGGAATATAGGCGAACTGCTCGTTACCGGTCTTGAGGTCGAAAGCATGCAGCATGCCGTCGTTGGCCCCGACGAAGACACTGCCCTCTGTCGTCGAGTCTTCTTGAGTCACGACGACAGGCGACGAGCCGATGATGTCGCCCAGCTGAACGCCAGTGCGATTGCGCAGACCATCGCCTTCGTATTCATCGCTGCCCCGCAGCCACTCGATCGCTGCCTCCACGTGGTCATCGGTGGAGTTGCCGCCGACCTCCATGCGCGCGAGATCATTGCGCTGGCTGGAGCTCAGGCGGCCCGCGTTGTCGGTCGTGAACTTGACTCCGTTGCCGCCGGACATGGTGAAGACCGTACGCGACTCAACACCATCCTTCTCTTCCAATGCCTCACTCAACTGGGTGGCAGCACTCCAGACCTGGTCGTCATCCTCAACGTCCTTGCCCTCCTGTACCGACGAGGCCACCACATCGCCCGTCCAGGTCGAGGCGGAATAGCGGCTCTCGATCAGTCGGCTATCCGTCTCGACACTGGCCGTCGTCAGGTTGGTGGAGAGGCCGCTGACACTGTTGCCCACCGCGACGATCTCGGAGGCGATCGCCGCCAGGGCCGAGACGAGGTCCGTCGGGCTGGAGGCATTGAAGTAGGAGCCCCCACCATCGATCGCCGCCTGCTCCAGGTCATCAATGGTGCTGGAGCTGCTTTCGGTGACACGCTTTTTGCTGCTCCACTCATCACTGTCGGAGTCCACACCAAAGGCGACGGTATACGTCGTCATCACCTGCTTTTCATAGGTGCCACTGCCAAGGTTTTTGCGTAAATCAATATTGGCATAATAATAAGCGACATCCGCCAAGGTGGCATCGCCACCAGATCGGCCATTGCTTTGACGCCAGGTACGACCATCACCATTGGCATCACGAATATCTTTTTCAATCGCAGTGGAGTATGAAGAGTCCTCGGAATTCCAGAAACCATCGGTTATGAGGACAGTGAAATTCTGCTGACACATACCGCCTTCATCTGCAGAAATTATGGGGGAATCCCCGAGCCCCCTATAATCACCCTGGTAATATTTACCGGCACGATGAAGAGCCTCACGCAGTGGAGTTCCACGATAGGAATTATAATTGTATTCAGTATTCGGTATGATTTTGGAGCCAACGATAGCATCCTTCACTTCATCCAGATGATCATTACCACTGTCAGAGCTTGTTATTATTGAGACTATTGTTCCGATAGAATTGATGACCTCGCTTATCAATGTATCATATATATCATCAACTTCAGCTTGCTTGGCAGTAACAGAGTCTGGATTGATAGTCAAAAAGCCAGTGCGAAAATTAGTGCCTGCCAACAACTCCAAGGCAGCAGCCTTACCGACACCCAAACGATCACGATAGTAGGTAAACCAATTGGCGTAATTGATTTTTTCTTGTTCCGAAAGACTGTCACCTGAGAGTTTTACCTCAGTATCCGAATTACAGTTACTTCCAGTGTAGTAACGATAGTTCAAATCTGGATCGGTGAGATCAACCAGGTTACTGGTAACATCTCCTAAGTTGAAATCAACCCAGGTAGCAGTAGGATCCATATTGTCATAGCGTTCATCCCCATCCCCCTTTTTCCAAGGAAGATAAGTCTGATGAGGGTTATATGCTTGAGTATTTTGTGTGTAGCAGAAATACTTCCTATCCAAGTCAAGAGGTTTGAAAACAGTCTCACATTTCTTTTGTTTTCCCCACCACCTCTGTACCCACTCACACTCTTTCTGTTCGGCATAGACCAAGTCATATTTCTGAACAGAATCCCCACCCTCAAAAGTGTCTTCAAAAGACATCGAGCCCGAATCATCCAGCACCAGCAGGACGTTGGGCGTGACGCCGACACTCTGGGTGGTGGGCAACTGAAGTAGTGTGTCGCTGTCTGCCAGCACGGGCAAGGCGACCAGCAGTCCACCTGACAGCAAGACCGGCAGGTGAATACGACGCAAGCCGCTGCGGCGGGGTGAGTGCTTCGATTTCATCGATAGATTCCCTTCAATCGGCCATCATGATTTCGCTTTGCACCACTGCCAGTGCACGCTTCTTGCTATCAGGGTCACCTGCGCTCTCAAGACTCCAACCGGCGGCCGTGATGCGGAAGGCATTCAACAACTGACTGCTGCTCAGGTTATCGTCATTCAGAACGCCTTCCGTCGTCTCTCCGAGATACTCGATGACATAGTTGCCGTTGTCAGCCGCATCACCACTCAAGACACCTTCCCCCTCCCAGGCGTCTGCCTGCAGAGGATCGAAGTCCAGGTCCTCCCCCGCCGTGACGTCATAGAAGCCGTCCCCACCGAAATCATCCAGGGTCAGCTCCCCCTCGAGCAGACGACTCTCCGCCTGTTGCTGAAGGCTCTCGGCCTCCGCGTAGGCGTTGTCGTAGAACTGGGTATTCATCAACATGCGGGTCTGCAACTGGGTATCTTCATTGCCCGTCACCGCCATCACACCCACCACGATCAGCATGATCAGCACGACCAGCAATGCCATGCCTTGCTGGCGTGGCAGCCTGGGAGAACTTGACTGGTTCATAGACCGATATTCCTCGGGCTCAGGGTGATATCGAAGGTGCGTTGCAACTCACCGTTCCCCTCACCCTCGACATTGATCGTCGGCGGCGTCTTGAGGATCAGGCTGATGTGGATCCGTCTGACGCTGCTCCAGTCGTTCGCGGCCTCCACTTCCGCCACGCTGCGCTCCACGGCAAAGCGACTCGCGCTACCGCTGCCGGAGGCCGTATCGAAGGTCAGGTCCAGCGCTTCGACGTATCGCGCCACTTCTTCGCCACAGCCTGCTGCCGGGTCGCCAGCGACATCCTCGCCGTTCAGGCAGAGCCGAACGGGGGAGTCGTCATCGGCCTGTGACAGCAACAGGTACCAACGCTGCAGCGGATAGACATATGCCTGGGTCTGTATGGTGCCGCCATAGCCGTGCTCGACGGCGCTCGACAGCTCGAGCGAGTTGTTGCCATCGCCCGAGAGGCGTGCGATATCGCCGCTCTCACAGTCGCTGATCAGCACGACGCTATCCGTCTCCAGCGTGCCGGAGGTGTAGTCCTCCAGGGTCAGCGAGGTATCGCCCTGGGCGACGCTCGCCCCGAGCTGCCAACCGCGCTGCGCTCCCAGCGCCGGTACCTGCAAGGCCAGACGGTCGTAGGTGACCCCCGCCACCGTGTCGGACTCGGCCGTCAGAGGAGAATCGGACAGCGCATGGCTGCCGGTACCATCACTGACACTACTCACCGACGCACAACCGGAAAAGCCGGCATTGCGCACCAATGGCTGCAGGCGGCGTGTGACATGGCGTGCAGACTCCTGCAGGTAGGACACGGCAGACGTGGTGTTGAGGGTCGAGCGCGAGGCCAGAAAGTATTCCAGCGCCATGGCGGAAATGAACAGTCCCAGCACCAGCGCCAGCATCAATTCGACCAGGCCGACGCCCTGCTGGGCACGCCGTGAGGGAATCGAGCGCGGCGCCCGAGGCGAGCGCGACGCGAAGGCTCGCAGCGGGAGGGAGGCTTTCGACGACATCAGGGCACCACTCGTATCTGTAGGGTCTCGCTCAATGCCTGAGCATCGGCGTCCATGCTGTCTTCGTTCTGCCCGAGCTGCGCGGCACCGCTCCAGCCGAGGGTCAGAGTGAGAAGGTCACTGCCGCTGCTGGCGATGGACCCGACCGGCGCGTTCAGACTGCTGTCCTCAAGCCTGTCCGCCCACACCGCCACATCACGGGCCGCAAGCTCGGCAACACTGCAGGGGCAACCGCCCGGATTTCCTGCCCCCGCAGTGGAAAGCCCATCGTAGTCATCCACGCCATCGGGATTGGCCTGAATGCGCTCTGCCATGCTGACCAGGAGAATACGGGCTTCGGTACGCGCGTAACTCTCGTTGTTGGCCTGCAGACTTTCCATCTGCATGAGCCCGAACCCCAGCAATGTCAGCCCCATCAACAGCAGAGCGATCAACGCCTCCAGCAGGCTGGTACCTTGCTGGCCACCGCTTGCGCGGGACACGCCAAGCTCAGCAACTCTGGTCATCGCTGCCATAAGTCTCCGTCAATACTCGTCCGATGGGAGTCAATTCAAGCTGGCGATGGCCCTGCCCGCCCGACTGATCGCAGATCAACAACCAGGTGGAATCAGAGGTCGCGCCCTGATCATCGAAAGTCACGCCGGCAACACCCGCCTGCACGGTGATGGCGGCATCAAACACGCGCAACAGGTCATCGCCCAGCGACGCCCGTGCCTCGGCCTGACTGCCCTGCACCACCGCCCAGCCATTGCTCCAGCTGGTGGAATTCATGCAGGCGTCACCCTGCGCATTCAGAGGACAGAGCGTGATGTCGTTGCCGCTGGCCACCGCCTCACTACGCGCATAGTTGATGGAAGACACGAGCGTCTCGGCCGTGCCGGTGACGGCGTTGCGCGCGACCACCCCCTGCCAGGCGGGGACGGCAATCGTGATCGTGATCACGAGAATGGCCAGCGTGATCATCAGCTCAATCAACGTGAAGCCTTGCTGGCGGCCCTGCTGACATCCATGCCGAAGTGCAGGAAAAAGCTGCATCGTCTTACCCCTGAAAGCCACGCAGGCCAAAGCACCCTGCAGGGCGTGAAATTGGGCAATTTAACGTCTATGAACCACAGATGGAATCATTATGTTACACAAGATTACCCATCATTCCGAAAACTCCCCATAATCACCGTTATTCCATATTTCTCGACTGAACCTCATCCACCAGACAAAAAAAGCCCCGATCATCGTAGATCGAGGCTTCAGGCGCTTGCCATGCAATGTCGGCTGTCAGTGCCTACCAACAATCACTGCTATCGGTGTCTTCCGAGTCCTCAAGGACTGCCGCTCCCTTCACTCCCAACTCCGTGAGCGTAAAGGTGGCGCAGTCCTCATCGTTGGCCTGACTGCCGGTAGCAGTGGCGGTCAAGGTATAGCTGTCTGCATCGCCTGCGACGGCCAGGTTGTAGAAGCCTTCCTCGCTGACGGCATCTGCCTGGCCCAGCCCGATACCACCGCCACCGCCTCCAAGCGCATCTCCACAGCTGGTCGCCGCTGTCACGCTGGCCGTCGCGTATTCACCGCAGGTTGCCATGATGCGCTCCTGGGTCTGGGCAAGCGCCAGCAAGGCGGTGGTGGCGTCGGTGCGACGTGAACGCTCCACCTGATCCTGATAGCTGGGATAGGCGATCGCCGCCAGAATGCCGATGATGGCCACGGCAATCATGAGCTCCAGCAGACCGAAGCCGCCTTGTGCCCGAGCCCCCCCTGTTCGCCTGATCATCAGCGCCCCCGACGCAGCAGCGTGATGTCGATGACCTGCTTCGGCTCACCACGTGGGTCGAAGCGCACCTCGACCTCCTGCCCCGGCGTGAGGTGGAAGGCCTTCAGCTCGCGCCCATTGCGATTGAGTATCCGGCTATCCGGCTGAAGCACGAACCCCATGTCGTCGACGAGCAGCTGATCTCCCTCTCGCTCGTCGATGACGCCGGTGACGCTCTGCTCCATGACCAGCGGAATCGGGGCATCTTCCGCCAGGGCCTGGGAGCCCCAGCTCGTGAAGAGCAGGCCCGCCGCCAGCATCAGTCCACTACCAGTCAGCTTGAGTCGTGATGTCTTCATGGTCTCTCTCCTAGCGCAGCTGATACCAGGCACTACGGCCTTCCAGCCCATCGATCCCGAAGTCCATGGCCATTTCGACCACCTGATTGGTGCCACCCTGACCGACATACTGGGTATCGCCCAGGAATTTCGGTGAGGTGGGCTCGCCTTCTGTCTTGATCGAGAGTACGACCTGATTGTTGACGTTGTCGCTCGCGTTGACCTCGCCATCAGCGTTGTAATCAAAGACCTGCTGCACATTGTTGTAACTGCGTACCGGCTGCAGGCCGTTGCGCAAGCTGAGCGCATTCAGCCAACCACTGGCACCGCCAGTACAGGGGCCATTGGAGCCCGGGATGGTGGTATTGAAGACAATCAGATCACCACGGACAGCCGGGATGGTCACCAGACGCTCACCGGAGTCCGGTAGCTCCAGGTACCAGCCATACTGCATACCATTGTTGTTCTGATTGGAATAATCGACGCCTACCCCCGTGACCGTTCGCGCGTCACTCACGCCACTGATATTGGAGAAGCTCTGCTTTTCCAGCTGGCCATGATGACGGCGAGTCGAAGACCCGGTATGCAGCACGCTGTAGAAGGATTGCGTCGAGGTATCGACCGCATCCTGCAGCGTCAGCAATTGCCCGGTGCCCCAGTACACATTCAGGTACGGCGTATCGACGGTGCTGTTGAAGACACCGCTGCGTGCCACGGCTACCCGCGATGTGATGGGCTGACGGGAAGCAGCTGGGCAGATCGATGACGTGCTGTTCAAGGCAACGGCACATGACTGGAACAGACGCGACATTTCGCTGCTGCCGATGTTGCTCAGCGAGAACTCGCGCATGTCGAACACCCAGACATTGCCATGCAGGTCGCCGGCATAGACCCAGTCGGTGATGCCATCGGCATCGACGTCGGCCAGCTCAGGGCTCGACATGCCATTGCAGTCACTGCTGCCAGAGGTGCACGACCCACCGGCATTACTGCCCTGTTGAGAATCCAGCAGCGCATAGTTGTCGGGGTCTTCCAGGTCCACGATGAACAACTTGGCACGCCCATCGCTGTCGGCGTTGTAGCCATTGCCGAAGATGGCATACCACTTGCCGTCATCCAGACGCGCTACCTGAATATCGCTGAAGGTATAGCCGAGGTCCTCGTGCGTGAATTCCCACTGCACGATCTCGGCCGGCGAGGTGCCGTCGGATTCACCCAATGACTCGAAGCCTTCAGGATCGGTGATATCCAGCATGTAGACCGCCTTGCCGCCAGCGCCCAGCCCACCCAGCAGGACCGAGTGCCAACCGGGCGCATCCTCATCCCCCAACTGGACATGCACGTCACGCGCGACCGGAGTGGCATCGACATAGTACTGGTGCACATAGTTCTGATCAGCGAGCTGGCGAATACCGCGCCCGCTCTCGATGCTGAAGGCGGCATACGGCATGTAGGCGAACTTCTCTTCACCGGTCTCCATGTCGATGGCGTGCAGCATGCCGTCGTTGGCACCGATGTAGATCATGTTCTGGCGCTCCTCATACAGCGTCTTGAAGGAGCGGTACGAAGACACTTCCATGTCATTGCGATAGCTGGCCGAAGGCGGCCCGACGATCGCCGGCGAGGCATGCACGATATCTCCGAGATAGTTGTCGTCACGCTCGCGGAACAAGGTGCCTTCGTAGGCATCATCACCCTTGAGGTAGCCGATCAGATTCTCGAGATCCGACGTTCTGACACCAAGGTTAGCGCCATCCAGCTTCAGGAAGGTACCGGTAGTATCCAGGACGCGTCCCGTCAGCTGAGTCACGCCACTGGTGACGCCTCCGACCACTGAGCCGACTCCGCCAAGAATGCCATCATCATCGTCGTCGTCGTCGTCGTCGTCGTCATCATCCCGGACGGTTCTCCGCAGCGTTGCCAGCAGTGTTTCTGACAGCAGGGTCTCATCGAGGAAGCCCACGAGGTCCAGTACCTGTTCGGCCTCCAGTGATCCGGCCTCCTCGATATTGAAGAAGAACGCCTTTTCATCCACTTCGGAGATCCCCGGGTTGTAGGTGATCACCTTGCGGCTGGAGCTACGGCTATCATCGTCACGCAACCACTCCGCGACGGACCAGTCCGAGGTGGCGCTCAAGGCGCCATTGGTGCCGATCTTGCGTGCAACGACATCGCCCGACCAATCGGCGGGATCATAGATGGTCTGGATCACATAAGCGCCGCTGGTCTGCCCACCACTGCTGATGTCCAGGCTACCGGTGCTGGCCGCGCGCCCTGCGATGGACTGCGCGATATTGTTCAGCGCATCAATCAATGCCTGCGGATTGGCGGCGCTGAGATATTCACCACGTCCGTTCCAGGCCGCATGGCGCAGATCATCGATGGTGGTATTGGTATTGGCGGAAGGCTGCGGCCAGGTGAAGGCAGACTCGAGATCAGCAGGGTTCTCGGACAGCGAGCCATCCACACCGAAAGCGACGGTGTAGGTCACCATGTGCTGAGCGGAGTTTTCATCCACTCCCGGTATGGTAGGCACGCTGTCGATCAAGTCAGTCCGCAGGTCCTCGCGATAATATTTCATCGCGACATCGCCAAGCGTATTGGAATGGCTGTCACGGTGACTGGCACTGATGTGATCACCGCTGCCACCATCGACGTTGCCGACACTGGGGCTGGAGCCATTCCAGTAGCCATCGCTCATCATGATGGAATAGTTCTGCTGGCACATGCCGCCCTCATCCGCACTCAGGATGGGAGCATTGCTTCCAGTGCTGGAATAATACTCACCGGCATTCTTGAGCGCGGTACGCAGAGGGGTGCCACCGGAGGGATAGGCGGTAAACAGCTCCTCCAGCAGGTCTTCACGCTCATCGACATCCGTCATGTCCGCAACGTTGCGATTGTTGCGACCCTGGATGGTACGTAGCCCGACCCGGGACTCGTTGGCGTCGATCACGCCGGCCATGGCGGATTTGGCCACGGACATGCGGTCACGGTAATACGTGAACCAGTTGGCGAAGTTGGTCTTCTGCGCGGCGGACTGCTGGTTGATGTAGGTCTGACGTGTGTTGTCCACATAGAGGCTGCTGCCGCTTTGATAGAGGCCACACTCCTCGAAGTCATACTCTCCATCACCATCATTATCCGTCCAGGGCATGTAGTAGACCCCGGTGAGGTTGACGGTGGACGTCGGCTCATAAGGATTTGAACGCGCCGTCAACAACGTGGCATCTGCGTACTCCACCCCAAAGCGGTCCTTGCCCGCCCAAGGGGTGTAGGTCAGCTCCGGATCGTAGGCCAGCACATTGAAACCATTGCACGAGCCGATGGCCCGAGCGATGGTGTTCTGGGTGCGATGGCTGACGACCCCGGCATTGATCGAGTAGACCCCGGAGTTCCCAAGCACCGAGGACGCTGGCTGATACCCCCAGTGTTCCACCCCCTTGTTGAGAGTGTCTTCCCAGGCCATGCTGCCCGAATCATCCAGAATGAACAGGATATTGGGCTGAACCCCGGTCGCTTCCGTGACCGGGGCGCGGGCGATTTCCCCGGGGGCCGCCAGACAGGGCAAGGCGACAAGGCACAAGGCACCACTCAGCAGATAACGCATATTCATGCTCCTCTCAGAAGTAAGGGCCCAGTTCCATCTCGCTTTGCACTACTGTCCAGGAGGCACCATTGCCGCCCCCCGTGCCCATCGCGTTGATACGGAAGGCATCCAGGCGCGTGCCCACCGCATTCACTTCGTTGCTGGCATTCAGCGGCGGCTCGCCGACCTTGCCCAGATACTCGATCACATAGGCCCCGATGACCGCACCGGTATCACTGTCCAGCGTCTGGATACCGCTGGCTTGCCAATCCGCTTCCGAGAGCGGGTTGATCGGCGGTGCATCCTCGGGCAGTGCCAGCATCAGGCCAGCCGAGTCATCGAAGCTGTCCAGGCTCCAGGTGCCATCCTCCAGGCTTTCCTGCAGCGCACGCTCACCGATGCTCAGGCTGGTTTCCGCGTTGTAATAGGACTGCTCGAAGTTGCGGCTGTTGACGGCCATGCGTGTCTGCAGCTGACTGTCCTCGACCCCGGTCACGGCCAGCAGGCCGATCACGACCAGCATGATCAACACGATCAGCAAGGCGATGCCTTGCTGACGTGCCGGCCCCCGGGTGACCGCGCAGACTCTGGACGTTGAAGACGATGTATTCATCAGCTGCCCCTCAGTTGCAGATTGCGCGGTGTGAACGTGAGATTGAAGGTTCGCGTCAAACGCCCATCGTTATCCCCGCCCGGCACCACTCCCGGCAGGCTCTCGAGCGTGAGTGCGATCTCGATACGGCGCACCTCATCCCAACGGCCTTCGCTGCGCACCGTGGCGGCCGGCACCTTGACGCGGTCGACACTGCCATTGCCGGTGGTATCCAGACTGAAGCTGACATCGAAGCCCTGTACGCCGGAGGCCAGTTCTTCGCGTGCGAAAGCGGCATCGATACGGTCGATATACAGTGAACGCACCGAAGAATCGTCAGCCTGGTCATCCAGCCGCAGCTCCCAGGCCTGCACCGGGTAGAGATAGGCGTTCGAGGACTGAGAGCTGCCGTAGGAACGTGACAGGGTGTCATTGGTTTCCACATTGCCCTGGGTGGTGCCCGACACCCTGAAGACATCGGTGCTGCTGCAATCACTGACCAGCGCATACTCGTTGGTCACGAAGGCATCTTCGCTGCCGTTGCGCACGGACAGGGGGCCGCCCAGCGACGTCATGCTGCTGGTCAGCGTGGTTTCATCGCCGTCCTTGCTGGCAGCGACGAACGTCAGATTGAAATAGCTGAGGCCCCGCTGGGTACGCTGCTGCCCCCCGAAAGGCGCCGTGAGGTCATGGGACGCATCCACCGAGCTGGCATTAGTGATATCGCGGCTATTGGCACAGCCTGCGTAGCCCACATTGCGCATCAGCGGCTGGAGCCGGAAGGACACGTAGCGGGCCGATTCCTGCAGATAGGAAAGCGCCTCCTGGGTGCTCACGGTGCTGCGTGAGGTCGAGAACATCTGCACGGCCATCGCCGTGATCAACAGCCCCAGCACCAGGCTGATCATCAGCTCGACAAGCCCCACACCCGCCTGGCGCTTCATGCCATGAGGGCGGGTGGTGGCGGGGGCGAAGCGTCGGCGGACCGATGCAGGGGAACAGCGATTCATGGCTCTACCTCGAAACGATAGGTCTGCTGGTCAACTCCCCCGCTGATGGGGTCACTCCACTGCACCTGGACACTAACATCGTGAACGCCGATACCGGCGCCGCCGACAACACGCTCGTCGACTTCCACGCTGCCGACGCCGCTGGTCAGCGTGGAGCCGATGATGGCGTCACGCCAATCAATGATGTCCTGGTCCGCCAGCTCTGCGGGCACGCAGTCCGAGCTGCATCCATCCGCGGGCGCATTGGTGGTATCGGCATCATCATATTGATCGATGGCCTCAAGGTTGGCGCGGATACGCTCAGCCATGTCCAGCGACAGCAGTTGTGCCACGGTATTGCTGTAGCTGACGCGCTGATGCTGAAGCGTCTGAACTTGCAACAACCCCAGCCCCAGCAGGGAACCCCCCAGCAGCATGACCGCGACCAGCGCCTCGATCAGGCCGACGCCGCGCTGTGAATGCCGAGCGGAACGGCGCCGTTGCAGGCGAGACAGCAATGTCTTCCTCAGCGCTCTCGGCTGCAGGGCTTGCTTGAGGGATGTGATCATCAACGATGCTGTCATGAGCAGTCCCCTCCTGATTCAAGGCGCACACGGCCTGAAGGCGCCACTACCACAGAGGTAGCATCGGAGGCCGCACAGAACACCAGCGTACTGTTGCCACTCGTCAGCGTGCCGCGATCGTTGTAGGTGATCCTGGAGGCGCCCCCCGACTGGGCAACCGCATTGCTGTCCTGATGGATCCACAGGCGGTCGTCGAGGGTGAAGTTGGAAGTACTCCCGACATAGACGACCCAGCCATTCGCCCAGTCATCGTCGCAGGTCGTGGGATTGGGGGTGGCAACGCTCGGCGCATAGGGACAGACACTCACATCCACACCGCGCGTGGTAGCGGTGCTGCGCGCCATGCCGAGCGCATGGGTCAGGGCACGCACATCGGACTCCACCTGAGAGCGCTGCACCAGGCCTTGCCAGGCCGGCACCGCCCAGGTCGCGATGATGGCAATGATCGCCACTGTCACGACCAGCTCGATCAGGGTGAAACCACGGGATTGGCGCATGAGAGATACTTCTCCTTGCCGCTAAGGGTCGACCGGCCATGCCGGACTCGAGTCTGTCTTCTGGGGGCCCACCATCACCAGCACCGACCTCCTCCTTCGGCACCGGTATTCATGTCCTGGTCCATCCACAGCACGCCGCAGTCATCATTGAGTTGTGCCCCTTGAGGCGTCGCCTGCAGGACGAAGGCCGAGGCAGACAGACTGCGATACGTGATCAGGTAGCGAAGATTGCCACCGCCGTCCTCTATACGGCTGACGCCATCCGTCGGCTGGTCATCATCCCCCACGGGCGCCTCGGAGAAATTCTGGTAGTAGAAGCCATGCAGCTGTCTGGCCTGCTGCCCCAGTGCCTGCTGGGCATGCGAGCGCCAGCTGCGCTCCACATAACCGAGATAGGAGGGAATGGCGACCGCCGCCAGAATGCCGATGATCGCGACCACCATCATCATCTCGATCAGGGTGAAGCCCTTGGCCCGACGCCTGCCAGCTGCCCCGCGCCCCGGTCTCGGCTTGCGGCGTGCACCTGCACTGCTGACACCGGTGACCGAGAACAGTCGTGGCATGGGGAATTCTCCAGAGTACGAACCATACCTCTATTATGTATCATTTTGGTAACTGCGCATTACATTTTTTTTCAATACGCACCAGATTGATCAACGATCGTGCTCAAGAATGCCGTTGCTTATACAAGAAACTGCTGAATTGGATGGCAAAATGCGAATGGCGCGCACAAAAAAGCCGCGACAGGGTCGCGGCTTCTTCACTGGCAGAAACTTACAAGGCGTTACAGCTCGCGGATCTGATCCGAGGCGATCAAGCGCTCCTTGAGCTCCTTGGGCATCGAGAAGACGATGTTTTCCTCCTGGCCCTCGAGCTCCTCGGGCGCCGAGGCTCCCAGCGCCATCAGACGATCGATCACGCCCTGCACCAGCACTTCGGGGGCACTGGCCCCGGCGGTGATGCCGATGCTGCCGATCCCCTCGAGCCAGCTGGCCTCGATCTGCTGCGCATCGTCGATCAACCAGGCGGGGGTCTGCATGCGCTCGGCCAGTTCGCGCAGGCGATTGGAGTTGGAGCTGTTGGGGCTGCCGACCACCAGCACCACATCGCAGGCTTCCGCCAGCATGCGCACGGCGTCCTGGCGATTCTGGGTCGCGTAGCAGATGTCATCCTTGCGCGGGCCCTGAATCGCCGGGAAACGTTCGCGCAGCGCGTCGATCACCCGCGCCGTATCATCCATCGAGAGCGTGGTCTGGGTGACGAAGGCCAGCTGCTCCGGGTCCTTGACCTCCAGACGCGCCACATCGGACTCGTCTTCCACCAGATGGATGGTGCCACCCTTGGAAGTGTCATAGCGGCCCATGGTGCCCTCGACCTCCGGGTGGCCCTCATGACCGATCAGCACGCAATCCTGGCCCTTGCGCGCATAGCGCAGGACTTCCATGTGCACCTTGGTCACCAGCGGACAGGTGGCATCGAAGACCTTGAGGTTGCGACGCTCGGCCTCTTCTTGCACGGCACGCGAGACACCGTGTGCCGAGAAGATGACGATGACGTCATCCGGCACTTCGTGCAGTTCCTCGACGAAGATGGCGCCGCGCTCCTTGAGGGAGTCGACCACGAAACGGTTGTGCACCACCTCGTGACGCACGTAGATCGGCGGCCCGAACACGTCGAGCGCCCCGTTGACGATATCGATGGCGCGATCCACTCCGGCGCAGAAACCGCGCGGGTTGGCCAGCTTGATCTGCATGACAGGCTCCGCTTGATGGCGAGGTGCGCTCACGGGGAGCGCACCTCTGGAAAGAAGACTCAGTGCGTGGTCGCGGGGGCGACTGACAGTACCTCGACCTCGAAGGTCAGGGTACGCCCGGCCAGCGGGTGATTGAAGTCGACCTTGACGTCACGCTCATCGATCTCGCGGATGATGCCCGGCAGCTCCGAACCCGACGGCTCGGCGAAGGACATCACCATGCCGACCTCGATCTCTTCATCGAAGCTCTTGCGCGCCACGGTCTGGACGTTCTGCGGATTGTGCTGACCGAAGGCATGCTCCGGCGTGATCGTGAAGCTGCCGGTCTCGCCCGCCGCCATGCCCATGATCGAACGCTCGAAGCCCGGCGGCAGATTGCCGTCACCCACCTGGAAGGTGGCCGGTGTCTTGTCGAAGGTGGAGTCCACCTCGGTGCCGTCTTCCAGACGCAGACGGAAATGGAGGCTGACCTCCATGTTATCGGCGATACGATGCTCGCTCATGCTGACCTCGCTTGTGGCGCTCATTCGGAGCGGCCACGGAAAGATTCAAGAATCAGTGCCACGGCTCCCAGGCTGATGGCGACGTCCGCCACGTTGAAGGCCGGGAAGAAGGCATTGCCCAAGTGGAAGGACAGGAAGTCCACCACGTAGCCATGCACGACACGATCATAGAGATTGCCAAGCGCGCCCCCCAGCACCAGCGCGATGCCCAGCGCGGTGAAGGTCTCGTGACGCTTGAGGCGCGCAAGCCAGATGCTCAGGCCGATGGCTGCCACCACCGCGATGCCCGCAAACAACCAGCGCTGCCAGCCATCATGGCCGGCCAGAAAACTGAACGCCGCGCCGGTGTTGTGGAGCAGCGTCAGATTGAAGATCGGCAGCACTTCGTTGGCCTGACCATAGACCAGCGAACTGCTGGCCAGCCACTTGGTGGCCAGGTCCAGCACCACGATCACCAGCGACAGCCACAGCCAGCGCAGCGGCGAGCGCATCGGCTCACTGCCGGCCGAGGGGGTATCCGTCGCGGGGCCTTGTGAAGAAGACGTCATGTTACCTTCCTGTCGTGAAATGAGTCTGCGACCGGCAAGACACGAACGCCGGGCCAGAGCCCGGCGTTCGATATCAGCGCTCAGCGGAGGCTGAACGATGCCGCGGTCGCATCAGCGATCAAGCGAAGTGACGCGTCTCGCCTTCGCCATCCGGCAGGTTGGTCACGCAGCGGCTGCACAGCGTCGGATGTTCCGGCAGGGTGCCGACTTCCGGACGGTGGTGCCAGCAACGCTCGCACTTGGCATTCTCGCTGACCTTGACCGCCACCTTGAGGCCGGACACTTCGGTCTCTTCTGCCTCACCGGCCGCCTCGAGAGGCGCCAGGGTCACGCCGCTGGTCAGCATCACGAAGCGCAGCTCGTCGCCGAGACTTGCCAGCAGCGTGTTGAGCTCGTCGTTGACGTAGAGAGTGACTTCCGCCGCCAGACCGTTCTTGACCAGACCGGCGTTGCGCGCGCCTTCCAGCGTCTTGTTGACCGCCTGCTTGACGTGCAGCACCTGCTCCCAGAACTCACGCCCCATGGCCGCATCATCCGCCAGAGTCGTCAGGCCGGTGTAGGCCGTCTCGAGGAAGATGGTGTCCTTGCGCGGGCCCGGGATGTTGGCGTAGATCTCTTCACCGGTGAAGGAGAGGATCGGCGCCATCCAGCGTGCCAGTGCCTCGATCACGTGATACAGCGCCGTCTGGCAGCTACGACGCGCACGCGAGTTCGGCTGCGTGGTGTACTGGCGGTCCTTGATGACATCCAGATAGAAGCCGCCCAGCTCACGCGAGCAGAAGGTCAGTACCTGCTGGTAGATGTCGAGGAAGCGGTATTCCTCGTAGGCCAGCTCGACACGTGCCTGCAGCTGGGCGGCACGATCGACCACCCACTGGTCCAGCGCCAGCATGTCGTCAAAGGCCAGCGCATCACGCTCGGGCTCGAAGCCGTTCAGATTGGACAGCAGGAAGCGCGAGGTGTTGCGGATACGACGATAGGCATCGGCGGTACGCTTGAGGATCTCGTCCGAGACGGCCATCTCGCCGGAGTAGTCATTGGAGGACACCCACAGGCGCAGGATGTCGGCACCCAGCTTGTCCATCACCTGTTGCGGCGCGACCACGTTGCCGACGGACTTGGACATCTTGCGACCCTGCGCATCCACGGTGAAGCCGTGAGTCAGCAGCGCCTTGTAGGGCGCGTGGCCGTCGATGGCACAGCCGGTCAGCAGTGACGAGTGGAACCAGCCACGGTGCTGGTCGGAGCCTTCCAGGTACAGGTCGGCACGCGGGCCTTCCTCATGACCATGCGGGTGCGAGCCACGCAGCACATGCCAGTGGGTCGTCCCGGAGTCGAACCACACGTCCAGCGTGTCGGTGACCTTCTCGTAGTTCTCGGCCTCATCGCCCAGCAGCTCCTGGCTGTCGAGTGACCACCAGGCATCGATGCCGTGCTCGGCGACGCGATCGGCGACCGCTTCCATCAGCGCCACGCTGTCGGGGTGCAGTTCCCCCGTCGCGCGATGCAGGAACAGCGGAATCGGCACGCCCCAGTTGCGCTGACGCGAGATGCACCAGTCCGGACGGTTGGCGATCATGCTCTTCAGGCGCGCCTGACCCCAGGCCGGGATGAAGGCGGTGTCCTCGATGGCGGACAGCGCCTTGTCACGCAGAGTCACGCCGTCGGTGCCGGCAATGTCCATGCCGACGAACCACTGGGCCGTCGCGCGATAGATGACCGGGGTCTTGTGGCGCCAGCAGTGCATGTAGCTGTGAGAGATCTTCTCGTGCGCCATCAGCGCACCGAGCTCTTCCAGACGCGCGACGATGTTCGGGTTGGCCTTCCAGATGAACTGGCCACCGAATTCCGGCAGGTCCGGCACGTACACGCCGTTACCCTGCACCGGGCTTTCGATCTCGTCGAAGCTCATGCCGTAACGACGGCAGGTATGGAAGTCATCCTCGCCGTAGGCCGGCGCAGAGTGGACGATACCGGTACCGGCGCCAGTCTCGACGTAGTCGGCCAGATAGACCGGCGACAGACGATCGTATATCGGGTGACGGAAGTTGATCAGCTCCAGCGCCGCGCCGTTGACGGTCGCCAGCGTCTCGCCGCTCAGGCCGAAGCGCGCCAGGCTGTCCTCGACCAGTTCCTCGGCCAGCACCAGCAGGCGCTCGCCGGTGTCGACCAGCGAGTAGACGAAGTCCGGGTGAACGTTGAGCGCCTGGTTGGCCGGAATGGTCCACGGAGTGGTGGTCCAGATCACGATCGCCGCCGGCTTGCTCAGTGACTCGAGGCCGAAGGCCTTGGCCAGCGCCGCGCTATCGTCTGCCGCGAAGGCGACGTCGATGGCGTCAGAGGTCTTGTCGGCGTACTCGACTTCCGCTTCCGCCAGCGCAGAGCCGCAGTCGAAGCACCAGTTGACCGGCTTCAGGCCCTTGAAGACATAACCGCCCTTGACCATCTCGGCCAGCGCACGGATCTCGCCGGCTTCATTGGCGAAGTCCATGGAGCGATACGGGTTGCCCCAGTCACCGACGATGCCGAGACGGATGAACTCGTGCTTCTGGCCTTCCACCTGCACGCCGGCGTATTCACGGCAGAGGTGGCGCGCCTTCTCGGATTCGAGATGCTTGCCATGGGTCGTCTCGACCTTGTGCTCGATGGGCAGACCATGACAGTCCCACCCCGGCACGTAAGGCGCGTCGAAGCCCGCCATCGTCTTGGACTTGACGATGATGTCCTTGAGAATCTTGTTGACGGCATGACCGATGTGAATATTGCCGTTGGCATAGGGAGGGCCGTCGTGGAGCACGAAGCTCGGACGGCCCTTGCCTGCTTCACGCAGACGCGCGTAGAGGTCAATCTCGTTCCAGCGTGCCAGTTGGTCCGGCTCACGCTTGGGGAGATTGCCGCGCATCGGGAAGTCGGTATCGGGCAGATTCAAAGTGTGCTTGTAGTCGCTCATAGCCTTTCGGGTCAGCCGTCGTGGGGGCGGGAAGCCTGGGCTTCCCGAGCTGTGGAATCAGACACCTCAGCAGTGCCGTGTAAGGGTGCCGTCGGCGCATCCGTCATCAGTGCGCTCAGCGGACGGCTGGCCAGCGGCAGGTCAGCCATCGAGGTCATGCAATCGAGCAACGCCTGCTCATCACCGGCAGGCGTCTCGCCCGCGGCCAGCGCGAAGAAGCGCTTCACCAGGGCGATGTCGGCGTAGATGGCGGCCTTGAGGGCTTCCAGGCCATCGAAGCGCTGTTCACCGCGCAGGAAGGCGCAGAAGCTGACGCGCATCGGCTGGCCGTAGAGGTCTTCCGCGAAGTCCAACAGATGGACCTCGAGCACCGGTCGCGGCGTGCCAACCGTCGGGCGCCAGCCGATGTTGGCCACCGCCGGACAGTCGCGGCCGTCGGCAAGGTGCGCCATCACCGCGTAGACGCCGGAGACCGCCAGCGGCGCATTCGGCAGCGGCAGGTTGGCGGTCGGCACGCCCAGCGTGCGGCCCAGCTGGCGGTCCGCGACCACGCGCCCCTGCCAGTGGTGGGCACGCCCCAGCAGCCGGGCGGCCAGCGCCATGTCGCCTGCGGCCAGCACCTCACGCACGCGGGTGCTGGAAACACGCTCACCGGCGATCTCGAAGGTGCGGGTATGCTCCACCGCGAAGCCTTCGGCGGCGCCGATGCGCTCCAGCAGCGCGAAGTCTCCGGCGCGATCGCAGCCGAAGCGGAAGTCGTCACCGACCACCAGATGACGCACGCCGAGCCCATCGATCAGCACCTGCTCGATGAACTCACGTGCCGACAGCGAGCGCAGCGCCTCATTGAAGGGCAGACACAGTACGCGCTCGGCGCCATGGCTACCCAGCAGACGCACCTTGTCCGCCAGACGCGTCAGCCGCGGCGGCGCCTTGTCACCCGCGAAGAACTCACGCGGCTGCGGCTCGAACACCACCACCGTGGCGGGCAGACCATAGGCCGCCGCGCGCTCGCGAAGTTGCTCCAGAATCGCCTGGTGGCCGAGATGCACGCCATCGAAATTGCCGATGGTGGCCACACAGCCGCGACTGCCATCCTGCTTGCGCAGGCGGGCGAGATTGTGGAGTCCTCTGATCAAGTCCATGCGTGCATCACACAAGCCGCCGAAAGTGGTCGATTATAGCGAAGGGGCACGGCGCTGACAGCCACCGTTGCCCCGCCAGGGAGAAAACAGCTGGAACCGGGGGCACCAACCTGCATGGCACCCGGGCAGCAGACTCAGCTCTGCATGCGGAAATGGCGCGGGCGGACACCGCACAGCCCCAACCACACCGCATAGGCCAGTACACCGCCAACGACCAGCGCTCCCATCATCGCACAGCGCTCCCACAGGCCCCAACCAAGCCAGGTGGTCCAGTCCGGTGACAGCCACATCAGGCCGCCGCCCATCAGGGCACAACCGCCGATCAGGGTCAGCGAATAGCGTCCCCAGCCGGGCTGGAAGCGCAGCACGCCGTCACGATACAGGCCGCGTGCCAGCAGACCCGCATTGAGGAAGGCCGACAGCGCCGTGGCCAGCGCAAGCCCGGCGTGCGCCAGCGGCACGATCAGCGCCAGGTTGAAGGCCATGTTGGCGACCATCGCGATGATACCGATCTTGACCGGCGTTTTCGTGTCCTGACGCGCATAGAAGCCCGGCGCCAGCACCTTGATCAGCATGAAGGCAAGCAGACCGAAGCTGTAGGCGCGCAGACTCTGGGCCGACATCACCACATCGTTGTCGGTCATCGCGCCGTAGTGGAACAGGGTGATCAGCAGGGGTTCGGCCAGCACGCCGAGCGCCAGCGCCGCCGGCACACCGATCAACAGCACCGAACGCAGCGCCCAGTCGAGCATCTTCTGGAAGTGCTCCAGTGATTGCTCGGCGTGGCGCTTGGAGAGCGCCGGCAGGATCACCGTTCCGATGGCGATGCCGATGATGCCCAGCGGCAACTCGACCAGACGGTCGGAGTAATAGAGCCACGACACGCTGCCGGTGACCAGAAACGAGGCCAGCACGGTATCCAGCAGCAGATTGATCTGCGAGACCGAGACACCGAACAGCGCCGGGGTCATCAACTTGAGAATGCGGCGCACGCCTTCATGGGCAAAATTCGGCCATGGCTTGGGCATCAGGCCAAGCCGCAGCAGGAACGGCACCTGGAACAGCAGCTGCACGCCACCTGCGATCAACACGCCCCAGGCCAGCGCCATGGCGGGTGTCTCGAAGCGCGGGGCCAGCAACAGCGCCGCGCCGATCAGACTCAGGTTGAGCAGCACCGGCGTGATGGCCGGCACCGCAAAGCGATTCCAGGTATTGAGCACGCTGCCTGCGAAGGCGGTCAGCGAGATCAGCAGCAGATACGGGAAGGTCAGGCGCAGCATGTCGCCGGTCAGCGCCAGCTTGCCGGCATCGTCACCGAACCCGGGCGCGAAGACCCATACCAGCCAGGGCGCACACAGCATCGCAAGCGCGGTGATCAACGCGAGTATGACGCCAAGACTGCCGCTGACGGCGTCCAGCAACTCGCGGACCTCTTCCCGCGTCCGGCGAGTCGCATATTCCGACAGCACCGGAATGAAGGCCTGGTTGAAGGCACCCTCGGCAAACAGGCGGCGCATGAAGTTGGGGATCTTGAAGGCGACGAAGAAGGCGTCCGCCCCGCTGCCGGCGCCCAGCAGGGATGCGATGGTCACATCGCGCGCCAGGCCCAGCACGCGCGACAGCATCGTCATCACGCTGACGATCAACCCGGAGCGCAACAGACCACCCCGCACCGGCAGGCTGTCGCCCGAGCGGGTCTCGCCCTGGGCACTCGCCTGTGAAGCGGACTGCGCGGCGGCCTCGGCCTTGCCGTCTTCTCCCCTGACTTCCTTCTCGCCTGCGGGCGACTCATCCTGCGGCTTGCTCACCCTGACACCCCTCTCGCTTCCCTGACCTGACACCGATGTCATCCACTCGACAGACAGACACAAAAAAACCGGCCGAAGCCGGTTTTTTCACACTCACACGTCTTAGACAGCCAGTGCCTTGACGCGAGTGTTCAGACGGCTCTTCAGACGAGCGGCCTTCTTCTTGGACAGAATGTCCTTGTCGGCGTAACGGTCGAGGACCTTCTGCGCGACATTGAAAGCGGCCATGGAAGCAGCGTGATCGCCAGTCTTGACGGTCTTCAGCACGTTCTTGATGCTGGTACGCACGGCGGAACGCTGTGCGGAGTTGTGCTGACGACGAACTTCAGCCTGACGAGCGCGCTTACGTGCTTGCTTGGAATTTGCCACTTTGATGCTCCTTATGAGTCCACCCGTAGGCGCGTACTCATGAACTTGAATTTGGAAGACGTTGTCGCACCGCGACAGCGAGTCCGATCATCTCTCGCCTTTCGACACTGAAGTGAAGACTTTCGAGAAATCAGCGACTTGACGTGGAAGCCCCGCCAAACCTTCGCCATCGGGGCGGACCAGCACCCGACAGGACGGCAGAGTCTAGCATGACCCGAGCGCATATCGCCAGTCTGAGCTTGCCTGCGCCTGCCCCAGGCACAGACCCAGGCACAGAGCCAGGAAGCAGGCCTCATGGGTGCTACAGCACGATGAGGTTGTCGCGGTGGATCAGTTCCGGCGCCTCGATATAGCCCAGCGTCGCCTCGATCTGATGGCTGGGCAGGCCGAGAATCCGCCCGGCATCTTCGGCGCTATAATTCACCAGGCCCTTGGCGATGCGCTGGCCGGATTCATCGACGCACTGCACCAGATCACCGCGCTTGAAGGCGCCTTCGATCTTCCTGACGCCCACCGGCAACAGGCTGGAGCCACGCGTGGTCAACACATTGACGGCGCCGGCATCCAGCGTCAGGGTGCCGCGCACCTGCAGCTGCCCCGCGATCCAGCGCTTGCGCGCCGCGATCGGCGCATGCTCCGGCAAGAGGAGCGTGCCGAAGCGCTCACCGGAAGCCAGCCGGGTGATGACCTCGGGCTGACGACCAGAGGCGATCACGGTCAATGCGCCACTGCGCGCCGCCAGACGCGCCGCGCGCACCTTGGTCGCCATGCCGCCACGTCCGAGCACGCCGCCACCGCCGGCCACCTTGACCAGTATCGGGTCATCGGCCTGGGCTTCCTCGATCAGGCTGGCCGCCGGATCATGACGCGGGTCCGCATCATAGAGGCCTTCCTGATCGGTGAGCAGCAACAGCGCATCGGCCTCGAGCAGGTTGGCGACCAGCGCGCCGAGGGTGTCGTTGTCGCCGAAGCGGATCTCGTCGGTGACCACGGTGTCGTTCTCGTTGATCACCGGCACCACCCGCAGGTCGACCAGGGTGCGCAGCGCCGAGCGTGCATTCAGGTAGCGCTTGCGGTTGGAGAGGTCATCGTGGGTCAGCAGAATCTGCGCCGTGGTCAGGCCATGACGATGGAAATGCTCTTCATAGCACTGGGTCAGGCCGTTCTGACCGACCGCCGCTGCCGCCTGCAGCTCATGCACGCCGCTGGGGCGAGCCGACCAGCCCAGCCGCGACATGCCAACCGCGATCGCCCCGGAGGACACCACGATCACCTCGACACCCCGCGCGTGCAGCGCCGCGATCTGATCGACCCAACGGCCGATGCCGGCATCATCCAGCCCGCGGCCATCGTCGGTCAGCAGCGCACTGCCGATCTTGACCACCACGCGTCGTGCATTGGCCAAGGCCTCGCGCCCCGATTGACTACCCAGTTCCGCCACTTCCGCCACCTTCTGCTCCGACACCGCGCTCTCTCCTGTCATGTAATCCCCCGCCCGGCAGGCTCTGCCTCCCTGCTTGCCATTGTCTGCTCCCGCCAGCCCGCTGTCATCACTCCTCGCCGGCCCCGACAACGAAAACGCCCCGCCGCGAGACCATGAGGTTCGGGGCGGGGCGTGAATCGCGAAGCGGGTCGCTCGTCACTCGGTGGCTGCCGCGCAGGACAGCCACCGGACGAACTGAGACCTCAGGGCGCGTATTCGACTTCGACGTCGTAATCGTCGTCATTGAAGTCGTCATCGTCCTCTTCTTCGTCATCCTTCTTGCGCTTGCGACGTGTCAGGCGCTCTTCAGCGCGCTCCAGCGACTCGTTCTCCATGCGCGCCAGCAAGGCGGCATGCGCCTCGGCAGCTTCCGGATCTTCCGCCAGCTGCAGGCGTTGCTCGCCCAGCCAACGGTGAGCGGCCTGCACCAGCTCCTGAGTGCCGATACCGCTGGCCGCGGAGACGACGAACAGCTCGCCCTCCCAGCCCAGGCGCTCGACGAGGTCCTTGACCATAGCGTCGCGATCATCCTCGGGCAGCAGGTCGATCTTGTTGATCACCAGCCAGCGCGGCAGCTCCGTCAGTGCCGCGGAGAAGTTCTTGAGCTCCTTGAGGATCGCCTCGACCGCATAGGCCGGGTCGCTCTCGTCAAAGGGCGCAATGTCCACCACGTGCAGCAACAGGCGCGTACGCGTCAGGTGCTTGAGGAAGCGCAGACCCAGGCCAGCGCCGTCAGCAGCGCCTTCGATCAGACCGGGGATATCGGCCATCACGAAGTGCTGGTGGCTACCGATCTTCACGACACCGAGGTTCGGCACCAGGGTGGTGAACGGGTAGTTGGCGACCTTGGGCTTGGCGGCGGAGACGGCGCGGATCAGCGTCGACTTGCCGGCATTCGGCATGCCGAGCAGACCGACATCTGCCATCACCTTCATCTCGAAGCGCAGGTTGCGACGCTCGCCCCAGGTTCCCTTGGAGGTCTGGCGCGGCGCGCGGTTGGTCGAGGACTTGAAGTGGATGTTACCCAGACCACGACGTCCGCCCTGCGCGACCAGCAACAGCTGACCGATTTCCGTCACGTCACCGATGATCTCGAGGGTTTCCTCGTCGATCACGGTGGTGCCGACCGGCACCTTGACGATCAGGTCCTCGCCCGCCTTGCCTGCCATCTGGCGGCCTTGACCGGCATCGCCGCTCTCCGCCTGATAGTAGCGCTGGAACTTGAAGTCGATCAGGGTATTGAGCGAGTCATCCCCGATCAGGTACACACTGCCGCCGTGCCCGCCGTCGCCCCCATCGGGACCACCGCGCGGCACGTATTTTTCACGGCGAAAACTCAGGCAACCATTGCCGCCACGTCCGGCCTCTACAATGATCGACGCTTCATCAAGGAACTGCATGCTGCTCTCTCCTGACGACGACCCGGGCCGTCATGCGACAAAAAAGCCCCGCCTGGGCGGGGCTTCCTTGCAGACTGCCATGCGACACCGGGGCATCGAGCAGTCTGCGTAAGCTGTCAGACGTTTCAGGCAGAAACGATGCTGACGAACTTGCGGTTCTTCGGACCCTTGGTCTCGAACTTCACGTGGCCGTCGGCCAGAGCGAAGAGAGTGTGGTCCTTGCCGATGCCGACGCCAGTACCAGCGTGGAAACGGGTGCCGCGCTGACGCACGATGATGTTGCCGGCGATAGCCGCTTGGCCACCGAACAGCTTCACACCAAGGCGCTTGGATTCAGAATCGCGACCGTTGCGGGTAGAGCCCGCCGCCTTCTTATGTGCCATTGGATAATTCTCCTATGGTGGGTAGCGCTGCAATTAAGCAGAGATACCAGTGATCTTGACTTCGGTGAACCACTGACGGTGGCCCGCACGACGCATGGAGTGCTTCCGGCGACGGAACTTGATGATGGTGACCTTGTCGCCACGGCCGTGAGACACGACCTCGGCAGAAACCTTGGCACCTTCAACCAGCGGAGCGCCGACCTTGATGTCGTCGCCTTCAGCGACCATCAGGACTTCGTCAAACTGGATAGCTTCGCCAGTCGCGACTTCAAGCTTCTCGAGCTTCAGGGTCTGGCCTTCCTGAACGCGGTACTGCTTGCCACCGCTCTTGATAACTGCGTACATGATTCTCTCCATCGGACTCATCAAGGGTGTGCTCTTGGGTGGCCTGCTGCGAGTGGCGCCCCTTCTGGAGCCATCTGACAGGGAGCGGGATGAGTCACGGCCGCGTATTATAGCGCCACGTGCCGCGACCGACAAGCAATGTCAAGGTTTACGCGACCAATCGGCCGCCAGCCAGCGTCCTTGCGCGGGTGCACGCCTTGACGGCCATAGGGGTGCCCCATAGCATTACCGCCAAACGGCACGCCACGGCGGCCTCACCTCTCGCTACGGGCACGACGATCTCATGCAAGCCGACGCATCGACCCTTCACGCGGCAGTGGCAGATGACTTCGCCGCCGTCGACCGCACCATCCTCGCGCAGCTCGAGTCGCGCGTGCCGCTGGTCCAGACCATCGGTCAGTACATCATCCAGAGTGGTGGCAAACGCCTGCGCCCGGTGCTGGTGCTGCTGGCAGCCCGCGCGCTGGGCTATCAAGGCGAGAAACACGTTCATCTGGCCGCGCTGATCGAATTCATGCACACCTCGACCCTGCTGCACGATGATGTCGTGGATGAATCCAGCCTGCGGCGTGGCCGCTCCACCGCCAATGACACCTGGGGCAATGCGCCTTCGGTACTGGTCGGTGACTTCCTCTATTCGCGCTCCTTCCAGATGATGGTCGAAGTCGGCTCGATGGACGTGATGGCGATTCTCTCCGCCGCCACCTGCACCATCGCCGAGGGGGAAGTCCTGCAGCTGACCAATATCGGCAATGCCGACATTGATGAAGCTGCCTACTTCGAGACCATCCACGGCAAGACCGCCATGCTGTTCGAGGCGGCCGCACATGCCGGCGCGATTCTGGCCAGGGAAACCGACGACACCGTCACCCCGGCACAGGTCAGCGCGCTGCAGAACTATGGCCGCTACCTGGGCCTCGCCTTCCAGCTGATCGATGATCTGCTCGACTATCAGGGCGATGCCGAGACCATGGGCAAGAACGTCGGTGATGACCTGGCCGAAGGCAAGCCGACCCTGCCGTTGATTCGCGCCATGCAGGTCGGAAGCCCGGCGCAGGCCAGTCTGGTGCGCGGCGCCATCGAGAAAGGTGGGCTGGAGCAGCTCGACGAGGTACTGGAAGTGGTGCGCCTCACGGGCGGCCTCGACTATACCCGCAGCCGCGCCCAGGAGATGGCCGACAACGCCCTGAACGAGCTCAAGGCACTGCCGGAGAGCGAATTCCGCGACAGCCTCGAGCGCATCGCGCTGTTGAGCGTCGGCCGCCAGGCCTGATACCCGCATGACGATGGCCTGCCTGGCAGGTCGTCGGTCAGCTGGTCAGTCAGTCCATCATGACAGCAGAAAACCGCCGCCAACGTGGCGAGAAGCGCCGGCAGGACGGGGTAAAGAGAAGCGCGCTTCTCGACAGCGGAATTGCCCCTTGAGACTCAGATAAAACTTTTTGACCTCAAGGGCTTGCAAAGCAAAGCTGCCTGCGTATAATTCACCTCCGTCGAGACAAGCTCACGACGCATCGGAGTATAGCTCAGCTTGGTAGAGCGCTGCCTTCGGGAGGCAGAGGTCGTAGGTTCGAATCCTGCTACTCCGACCAGACATATGAAAAAGCCGCTGATCACTGATCAGCGGCTTTTTTGATGCTGGAAGGTTTTTCCTGCCTCACAAGCTTCCTTCTGCTTGCTCGCGCCTGCGACGCACTCCCCAACGCGCTACATCCCTCAGGATGCCCCATGCACACACTGCGTCTTGCCTTGCTGTCCCTGCTGCTGACCTCACTGCTCTCCGCCTGCGCCAGCCCGCGCGCCCAATGGGAAAAGCCCGGTGCCAACAGCACACAAGCCCACAATACCTATGCGGGCTGCCAGTACGAGCTTGGCCTGACCGACAAGTCCGCCAACGAGAAGCAGACACTGCTGAAATACTGCATGGAGCGCGACGGCTACCGCCTGCAGAGTTACTGATTCATAGCGCGCACTGAGCCATATCGAGCGGCGAGTCAGTCGGACATCCAGCTGTCACTCGCCTTGCGGGCCCGCTCGCGACCAGCACGTTCACGGTCGCGGCGGGCCTTTTGCTTGAGGTAGTAACTGCGCAGGGCAAGGCCGAGACCGAAGGCCAGCATCAGGGCGAACACCAGGCCCTGCCAAGGGCGGGCGGCATCGCCAAGCCAGGTCTCCAGCGCGACGATGGCGATCAGGCCGCTGGCCTGACTGGCAACGGCGATCGCACGGCTACGGTCATAATGATGTGACAGCATGGGGATATCCTTGCAGCGTCCTCGGCGGCAGAGCAATGCTCAGCGCGAGGCGTGGATGTCGAAGTCCGTCGATTATCGCATACTCGAGCCTCGCGACTGCAGCGCCTGCCGAGCGTTTGCCAAGCACTTGCCACATACAGTGGCCGACAGGCATTTCTGCCCTGAACGCTTCCCCGGACACCGCCAAAGGATAACCGCATGGATGCCATCGCCCTGGGCCCTGCCCTGATTTCCGTCGAACGCCTCTATGCCTTCGTGGCAGCCCTGGTGATGCTGATCGAGTTCTCGCTGCTGATTCGTCTGCTGGCACGCATGCACGCCAGGGGCACGACCGCGCCCGCTCACGATTCTCCCCCGCTGAGCCCCTCGCGCTGGTTCAATCGCATGCTGGTCAGCTGGGTGATCGGTGCGCGCCTCACTCATGTCGCACTGCACTGGGCAAGTTATCAGCAGGCACCGCTGGATATCCTCAAGCTGTGGCAACCGGGCTACCACCTGCTCGGCGGCATGCTGGTCGCGACCCTGGCCAGCCTGTGGCTGCTGCGCCGGCATGGCGCGATTCGCCAGGTCATCGCGCTGGGCAGTCTGACCCTGGGCCTGACCGCCTTCCTCGGCCTCAAGCAACTCGACCCGCTGGGCAACGACTCCGCCATCGAGGCGATGCCTGCCATCACCCTCAATCATCTGGATCGCCGCCCCGTGGCACTGAATGACATCCAGGACGAGCGCGTGATCGTCAATCTATGGGCCACCTGGTGCCCGCCCTGCCGGCGCGAGATGCCACTGCTGGCAGAGGCTGATCAGAGACCCGGCGTCACCGTGGTACTCGCCAATCAGGGCGAGCAGGCACTGGCGGTGACCCGCTTTCTGAACAGCGAACAGCTGACGCTCGAGTACGCGCTGCTCGACCCCGCCATGCAACTGATGGCGCTGGCCGACGCGCAGGGACTGCCCGCGACCCTCGTCTTCGATAGTGACGGACAGCTGATCGAGCGTCATATCGGCGAGCTGAGCCGCGCCCAGCTGGACGCCCTGCTACCGGCGTCACGGCCATAGTGCGACACGCCGCTGGCCTCGCTCGGTGCGACAAAGACGCTCGCCACAAGAAAAGGCGCTTAAGCCACGGCGTCTGATCCGGTAAGATACCGCGCCCCTGTATTCCCGATTCCCGTCTTTGTCCTACCCCGAGGCTTCATGAGCGACTTCATTCCCGGTCAGCGCTGGATCAGTGACGGCGAGGCTGATCTCGGCCTTGGCACCATCCTCAATGTCGACTTCCGCACCGTCACCGTGCTCTTTGCCGCCAGCGAAGAAACCCGCACCTACAGTCTGCGCGAAGCGCCCCTTACCCGGGTGGCCTTCGGCAATGGCGACCGCATCCAGTCCGACGATGGCGAATGGCTGATCGTCGATGACTTCAAGGAAGTGCGCGGCCAGATCGTCTACATCTGTGAACGCGGCGGCGAGCATGCCGGCGAGCTCATCGAGCTTCCCGAAGCCCGCCTGAACGACAAGATGCAGTTCAATCAGGCACGTGATCGTCTGCTGACCGGCCAGGTCGACCGCAATGACTGGTTCGACCTGCGCTACCGCACCCTGCGCCACTTCCATCGTGTCGAGCAGAGCCCGGCGCTGGGCCTGTCCGGCCCCAAGGTCGATCTGGTGCCGCACCAGCTGTACATCGCCGATGAAGTTTCGCGCCGTCACGCACCGCGCGTACTGCTGGCCGATGAAGTCGGCCTCGGCAAGACCATCGAAGCCGGCCTGATCCTGCACCGCCTACTGCTCAGCGGCCGCGCCAGCCGTGCGCTGATCCTGGTACCGGCGAGCCTGACTCACCAGTGGCTGGTCGAGATGTTGCGCCGCTTCGCGCTGGATGTCTCGCTGCTCGACGAGGAGCAGTGCAAGGCCTACGGCACGCGCAATCCCTTCGAAGGCAACCAGATCATCCTGGCCAGCCAGGACTGGCTGTTCGCCAACCCGTCGCGTCAGGTCCAGGCTGCCGCCTGCGATTGGGACATGCTGATCGTTGATGAGGCCCACCACCTCGACTGGAGCGAAGACAAGGTCGGCCCGGGCTACGCCTGTGTCGAATCCCTCGCTCGCCAGACCGCCGGTGTGCTGCTGCTGACCGCCACGCCGGAGCAGATGGGGCTCGAGAGCCATTTCGCGCGCCTGCGCCTGCTCGACCCGGAGCGCTATCACGACATCGAGCGCTTCAAGGCCGAGGAACAGGGCTATGTGGCCGTCGCCAGCGCCATCGACGCCCTGGAAGCGCTGCCTGCCGATCAGTCCGGTCTCGACAGCCTCGCCAGCGTGCTGGATGACAGCGACAGCCGCGCCCTGCTCGACACCCTGATGGACAGCGATGCCGACGATGCCCAGCGCGACAGCGCGCGTCGCCAGCTGCGCGACCAGCTGCTCGACCGCCACGGCACCGGCCGCGTGATGTTCCGCAACTCACGCACCCATGTCGCTGGCTTCCCCGAGCGTCGCCTGCACGTCCATGAGCTTGAGCTGCCCTCCTCCTACCGTCGCGTGGTGCGCAAGCTGGAGCGTGACGAGGACTATCTCGATGATCTGCTGATCGAGACCGGCATGAACCACCCCGAGGTGGTGCTGTTCCTCGACGAGATGTATCGCGCCCTGCCCGATGACCGCATGAACGCGGAGCCCTGGTGGCAGATCGACCCGCGCGTCATGTGGCTGCTGGAAACCCTGACCGACCTCGGCAACGAGAAGGCACTGGTGATCTGCCATACCGCCGATACCGCGCGTGAGCTGTCCGAAGGCCTGCGCGTGCTGGGCGGCGTGCATGCGCCAGTCTTCCATGAGGGCATGAGCCTGGTCGAGCGCGACCGTGCCGCCGCGGCCTTCGCCTCCGAAGAGGAAGGCGTGCAGCTGCTGGTGTGCTCGGAAATCGGCTCGGAAGGTCGCAACTTCCAGTTCTGTCACCACCTGGTGATGTTCGACCTGCCGGTACACCCGGACCAGCTCGAACAGCGCATCGGGCGTCTGGATCGCATCGGTCAGCAGTTCCCGATCGAGATCCACGTGCCGGTCTTCGAAGGCTCGCCGGGCGCCCAGCTGCTGCGCTGGTACCGTGACGGCATGGATGCCTTCAGCGCGCCGCACGGTATCGGCAGCGAGCTCTACGCCCAGTTCGGCGACGAGCTGGAAGAAGCCCTGCTCGACAGCGAAGAGATCGACAGCATCATCGAGCAGACCCGCGAGCGCTTCGATGCCCTGCAGGAAGAGCGTCAGTCCGGCCGCAACCGCCTGCTGGAGCTCAATGCCTGCCGTCACGAGCGCGCCGAGGAAGTCATCGCCGCCATCGAGACACTGGACAACGACAAGGCGCTGCCCGGCTATCTGGAGCGCGCCTTCGACATCTTCGGCATCGAGAGCCGGGACCTCGGCGACGGCATCACCTATCTGGCACCGGGCCCGCACATGCTCGACGGTCTGCCGGGGCTGGTGAAGGGCGAGGAAGGCTTCAGCGTCACCAGTGACCGCGCCACCGCGCTGTCACGCGAAGACGTGCAGCACCTGTCGTGGGAGCACCCGCTGGTACGCGAGATGCTGGTCCGCATCCTGGATGGCTCGATGGGCAACACCGCGCTGGCGCTGCTCAAGCACCCGGCGATTCCCGGTGGCCGCCTGATGACGGAAGTGGTGTTCCGCACCCAGTCCACCGCGCCGCGCGGCCTGCGTCTGGGCCGCTTCCTGCCGCCGACCGCCATCCGCGTCCTGCTGGATGAAACCGGCAGCAACCTGTCCGACAAGGTGTCCTTCGGCGGACTGGCCAAGAACCTCAAGCCGGTCAAGAAGGCGGTTGCGCGCGACCTGATCAAGCAGAGTCACGCCACGCTGCGCAAGCTGATGAGTGATGCCGAACAGGAAGCCGAGCGCGAACTGCCGACCATCGTCGAGCAGGCCCAGCAGCAGATGCGCGAGCAGCTCAGTGCCGAACTGGCGCGCCTGGAAGCCCTGGCCAGCCATAACCCGGCCGTGCGCGAGGAAGAGCTCGAAGCGCTGCGTCAGGAGCGTGCCGCACTGGATGGTGCCATCGAGACCACCCGTCTGCGTCTGGACAGCGTGCGCGTCATCGTCACCGTGGATGCCCACGAGCGTTGAGCTGACCGCAGGCGTCAGTGATGCACCTGAAACGCCCCACCTGCCATCGGCAGGTGGGGCGTTTTGCCGTGGGCGCCAGCGACAATGGCCCGCTGGACTTGCCAGATCGACCAGCGGCCGCGACGATGCCATCGCTTGCGCGTCGCGATTCGCGGCCCATCACTTTCGTTGCATCCCTTTCGTTTCACCCTATCGTTTCATTACTGCAGAGCACCCTCATGGCGAGATCATATCCAGAGAGCGACGAGGCAGCGTCAGAGCAGAGCTGGCAGGGAGAGCGCCTGGCCGAGGAAGGCGAGCGTGTCGCGAAGGTGGGGCTATCGCTGCTGGCGGCGGGCGATGACTGGTGGGCCATCGACAAGCCGGCCGAGCTGCCCTCGGTGCCGGGGCGTGATCCCTCGCGCTTCGACAGTGTCCATTCGCGCCTGTGCCAGCTGAGCGACGATACCCGCGCCGTGCACCGTCTGGATGTGGCGACCTCCGGGGTGCTGCTGGTGGCGCGCAATGTCGAGGGCCAGCGGCGACTGTCGCGGCTCTTCCAGTCGCGCACCATCGAGAAACGCTATCTGGCCGTGGTGGCAGGGCATCTCACGCCCGCCGAGGGCAGCATCGCCCTGCCGCTGCGCTGTGACTGGCCACGCCGCCCGCGTCAGATCGTCGACTTCACGCATGGCAAGTCGGCACTGACGCATTATCGGGTCGAGCAGCATCTGACGCTCGAGGGCCAGCGCCCGGATGGTACGCCTCAGACCCTCGCCGCCAGTCGTGTTTCGCTTACGCCGCATACCGGGCGCTCACACCAGCTACGCCTGCATATGCTGGCGCTCGGCCATCCGATCATCGGCGATGGCTTCTATGCGCGCGGGGCGGCACTCAATGCCAGCCCGCGCCTGTTGCTGCATGCAGCGCGCCTGGTGATTCCGCCAGCCAGCGACAGCGAGGCACCGCCACTGGTGCTGGAAGCGCCGCTGCCCTTCTAGCATCGCCTTGCTGCCAAGGCTCACTTGCGTGACAGGATATCGGCGAAGGCCACGTCGAGGGTCGGGTAGTCGAAGGTGAAGCCGGCAGCCAGCAGACGCGCCGGCACCATGCGGGCGCCTTCCAGCAGCAGGGTACTCATCTCCCCCAACCCCAGCTCAAGCGCCTTGGCCGGCAGCGGCAGGATCGCCGGACGCCCCAGGCCGCGCGCCAGAGCGTGGGTGAAGCCCATGTTGGTGACCGGATGTGGCGCGCTGGCATTGAAGGCACCGCTGAGACTGTCATCCGCCAGCAGACGCTCGATGATGCGAATCATGTCGTGGCGGTGGATCCACGGCATGTAGTGGCGCCCATCACCCAGCCGCCCCCCGAGCCCGAGCTTGAAGGGCGTCAGCAGCTTGGCCAGTGTGCCGCCATCGGCCTCCATCACCAGGCCAGTGCGGATGATGGCCAGCCGCACGCCGTATTCGGTGACGGGCATGGCGGCCGCCTCCCAGTCACGACACAGGCGATGATTGAAATCGTCGTGGGGCGTCGCCTGCTCGTCGATCTCGACATCGTCCGGCTCGCCCGCCTTGGGCTGTGCGCCGTAATAGCCCATCGCCGAGCCGGACACCATCACCTGCGGCGCATGGCCTTCGGCGGCCAGCTGCTGACACAGCATCACCAGATGCTCGGTGGTCTCCAGCCGCGAACGCCGTAGCTCACGCTTGTGGTCCTCACTCCAACGCCGTCCGGCTATCGACTCCCCCGCCAGATTGACGATGCCCTCAGGCTGCCAATCCTTGAAGACCAGCGACGAATCCGCCGCGACCACCGTCAGCCCCAGGTCGGCAAACTGGCGCTCAGCACGCTCCGGGCGGCGCGATACGACCGCCAGCGAGTGACCCGCAGCGGCCAGTGACTGACACAGCGCCTGGCCGACGAACCCCGTTGCACCTGTTATCAATATTCGCATGTTGCCCTCCTCGGCGATGAAGCATCGAGTGTGCCGACTTCCGCCATAAATCTATACTTATATTGTACAATTATGCGCAAGAAGTTAACTTTAGCGTATCTGCTGTCGGGTCACATGACGACCCGTCCCCCTGAACACCGCCCGCGCAGGAGTCGCCTCCAGATGCCAGTATCGTCCATCGCCGTCATCGGTGCCGGTATCGCCGGATTGTCCGCCGCCACCCGACTGGCCGCACAGGGCCATGCGGTGACGATCTTCGAGAAGGCACGCGGCCCCGGCGGACGCCTGGCCAGTCGCCGCACGAGCGAAGGCCCCATCGACATCGGCGCGCAATACTTCACGGCGCGTGATCCACGCTTCCAGTCCGCGCTCGAGCAGTGGCGGGCCGCAGGTGTCGTCGCAACTTGGGGTGAGAGGCTGTTGAGTCTCGGCAAGTCGGCATCTGACGAGAGCCAATGGCAGCGGCTGCGCGATGATTCCACCCGCTACGTGGCCAGTCCGCGCATGAGCGCCCTGAGCCGCCACCTCAGTGAACAGCTGCCGGCCCACGCCAGTCTGCACAGCGCAATACGCATCACGCGCCTGATCGCGGACGAAGGCACAGCATCAGGCAAGCGCTGGCGGCTCGAGGACAGCGACGGTGATCAGCACGGTCCCTTCGATCACGTGGTGATCAGCGCACCGGCGCCGCAGGCACGCGCCCTGCTGAGCACGGCCGGTACCGACGCCCAGGGGGTGGCGCTCGCCGAGGACTCGCTGGCCCCGGCCCTGAGTGAGGCGCTGGCGCAGGTGGAGATGGCACCGACCTGGACACTGATGGCCACTCTGGAGACGCCGCTACCCGCGCTGGGGGGCGACGCTGACTGGCAAGGGTTGCTGGTCAGTCGCGGTGATGATGGCCCGCTGCGCTGCGTGATGCGCCAGCATTCGCGTCCCGGCCGCCAGCCACCGTCACATGCCCGGGAGACCCTGAGCCTGCTGGCGACCGCCGGCTGGAGTCGGGCGAATCTGGAGAAGTCGCCACAGGAGGTCGCGACCTTGCTGTGGCAGGCCTTCGAGGCACTGCCGGAGCTCCGCGAGCTGGCGCCGGGCTGGAGCCAGGGCAAGGTCACCCTCACGGCGCATCGCTGGCGTTACGCTCACCCGACCCAGACACTGCCGCAGACCTCGGCGGCAGCCGGCCACAATGCCCATGTCCACAATGTCTATGACCAGAAGGGCTATGGCCAAGGGTCATCCGGGCTATGGCTGGCCGGAGACGCCCTGCGTGGCCCGCGCGTCGAGGACGCCTGGCTGTCAGGACACGAGGTAGCCGAACAGCTGCTCAACACCCTCGCCGACAGCTGATACGCTGCCTCGACCCCTCATCGCCCACAGGATAGCTGCATGACTACGCCCACAGATCACGACAACGCCTTGATTCTATTGGCCCATGGGTCACGTGACCCGCGCTGGCGCGAGCCCTTCGAGGCACTGGAAGCCACGCTGGCTTCCCGCCTCAAGCGCCCGACGCGTCTGGCCTATATGGAACTGTGCGATCCGCTGTTGACCGACACCATCGATGCCCTGGCGGCAGACGGTGCCGCACGTATCGACATCCTGCCGCTGTTCTTCGCGGCCGGCCGTCATCTGCGTGAAGACGTGCCCGCCATGCTGGAAGACTCGCAGCGCCAGCACCCCGACTGCCCCATCAGTCTGCTTGACCCGGTGGGTGCACATCCGGCCTTTGTCGAGGCCTTGATCCAGATTGTGGAGCAACAGGACAACGCCTAGACGGCCGATTTCATGACGGGACCTTCGGCGTCGAAGGCGCTGTGATGCACCTTCAAAACATGCGCACCGGGGATGCGACGCAGCTTGCCTCTTGTCAGGCTCTGGCGGCTGCGCCATCCTGATGCCCACATGTACAGCTAGTGCACAAGATGCATTGCCGGTATCCCACAGCGCCCCAAGTGACGACACTTCAACTTTACCCTGTGTGTCGTCCTCACCTGTGCTTCACCCGGGATGCCTCGTCACCGCCAGAGGTAACACCATTCATGACTGACAAGGCCACGGAAACTGCCAGTTCGCCGCTGTTTCCGATCCGCGAAGTCTCTCGCCTGACCGGCGTCAATTCGGTCACGCTGAGAGCCTGGGAACGCCGCTACGGACTGATCGAGCCCCGCCGCACGCCCAAGGGGCATCGCCTGTATGCCCGCGAGGACATCGAGCGGATCGAACACATCCTGCAGTGGCTCAACCGCGGAGTACCTGTCAGCCAGGTACGCGAGCTGCTCGACCAGCCGCAGCCGGAAAGCACGCCGATGCCGGACGAAGGCAGCTGGAGCGGCCAGCAGCAGCTGGCACTGGCCGCCATCGACGCCCAGGACGAGGCGCGCCTGGCCGAGCTGTACAACCAGAGTCTGGCGCTGTACCCGGTCAGCAGCGTGGTCGAGCGCCTGTGGCGTCCGCTGCTCGAGCAGCTCGAGGAGCGCGGCACCGCCACCTTCGGTACCCGCCTGGCCCAGTGCTTCTTCGAAAGCTTCCTGCGCTCGCGCATCGGTGCCCGGCTGGTGTTTGCCAATCAGGAGCGTCACGCCCCGCACATCACGCTGACGCGCCTGCCGGAAGAGCCGGGCCTGAGCTGGCTGCTGCTGTTCGCGCTGGTCGCCAGCGACGCCGGCTATCACGTCAGCCTGCTGGATGGCCCACTGCCGCTGGCGGAACTGCCGCTGGCCGCAGAGCGCCTGCAGGCACAGGCCGTGGTGCTGGTCGGCACCCAGGCCGAGCGCTCGGATGTCATGCGCCGTCAGTTGCCGCGGGTCGCAGAACAATTGAGCGTGCCGCTGGCCATCGCTGGCCCGGCCGCCCAGATTCGCCAGCAGGAGCTGGTAGACGGGCCCATTGAAGGCCTGGGGGCCGACCCGATTCAGGCGGTCGCTCGCCTGAGGTCCTTGATGGCACGTTGATCGCAGGCTCCTGCTCGGCATTGGTTTCACCGATCGCCAAGGAGCCCCGATGTCATCTGACTCACCATCCGCCTCTTCCCCCGCCTCCGCGCCAGCGGGGGCTCCCCTGCAGCTGGTCTGGCTGCGCAGTGACCTGCGCGTACACGACAACACTGCTCTCTCGCAGGCCGCCGCACGCGGCCCGGTCGTGGCCGTCGTCGCCCCCTGCCTGGCGCAGTGGGTCGAGCACGGCCACGGCGCCAACAAGCTCGACTTCCTGCGCCGCGGCCTGCATGTCCTGCAACAGGCACTCGCCGGCTATCACATCCCGCTCAAGGTGCTCGACTGCGACACCTTCGCTGAGGTGCCTGAGGCGCTGGCCGCGCTGTGCGACGAACTGGGTGCCCAGGCCCTGCACTTCAATGACGAATATGCCGTCAATGAGCGTGAGCGCGACAGGCGCGTGCGTGAGCGCCTTGCCGAGAGCGACGTCCGCCTGCATCGCTACACCGACATGCTGGCCTTCACGCCCGGTGAGCTGCTGACCGGCAAGGGCGATTACTACGGCGTCTTCACGCCCTTCTCCAAGCGCTGGCACAAGGAAGTCGATTCCCGTCGTCTGGCGCTGAATGAGGCACCTGAAGTGCAAGCCACGCCCCGCGACGCCCAGGGGCGTGAGATTCACGGCGACGCCATCCCGCCACTGCCCGAGACGCTCAAGGGTGAACCGGCGACAGCGCTGGACGCCGAGCTGTGGCCGGCCGGCGAAGAGGCCGCGCAGGAGCGTCTGGAACGCTTTCTGACCTTCCGCGCGCGCCGCTACCACGAACAGCGCGATATCCCCGCCACCCGAGGCACCAGCGAGCTCTCGCCCTATCTGGCGCTGGGCATGATCTCGGCCCGCCAATGCTACGCCGCCGTACTGGCAGAGAACGGCAGCCTCGCCGATGGCGATGTCGGCCTGACCAGCTGGGTCAACGAGCTGATCTGGCGTGAGTTCTATCAGCACATCCTGGTCGGCTTCCCGCGCGTCAATCGCCACCGCCCCTTCCAGCGTCATACCGAAGCCCTGCAGTGGCGCGATGACGACGCAGGCTTTGCCGCCTGGTGCGAGGGCCGTACCGGCTACCCCATCGTCGATGCCGCCATGCGTCAGCTGGTGCAGACCGGCTGGATGCACAATCGCCTGCGCATGGTGACGGCGATGTTCCTCACCAAGCATCTGCTGATCGACTGGCGGCGTGGCGAGGCCTTCTTCATGACCCATCTCATCGATGGTGAGCTGGGCGCCAACAATGGTGGCTGGCAATGGGCGGCTTCCACCGGCACCGATGCCGCGCCCTATTTCCGCATCTTCAATCCGACCACCCAGGGCCAGCGCTTCGACAAGGACGGCGAGTTCATCGCGAGCATGGTGCCGGAGCTGGCCGAGCTGCCGGCCAAGCGGCGCCACCAGCCCAGTGCGGATGACTGCCAACAGACGGGCTATCCACGACCGATCGTCGATCACAAGGCCGCCCGCCAGCGGGCGCTGGATACCTTCAAGGCGCTGTCAAAAAGCGAATGACCCCTCAAGCGGCCTGCTGATCTTCAGCAGGCCGCTCTTGCATCCCTCCCCTTCAGGAGCATTGCCATGCAATCGCTACCCGACGAGATCAGCCCGGCCCTGACTCGGGTATGTCGTCTTTACGAAAAGCTGGACAAAACCTCTACAGAACTGCTCAAATCAGTCTACAGTGACGATATCGTCTTCCGCGACCCCCTGCATGAAGTCCGCGGCCTGACGGCACTCAACGCCTATTTCTCAGGGTTGTACATGAATGTCGCCGCCATCGACTTCGTCTTTCATCACCCGCTGGGGCCAATGCCTGCGCAAGCCGCCGGCCCTGCGGATGAAGGCAATGCGGATGAAGGCAATGAACAGGGACTCGCCTGGCTCAGCTGGACGATGACCTATCGCCATCCCCGCCTGAACGGGGGCAAGGACATCAGCGTGCAGGGCGCCTCACGCCTCGAGTTCCGAGACGGGAAGGTCATCCAGCACCGTGATTTCTTCGATGCCGGTGAGCTGCTCTACGAGCAGGTGCCCGTACTGCGCAACGTGATCGGCCTGCTGAAACGACGCATGGACTGAGCAGCAGAGGGTTGAGCCCTGGCGACATCCATACGGACACGCCCGGCGTTCTCTTGAGTCAGTGCCAACCAGATTCGCCAGGCCAGGCAGGCAAGGCGCAGACACGCAGACACGCAGACACAGTCAGGCACGCAGACACAGTCAGGCACGCAGAGACAGTCAGGCACGCAGACACACACATGCCAAGGAGGGGAAATGGCCAGTCATGGTTCGAGCACCACATCGACGACCACATCGACGACCGTAAAGGCTCGCAAACGCATCTGGCTGACCGGCGCCAGCTCCGGCATCGGTGAAGGTCTGGCACGCCGGCTGCTGGCGGATGGCCATCGGGTCGCCCTGAGCGCGCGCTCCGCCGACAAGCTGGAAGCCATCGCAGCCGATGCCGAGCAAGGCCCCGGGGAAGCGCTGGTCGTGACGCTCGACCTCACCGACCGTGAGGCCATCCGCGCGGCGGCCAGTCAGATAGAGGCCCGCTTTGGTGGACTCGACCTTGCACTGCTCAACGCTGGCACCTGCGAATATCTGGATGCACGGGAATTCGAGGCAGACCTGGTCCACCGCGTGTTCGCGACCAATTTCCAGGCCGCCGTGGATGTGATCGAAAGCGCCTTGCCGCTGCTGCGCATGGCAGCGGCAGACGGCGGTGAGCGGCCGCAGCTGGCAGCGGTCTCCAGTGCCTCGGCCTACCTGCCGTTGCCACGCGCGGAGGCGTACGGCGCCTCCAAGGCCGCGGTGAGCTACTTCCTGGAGTCGCTACGGCTGGACCTCGATAACCAGGGCATCGATGTCAGCGTGATTCACCCCGGCTTCGTCAAGACACCGCTGACCGAGCGCAATGACTTCCCGATGCCGATGCAGGTCACTGTCGATCAGGCGGTCGAGGCGATCGTGGCGGGGCTCGCCCGTCATCGGCTCGACATCCATTTCCCGCGCCGCTTCACGCTGCTGGTCAAATTGTTGGGCATCCTGCCCGCCCCCTTGCGCCGCAGCATCGGTCTACGCATGACCCGCGGCTGACCGGCGGCAGGCAAGACCGACGAGACCTGCCCGCGCCGAATACCCGGCAACGCTTCTGCTCATGACGACATGGTGCGTTCTTCTTCTGGAGTGGCATGAACACGACAACGACCTACGCGACAGCGCCTCTACCCCGCCAGCGCATTGCCGTCATCGGCAGCGGCATCAGCGGCATGTCAGCGGCCTATTACCTGAGTCGCAAGCATGAAGTGCATGTCTTCGAGTCAGCCGAGCGCCTGGGCGGCCACACCGCCACCATGGATGTGCAGTGCGCCGATGGCAGCGACTGGGCCATCGACACCGGCTTCATCGTCTTCAATGACCGCACCTACCCGCATTTCCAGCGCCTGCTGGAACGTCTCGACGTGGCCTATCAGCCCACCGAGATGAGCTTCTCGGTGCACACCACCGCCGAGGACTTCGAGTACAACGGCCATACCCTGCTGTCGCTGTTCGCCCAGAAACGCAACCTGCTGCGTCCGCGCTTCTATCGCCTGCTGCGCGACATCCTGCGCTTCAACAAGCAGGCTGCCGCCGATCTGGACGATGGCAAGCTCGCCGAGGGCGCGACCCTGGGCAGCTACCTGGATGCCAATGGCTACTCGCAGGTATTCCGTGAGCATTACCTGCTGCCGATGGGCGCGGCGATCTGGTCCGCCAGCATCGCGGACATCGCGCAATTCCCGCTGCTGTTCTTCGTGCGCTTCTTCCGCCATCACGGCCTGCTGTCGGTCAATGACCGCCCACAGTGGTTCACGCTGGTCGGTGGCTCGCGCGCCTATATTGCACCGCTGACCGAAGGCTACGCCGAGCGCATTCGCCTCAACAGCAAGATCACCCGGGTCCTGCGCGACGCCGACGGCGTGACGCTTGAGCATGCCGATGGCCGCCGTGAACGCTTCGACCAGGTGGTGATGGCCTGTCATGCGCCGCAGGCACTGGCGCTGCTCGGCGATGCCAGCGAGCAGGAGCGCGCGGTGCTGGGGGCGATCACGACCCAGCGCAATGAGGTGGTGATGCATACCGACACCTCGCTGCTGCCCAGGCGCAAGGCGGCCTGGGCGAGCTGGAACTACCGCCTCGATGGGCGCGACGACGCCCAGCGGGCCAGCGTCACCTACGACATGAACATCCTGCAACGCCTTGGTGAGCGCGAGCACCCGCCCCGCGAGACCTTCTGCATCACGCTCAATGACAGCGACGCGATTGATCCCGCTCGGGTGCTGGGCCGTTATGCCTATGACCACCCGCGCTTCACGCTGGCCGCCGAAGCCGCCAAGGCCCGCTTCGAGGAGATTTCCGGTGTTCAGGCAACCCCGAACGGCAAGGTCGGCCACACCCATTTCTGTGGCGCCTGGTGGCGCAACGGCTTTCACGAGGATGGCGTATGGAGTGCGCTGCGGGTCGCCGAGGCACTGGGTGCGCGCGAGGCAGACGATTGAAGGCGCCCGCCAGCCGCATTGGTTATGGCACGCTGCGCCACCGTCGCCACGCGCCGCGCCAGCATGCCTTTCGCTATCGCGTCGCCATGGCATGGCTGGCACTGGATGAGTTGCCGGCACTGATGGCCGGCAAGCGTCTGGTGAGCGCCAGTCACGCCGCGCCACTGGCCTTTCGCGACAGTGACCATCTGCCGGCCGCGGTCCACGACATTGCCGATGGCCCACTTGAGGAACGGGTGCGCGCCGCCTGCCAGCGCGAGCTTGCCCGCAATGGCGATCACGCGCCGCTGCCGCAGGGACGCATCTTTCTGCTGACCCAGCTGCGCCACTTCGGGATCGGCTTCAACCCGATCCGCCTCTATTACCTCTATCACGCCTCAGGCCAGCTGGGCGCCGTGCTCGGTGAGGTGACCAATATCCCCTGGGGGGAGCGCGTGCTGTATGCCGCCCGTACGGACCCGCAGCGTCGCATGCAGGCGGCGCAGTTCGACAAGCGCATGCATGTCTCGCCCTTCATGCCGATGGGCATGCGCTATCACTGGCGCTTCAACGACCCCAGCGCGGATGAGCTGTTGCTGCACATGGAAAACCACCCCCTCACCGGGGATACGGCGCGGAAAGCGCAGCACTCGCTGTTCGATGCCAGCCTGAGCCTGCATCTGGAACCGGCTACCCCGCGCGCCTTTCATCGCCTGCTGCTGCGTTTCCCCTGGATGACGCTCAAGACGGTCGCAGGTATTCATTTCGAGGCGCTGCGTCTGGCGCTCAAGCGCGTGCCGATCTTCGACCATCCGCGCTCGCCGTCTTCATCATGAGGAACTCATCATGAGCCAATTCGAACCCGCTCCCCCCACACTGGCCACGGCCCGGGCACCGGCGGACCGCCTGACGCGGCTGCTGCGGCCACGCCTGCTGCGCATGCTCGACAAGCTCGAGGGTGGCAGCCTGACGGTGCTGGAAGGCCGTGAGCGCCACGTGCTGGGCAAGGGCGGCGCGCGCAACGTCACGCTGCGTATCCATGACTCACGCGCCTGGCGGCGCATGGCACTGGGTGGCACCGTCGCGGCGGCGGAGGCCTACATGGATGGCCAGTGGGAGACGGATGATCTGGTCGGGCTGGTGCGCTTGTTCGCCTACAACCTCGAACAGGTCAATGACTCGGTGGACAGCGGGACGTCGCGCCTGTCCAAGTGGGCGCTGAGCGTCGCCTACGCGCTGGCGCGCAATACGCTGGCGGGTTCAAAGCGCAACATCTCGGCGCATTACGATCTCGGCAACGACCTCTTCGAGCTGTTCCTCGATCGCGAGCACCGCATGTATTCCGCGGCGGTGTTCCCCTATCCCGAAGCAAGTCTGGAGGCGGCCTCGACCCACAAGCTGGAGAAGCTGTTCAACCTGCTGGAACTGGGGCCACAGCATCACCTGCTGGAAATCGGCACCGGCTGGGGCGGGCTGGCGATTCATGCCGCAAGAACACGTGGCTGCCGCGTGACCACCACGACCATTTCCGATGAGCAGCACGCCTATACCCAGGCGCGCATCGCCGCGGAAGGTCTGGAAGATCGCATCACGCTGCTCAAGGAAGACTACCGAGCACTGGAAGGCCGCTTCGATCGCATCGTCTCGGTGGAGATGATCGAGGCGGTCGGCCATCAGTATCTGCCGACCTATCTGAAGACCCTCGAGCGCCTGCTCGAGCCGGCAGGCCTGATCGCGCTGCAGGCCATCACGATTCGCGATCAGCGCTTCGTGGCCGCCAGCCGCGAGATGGACTTTATCAAGCGCTACATCTTCCCCGGCGGCTTCCTGCCGTCCCATGCGGCGATTCTCAGCGCCATGCAGCAGGACACCCAGCTGAACCTGTTGCAGCTCGAGGATATCGGACTGCACTACGCCGCCACGCTCAAGGCCTGGGGGCAGCGCTTCGAGGCGCGTCTCGGGGAGGTCTATGCGCAGGGCTACGACGAGCGCTTCGTGCGCATGTGGCGTTACTACCTGGCGTACTGCGAGGGCGGCTTCCGCGAGCGCACCATCGGCACCTGTCAGCTGCTGCTGGGGGGGCCGGGGGCACGTCCGGTCCAGGCGGGGCTCCAGGATTGGGACGCCTGAACATGCTGTCCGAGCGCCCTGGAGCACTGCTCAATGCCGGGCTTTTCCAGCTCGGCTGGTTCTGCTGCGTGCTGGGCGGCTCGACGGTCGCCCTGCTGGCCACGCCGCTGATACTGGCCGTGCATCTGTGGCTGATCGTGCCGACGAGTGAGCGCCTGCGCGAGCTGCGCTGGCTGGCCGCCTTCGTGGCGCTGGGCATGGTGGTGGATGGCAGCCTGTCACTGGCCGGTGGCTACACCATCACCTCGGACACGCCTGACTGGGCGCACTGGCTGCCCCTGCCTGTCTGGATGTGGTGTCTGTGGCCACTGTTCGCCAGCACGATCCATCATGCGCTGCGCTGGTTGTGGCAGCGGCCCTGGCTTGCGGCGGCTGGCGGTGCCATCAGTGCCCCGCTGTCCTATTACGGCGGGGCGCAGCTCGCCAATGTGATCCTCGCCGACTGGCTGCTACCGGCGCAGGCGCTGATCTGGGCCGGCTTGTGCCTGGGCATCGCACGCCTTCATGGCCATGCCGAGCGCGCCTGAGCGCCTCAGGCGGCCTTGATGGCCAGATTGCCGGCCTCGTAGCCATTGAGCCGCTCGATGACCTCCCCCGCGGGTGCCGGCCGCGAGAAGTAGAACCCCTGGATCCAGCCGCAGCCATTCGATACCAGATATTCACGCTGTTCGGCGGTCTCGACGCCTTCCGCGATCATCTCCATGCCCAGGCCCTTGGCCATCGCCAGCACCGCCATGGTGATGGCGGCATCCGCACGCTCGCCGGGCAGACTGCGGATGAAGGCGCGGTCCAGCTTGAGCTTGTCCACCGGCAGGTCCTTCAGATAGGCGAGTGACGAATAGCCGGTGCCGAAGTCATCCACCGCGATCTGGTGGCCGCGAGCGCGTAATGCCGCCAGGCGCCGTGAGACGTCGCCGGCACGCTCATCCAGCAATACCGATTCCGTCAGCTCCAGCCCGATGGAGCTGGCAGGCACGTCATACTCCATCAGCAGGCCCGCCAGCGAGGCCTCAAAGCCACCCTGGATCAGCTGCAAGGCCGAGACATTGACCCAGATGCACAGGCGGTGACCGGCCCGCCGCCAGCTGGCCTGCTGCTGTACTGCCTCGCGCAGCACCCAGTTGCCCAGGCGCAGCATCAGGCCATGGCGCTCGGCCAACGGCACGAATTCGGCCGGTGAGATGGCACCCCGCAGCGGGTGCTTCCAGCGCAACAGCGCCTCGACACTCGCGACCTTGCCGGTGCTGGCGTCGTGCTGACATTGATAGTGCAGCTGCAATTGCCCCTGGCTCTCGATGGCGACCCGCAGGTCATTCGCCAGCCCCAGCTGCAGGTCACCGCCCGCATCCAGTGCGGGCTGGAAGCGCATATCGGTATTGCGGCCATGTCGCTTGGCGGCATACAGAGCGCTTTCCAGGCGCTGCATCAGCACATCGGCGTCAGCGCCATCCTCCGGGGCGCGGCAGCTGCCGATCGACAGCGCAAGGTGCAGCGCCTGATCGCCGATCTCGAAGGGCTTGGTCAGCACCTGACGCAGCTCATCCACCCAGGCGGTATGCTCGCCACCCGCCGTGGAGCGCAGAATCACGAATTCGTCGCCGCCGATGCGCCCCACCACGCCGCCCCGCGCCAGCGCCGTCAGACGCTGGGAGAACTGCTGCAGCAGACGATCGCCCCCTTCCGCGCCCAGGGCATCATTGATGCTCTTGAGCGCATCGATATCGATCAGTGCCAGGTCCATCGCCTCTTCGGCGCGCAGGCCATTGAGGCGACTGACCAGCAGGTCGCCCAGCCGTCGGCGATTGGGCAGGCCCGTCAGGGCATCTTCCAGCCCCAGACGCTGCAGGTCCTGCTCGCGTGCCTTGTGGCGGGTGATGTCGGTAAAGAGAGCGACATGGAAGACGTCGCCGCCCTGCTCGATACGGCGTGCCCGCAGCCACTCGGGGTATTCATCCCCCTGCTTGCGCCGGTTCCAGACCTCGCCCTCCCAGTGGCCATTGACCTCGAGCGCCTGGCGATAACGGGCGTGAAACTCCTCGTCATGGCGCCCGGAAGACAGCAGGGAAGGGTTGCGGCCAATGATCTCTTCCGGTGCGTAACCGGTGATATGACTGAAGGCAGCGTTCACGGCCAGCACCCGATTGTGGCGATCACTGATCACCAGACCATCACTGCTCAGGTGCACGGCGGCTTCCAGCAGCTGACGATGCAGCAGCTGGCGACGACGCTGGCGCGCGATGTCCAGACCCGCCAGTACGGCGGGCAGCAACGCGGCAAGACGCAGCTCGAGCCCCGGCAACCAGGGCAGCGCTGTCAAGGCAACGAGCGCCCCGATGATCAGGGGCCGATTGAAGTGGGCTTGCGGCCACATAAGCAGCTCTCGGTGGAAGGGGTCATCGGGGATGATCCTGCATTTGCAGGCAGCGAGCCACTCTCGGCACGGCTCCAATGGATTGCGACCGATGCCGGCAAAGGGGATCCCGCGCGAATCACACACTAGCTCCTATCGACCACTTTCCCCCCAGCTGTAGGACTTATTTGCACCCGCCCTTGCTGCCCTTTAGTCTGGCCCCCACGTGCATTCAGGGGTGCCAGCCATTAGACTAGCCCCATTCAGGCGCTCAGGTGCCTCGTACGGCATTACCATCCCGCTACTCGGAATGACTCAGTGACCAAGCAACACTCCTTTACTCGCGACGAGCTGCTGGCCTGTGGCCAGGGCGAACTCTTCGGCCCGGGCAATGCGCAACTGCCTGCTCCCAACATGCTGATGCTGGATCGCATCACTCACATCAGTGAGGAAGGCGGTAGCCACGGCAAGGGTCAGCTGATTGCTGAGCTGGATATCTCTCCGGACCTGTGGTTCTTCGACTGCCACTTCCCGGGTGATCCGGTGATGCCGGGCTGCCTGGGCCTCGATGCCATGTGGCAGCTGGTGGGCTTCCACCTCGGCTGGCTGGGCAATCCGGGCCGTGGCCGCGCGCTGGGCTGCGGCGAGGTCAAGTTCTCTGGCCAGGTGCTGCCGACCGCCAAGAAAGTGACCTACACCATCAACATCAAGCGAGTCATCACTCGCAAGCTGATCCTCGGCATCGCCGATGGTACAGTGACAGTTGACGGTCGCGACATCTATCAGGCCAACGACCTGCGCGTCGGTCTGTTCACCTCCACTGCGAACTTCTGAACGGGAGGCTCCCATGCGTAGAGTGGTAGTCACCGGGCTGGGCATTGTTTCCTGCCTGGGCAATGATCGCCAGCAGGTCCTGGAATCGCTCCGCGAAGGACGTTCTGGTATCCGCCGCAAAGAGGAATACGCCGAGCTGGGCTTCCGTAGCCACGTGGCCGGCGTTGTCGACATCAATCTCGAAGACCACATCGATCGCAAGCAATTGCGCTTCATGGGGGATGCTGCGGCCTATGCCTACATCTCCATGGCGCAGGCGATTGCCGATTCCGGTCTCACCGAAGAGCAGGTTTCCCACGAGCGTACCGGCCTGATCGCCGGTTCCGGTGGCGCTTCCTCCGCGAACCAGGTCGAGGCCGCAGACGTGATGCGCGCCAAGGGCCTGCGTCGCGTCGGTCCCTACCGCGTCACTCGCACCATGGGCTCGACCGTCTCTGCCTGTCTGGCCACGCCGTTCAAGATCAAGGGTATCAACTACTCGATCTCCTCGGCCTGTGCCACGTCTGCCCACTGCATCGGTAGCGCCGTGGAACAGATCCAGCTGAACAAGCAGGACATCGTGTTTGCCGGTGGTGGTGAAGAAGAGCACTGGACCCTGTCCTGCCTGTTCGACGCCATGGGCGCCCTGTCCACCAGCTACAACGACACGCCGGAAACCGCGTCGCGTCCGTACGACAAGACCCGTGATGGCTTCGTCATCGCTGGCGGCGGCGGCATGCTGGTACTCGAGGAGCTGGAACACGCCAAGGCACGCGGCGCGAAGATCTACGCCGAAGTGACTGGCTATGGCGCGACCTCCGATGGCCACGACATGGTGGCACCGTCCGGCGAAGGTGCAGCACGCTGCATGCGTCAGGCGATGGCGACCGTGAATGGCGATATCGACTACATCAACACCCACGGCACCTCGACGCCGGTGGGCGATGTGGCCGAGCTCAAGGCCATCCAGGAAGTCTTCGGCGCCGCCAGCCCGGCAATGAGCTCGACCAAGTCGCTGACGGGTCACTCGCTGGGCGCCACTGGCGTGCAGGAAGCCATCTACTCCATGCTGATGATGGAGAACGACTTCATTGCCGCGTCTGCCAATGTCAGCGAGCTGGATGACCGCGCCGAAGGCCTCGACATCGTCACGACCCGTCGTGATGGCGTCAAGATCGACCGTGTGCTGTCCAACAGCTTCGGCTTCGGTGGCACCAACGCCTGCCTGATTCTGGAACGTTTCCAGGACTGATCCAGCACGCGTTCAGCAGACATGCAGTCTGCAGATATGCGCTGGTGTGAGACACGAAAAGGCCGCCCTTCGGGGCGGCCTTTTTGGTGGCTGTGTCCCGTCCTGAATATAGTTGACACGTTCTGACCTATCTTTAGGGAGAGCG
>NZ_JARWKS010000023.1:0-59670 GCF_029846405.1 Cobetia sp. 29-18-1
CCGATGGTAGTGTGGAGTTTCTCCATGTGAGAGTAGGTCATCGTCAGGCACTTATACTGAACCGCCCCTGTAGCCTTGCTGCAGGGGCGGTTCTCTTTGTGCGTGGAAAAGAAAGCCCGGCTCCCCCAGGAGTCGGGCTTTTTGCGTCCAATGTGCAAATACGGTGCTGAGAGACTGACAGCATGAGGTGCCGGGCAAAATGCCGTAGTCTCTGAACACGACTCTTCGATGACGGGCTGGGCGATGGATGAGCTGATGTTGGTGGGCGTCATGATGGCGTTGCTGGTACTGGGTGGTTCCTTGATGGGGTGGCTCAGCATGCTGCGCATCAAGGCGCTGGAGCAGCGACTGCGCGATATGGAGGCCAGGCTTGCTCGCGAGCTTACTGCTCATGACGCTCCGGTTATGCACACCCCCTTGCAAGAAGGGGGTGTGGACAAATCGCCTGCCGAAGTGCCGCCCCGGGAGGGACTGGCAGCAGCCGATGCAACACCACCGATCAGTGACTCGCGGGCCACTGCATCATCCAGTGGCGGCCACTCTCTGTCCTACCGGCTACTTCAGCGCTTGTTGCATGGCGCTGCCTCCAGTCGTTCAGGCGAGAAGGGCCGGGGCGCAGACCCTGCAAGCAAGGCATCAGAGGTGCTGCCGGGAGGCATGTCACGTCTGCTGACGGTCCTTCAGGAACACTGGATGATTCTTGTGGGTGCCTTGTCTCTGGTGATGGCAGGCATCCTGCTCGTCGGGTACTCCCTTGAGCAGGGCTTGCTGGGGCCGGGGGTACGGCTGGCGCTGGGTCTCGGGTTCGGCCTGAGCATGACGGTATTGGCCGAGTGGCTGAGACTGCGTACGTCCCAGTCATCGAGCCTGACCGGCGCCGTCAGCGGTGCCGGCAGTCTGGTGCTCGCGGCGAGCCTGCTGGCTGGTCACTTTCTGCTTTCGCTGGTGTCCATGCCGGTCACCTTCGTGCTGTTGGCAGCCTTGAGTCTGTGGATGCTGGAGCGTGCGCGGCATCATGGGCCGTGGCTGGCAGCATTGGGCATGTTGGGCGGATATGCTCTGCCCTTGGCGCTGCCCATTCACCAGCAGTGGCAGGAAGCCTCGACCTTGCTGTTGCTGGGGTATGCGGGTGTGATCGCGGCAGCGTGTCGTGTGCTGTACCGCCAGGTCGCGGTGAGCTGGCTGTATTGGGGCGGTCTGGTGGGAGCGCTCGCCTGGTGGTTGTTGTTGATGCCCTTCGGCATCTCTTCTGGCGCGACATTGCTGGTGGGGCTGTTGCCCTGGGTGGGTGGTGTCTGGCTGGCCGTGCTGGCGTTGGGGTATCTGTGGGGGGAGGTGTGGGAGCCATCCACGGGCGCCGCAGAAAAGGATGAGCGACAGTCGAAGACCTCACTTGCGACCTGGTTGCCCTGGCGCGCATCTCTTGACCTGCGTCGGCACTGGCTCGCCGGGGGGCTTGTCTCAGTGAGCGTCGTGCTGGGACTCTGGCTGCCCTGGCTGGGCAGTCTCGTGCATGGCGTCTCCTTTGACTCATTGGTGGCGCCTTCCGATATGGCCGGCTCCGGTGTGTCCCTGTGGCATCGGGGGTGGCTGGCTAGCCTCATGCCGATGCTGGTGATTGCCTGGTCTAGTCGCCGCCATGCGGTGCTGTGGTCGATGGTGGTTGCTGGCAACGGACTCTGGTTGCTGGTGTGGGGGCTTGCTTTGACGGCACCGCTGTCGAGCAGCGCGATGATCAGCCCGCTGATACTGAGTGTCGGCCTGTTGTCGCTGGCGCGTTGGCGACCGCGTCATGATGCGGGTGAAAGAGCAGAGAGGTCGCTTGCAGCCTGTTGGTGGGCATTGGCGACCATGGTGCCGCTGCTGGCGTGGGCCCTGGTGCTCTGGCAGGACGTCATGCCATGGACGAGCGGGGCGAGCGATGCAGGGAGGCTGATCAACACAGGACTGGTCAACACAGGGCTGCCGCCATTGATCTGGGGGCTGGTGTGCTGGGCAGGTGCCATGCGTTTCCAGGCGCGTGAAGGCGCTCAGCTTGACGCAGGACTGTGGCTGCCGGCGCAGGCCGGAATATTCCTTGCCCTGGTGGCAGTGCTGGAGGGGCCATCTCTGACCCTGGCGCTGGCGCTGCAACTATTGGGTTTGACCGCTTGTGAATGGCGCTGGTATCGCGAGGGGCATACCGCGGGGCGCTCCGTGTTTGCTGAGCTGTCACGCTTGCTGGCGTGGGGTGTCGTGGCTCGCTTGATGTATGGCATGGCGCATGACGACTATGCCGGTATCGCGCACTGGCCACTGCAGATACTGCTGCCGGTATTGGCCTGTGTTGCCATGACCAGTCTCGGCATGCGCCACCGTCCGCGGACACAGCGTTGGCTGGAGGGTGCCGTTGTCCAGCTTGCCGTCGCGACGCTGGTGATGGAAATCCGTTATGTGTTGACCGGTGGAAAGCCCTTCGAGGGCAGCCTCACCCTGGCGGAGCTTTCCCTGCAGGTGTTGGCGCTGGCCGGGGTGGCGGCAAGCTATGCCTGGCGTGCTCGTGGCGACGGTGCTGAGGCGCGGGCAGGGACGCAGCTTTATCGCGTGCTGGCACTGGTGGTCGGCGGAGCGGCTGTGATTCTCTGGAGTGTCGGCGTGCTGGGCATCTTCAATCCGCTCTGGCACCCGGGGGATGTCGGGAGCTGGCCGCTGGTCAATTGGCTTCTGCCGGCCTACGGCCTGCCTGCACTCGGCGCCGCTATGCTCTGGCGCATGACATCCAGGCGCGCACCGGACGTGGATGCGGGAAGCGCCGCGACACGCTCACGAATACGCGGGCTAAGTGAAGTGCTCGGTCTGCTGTCAGCCGGATTGTGGTTGGCGCTCAACTTGCGTCACTGCTGGCATGGCGCTGGGCTGGGGCTATGGCAGGGCATCGAGCAGGCGGAGCTATATGCCTACAGTGTGCTGATGCTGGTCGTCGCGGCGGCCCTGGTCGTGAGTGGTGCCAAGGTGGGGCAGCAACACTGGCAGCGTATCGGACAGGGCATTCTGATCCTCACCGTGATCAAGGTGGGGGTGTGGGATACCGCCACCCTGGAGGGGCTGTGGCGAGTAGGTTCATGGCTGGGACTGGGCAGTGTCCTGATGCTGCTTTCCGCCTTGTTCAATCGCCTGGCGGGGGCGGGAATGCGTGCCGGGGAGCGGAATTGACGAAAAGAGCGTTATCTTTGGTCGTTGTTCTTGGCTCGCAAGCCCATGAATCCGATAGAATGTGCGCTTTTGCACAGGGACAGGCCTCCGCATGACCATCCGTGATCTCATTCGTCTGCTTGGAGATGGTGGCTACCACTCCGGAGAGGCCCTGGGCGAAGAGCTCGGGGTGTCGCGTACGGCGGTCTGGAAGCAGCTCAAGAAACTTGAGGCGCTCGACATTCCGCTGGAAGCCATCAAGGGGCTTGGCTATCGACTGGCCAACCCCATCGAGTTGCTCGATGGTCAACAGATCATCGAGGCGCTGCCGCGCGAGACTCGCAAACACCTGACGCGCCTGTTCGTCGAGGAGTCGGTGGACTCGACCAATACCTTCATCCGCGAGCGCTTTCGTCAGGGAGCCGGCCATGCCGAGGTCTGTCTGGCGGAGGTGCAATCGGCTGGGCGTGGCCGTCGTGGGCGTGAGTGGGAGACTCCCTGGGGCCGCAGCCTGGTCTTCTCGCTTGGCTGGCGCTTCGAATCAGGCGCCGCATCGCTTGAGGGCCTGAGTCTGGCGATCGGCGTGGCGGTGGCGGAGGTGCTCGAGGCCGATGGCCTGCCCGCGCGCCTCAAGTGGCCCAACGATGTCCTGCTGCAGATACAGAAGGATCAACCCAAGATCGCCGGTATCCTGGTCGAGGTCACAGGGGATGTGTCCGGTCCCTGTGATGTCGTCATCGGTATCGGCATGAACATCGAGTTGCCGGCCTCCCGACGCGAGGCGATCACTCAACCGGTGGCTGCGGTACGTGACATCATTCCCGGTGCTTCACGCAATCGCTATGCCGCGCGTCTGATGGAGTCATTGCTGGCACTGTTGCCCGAGTTCGAGTCGCAGGGCTTTGCCGGATGGCAGGCGCGCTGGAATGAGCGCAATGCCTTCAAGGGGCGTGATGTGGTGATTCTGCGCGGAGACAGACGAGAAGAAGCCGTGGCAGAAGGTGTCGATATCAATGGAAATCTTGAGGTGCGCATGAATGGCGAAACCATCACTCTCGCCGGTGGCGAGATCAGTCTGCGCGCCGTCTCATGATTCTGGATCTTGATATCGGCAACACCTTGTCAAAATGGCGTCTCAAGGACACCGTTTCCAGCGAGATCCGCTCGCGCGGCGCCGTCTGGACGCGAGAGGAGTGGCGGCCGGGCGCGGACATTCCTGACCTGGATGTCGTCACGGCCGTGCGCATCTCCAGCGTGGCGCGCAAGCAGGTGCTGGATGAGACGGTGGAGTTGCTGCGCAAGCAGGTCGGCGTCGTGCATGTCGCGCACTCGACGCGGGAGGCGCTGGGCGTCACCTGTGGCTATGAAGAGCCGCAACGCCTGGGCGTTGATCGCTGGTTGGGCGCACTCGCCGGCCATCATCTCACCGGGGGCTGTTGCAGCGTCGATTGCGGTAGCGCGATCACGGTGGATTTCGTGCTGCCGGGAGGCAAGCATCTGGGGGGGTATATTCTCCCGGGGCTGCGTCTGATGAAGGAAAGCCTCAAGCTGGGTACGCGCAATGTGGCCATCGACCCGGATACCGAGGTGGATACGCTGCTCGCGCCGGGTCGCAATACGGTAGAGGCCGTCAATCACGGTATCTACATGGCGGCCGTCAGTGCGGTCAATCGTCTCTATGCCGAGGTCTGCGATCGTGAAGGGGTAGCCTTGCCGCTACTGCTGACCGGCGGTGACGCGCGGGTGGTGGCGCGCGGTCTGCGGGTGCCGCATGCGCTGTGGCCAGACATGGTGTATGCCGGCCTGGAGGCACTGTATCCATTGACCGCTGCCGAGCGGGCAGGGCGCCTGTCAGGTGCGCCCGACCAGCCGCGAGTGCCTGATCTAGAAAAACTTCGCTCAGGGCTTGCGCTCACCCAGATGCTTTGACATACTACGTCCCGTTCTGAGGCGATACATTCCCTCAAGCGCTTGAAGTAGAATGAAATCAAGCACTTGACAGCGTATCTCAAGCGGCGTAAGATTCGTCGTCACAGATGGTGGGGTTCCCGAGTGGCCAAAGGGAGCAGACTGTAAATCTGCCGCGAAAGCTTCGAAGGTTCGAATCCTTCCCCCACCACCAGATTCGCTTATGATGCCGTGTGCATCAGGGCAGCAAGAGTTGGAAAGCGGGCATAGTTTAATGGTAGAACCTCAGCCTTCCAAGCTGATGACGCGGGTTCGATTCCCGCTGCCCGCTCCAGTTCATCTCGCCAGTCGAGATTGCGCAAAGGTTTTGCTCGTGTAGCTCAGGGGTAGAGCACACCCTTGGTAAGGGTGAGGTCGGCGGTTCAAATCCGCCCACGAGCTCCATACAACGGAAAGGCGAGTCGCAGTTTGGCTCGTCTTTTTCGTTTCCGGCGACCTCCCAGGTCGCGGTCAAAGATAAGGCTTGTCAGTTTGGGTTGTCTCAGCTATGATGGCGCCCGCTGTTCATTCAGCCTTGTTTTTAGTCTCTGGAACACGCAAGTGTTACAGGCCAGTAGCTCAATTGGCAGAGCAGCGGTCTCCAAAACCGCAGGTTGGGGGTTCGATTCCCTCCTGGCCTGCCATCCTTCCCCAGGATGGTATTCGACTTCTTACCGATTCTCGATTCTAGCGATCGCTGCACCCTTGAGGAGTCTCTTTGATGAAACAGAACGCCGAGGTGCAGGAAGCGCGCCACGACGGGTTCAAGTGGTCGGTCGTTGTCATTCTTCTTGTGCTGGCTGTTGCTGGCAACGCCTATTTTGCTGACCAAGCGCTGCTTTATCGCGTGCTTGGCGTCGTCGTGCTTGGTGTTGCAGCGGCTGCTCTGGCGATCACGACCAACAAAGGTCGTGATGTTGTCGAGCTGGCAAGTAGTGCGCGCCGCGAGATCCAGCGCGTCGTTTGGCCGACCCGACAGGAAACTGTCCAGACAACTGCCATCGTGCTGGGTGCCGTGCTTATCGTGGGCCTGTTGCTATGGCTCATCGATACCACCCTCGGCTGGCTGATGTCCGGCATCGTCAGTTAACGGAGTTTCCATGTCCAAGCGTTGGTATGTCATACACGCCTATTCCGGTTTCGAAAAGCAGGTCATGCGTTCGCTCAACGAGCGTGTGAAGCTTTACGCCATGGAAGATCACTTCGGTGAGATTCTCGTGCCGGTCGAAGAAATCGTCGAAATGCGTGACGGCAAGCGCCGCAAGAGCGAGCGCAAGTTCTACCCGGGCTACGTGCTGGTCGAGATGGACATGAATGATCAGTCCTGGCACCTGGTGAATGAAACCCCGCGCGTCATGGGTTTCATTGGCGGAACCCCGGAGAAGCCGGCAGCGATTACCCAGAAAGAAGCCGACGCCATGCTGCGTCGCGTTCAGGATGGCACCGACAAGCCGCGTCCGAAGACTCTCTTCGAGCCGGGTGAAACGGTGCGTGTCACTGATGGTCCGTTCGCGGACTTCAATGGCGTAGTCGAAGAAGTGAATTACGAAAAGAGCCGTCTGCAGGTCAGTGTACTGATCTTCGGGCGTGCTACGCCGGTGGAGCTCGAGTTCTCCCAGGTCGAGAAGGACTGATCTCAGGATCATCATCTCACCTGTTTGAATGCGAGCATCACGGCAACACGACGGGTCGCCTGAGGCGGCCCGGTTTTACGGGGAGCCGCAAGGCGCTACCACCCATACTGGAGTCCTATCATGGCCAAGAAAGTACAGGCTTACATCAAGCTGCAGGTTGCAGCCGGTAAAGCTAACCCGAGCCCGCCCGTGGGTCCTGCCCTCGGTCAGCACGGTGTCAATATCATGGAGTTCTGTAAAGCGTTCAACGCCGCTACCCAGAACGTCGAGCCGGGTCTCCCGACTCCCGTGGTCATCACTGTCTACTCCGATCGTAGCTTCACTTTCGTCACCAAGACGCCGCCTGCGGCCGTCCTGCTGCTGAAAGCGGCTGGTCTGAAGTCCGGTTCTGGCGAGCCGAACAAGAAGAAGGTCGGTACCGTGACTCGCGCTCAGCTCGAAGAGATCGCGACCACCAAGGAACCGGACCTGACAGCTTCCAATCTGGACGCTGCTGTTCGCACCATCGCCGGTACTGCCCGTAGCATGGGCCTGAACGTGGAGGGTCTTTGATCATGGCCAAGATTTCAAAGCGCGCCCAGGCGATCAACGCGAAAGTTGAATCCGGCAAGGTCTACAGCGTCGAAGAAGCTGTTGCTCTGCTGTCCGAGCTGTCCACCGTCAAGTTCAAGGAGACCATCGAAGTCTCTCTGAACCTGGGTGTTGACCCGCGTAAATCCGATCAGGTCGTTCGCGGCGCTACCGTGATGCCGAATGGCACCGGTAACGAAGTGCGCGTCGCTGTCTTCACCCAGGGCGCCAACGCTGAAGCAGCGAAGGAAGCCGGTGCAGATGTGATCGGCATGGACGACCTGGCAGAACAGGTCAAGAAAGGCGTGATGGACTTCGACGTCGTCATCGCTTCTCCGGATGCCATGCGCGTTGTCGGTCAGCTGGGCCAGATCCTCGGTCCGCGCGGCCTGATGCCGAACCCGAAAGTCGGTACCGTGACGCCTGACGTCGCGACTGCCGTGAAGAATGCCAAGGCTGGTCAGGTGCGTTTCCGTACTGACAAGAACGGCATCATTCACGCCGGTATCGGCAAGATCGACTTCAGCGCTGACTCCATTCAGGGTAACATCGACGCCCTGGTGGCCGAAGTCAAGAAGCTGAAGCCGAGCACTTCCAAGGGTGTCTACCTGAAGAAGATCACCCTGTCCAGCACCATGGGCCCGGGTCTGACTGTCGATCACGCCAAGTACGCGTAAGGCAGTCTCAGAATGTTTCACTTTGCGGTCCCCGTGCTCAGCCGCGGGGCGCCGTCAAAGACCGCAGGCGCTGGCCTTGTCACCTCGGTGACGGGGCCAGCTTAATCGCGCCGCGATGCTTGCATTGCGCGTAGCCTGCGCAGATGGTGTCCCAGCCCTGCTGGTGGCAGCCATCCTCCAAGACTCTCCCGCGCAGTTCTGGTGAGAGAGATGGTAAACCACTGGGGAATTCGTTCCCCGGCACGAAATGGAGTCAACACCGTGGCTTTAGGTCTCGAAGACAAGAAGGCAATTGTTGCTGAGGTCAGCGAAACCGCCAAGGGTGCTCTCTCCGTAGTCGCTGCCGACTCTCGTGGTGTAACTGTTGGCGCAATGACCGAATTGCGCAAACAGTGCCGCGAAGCGGGCGTCCAGCTGCGTGTTGTTCGCAACACTCTGGCTCGTCGTGCGCTGTCCGGTACCTCTTACGAGGTGCTGAACGAGTCCTTCGTCGGCCCGACTCTGCTTGCATTCTCCATGGAACACCCGGGCGCTGGCGCTCGTCTGTTCAAGGAATTTGCCAAGAAGGTCGAGGCGTTCGAAGTCAAGGCATTGGCCTACGAAGGCGAGTTCATCCCGGCGGCGAATATCGACCGTCTGGCATCTCTGCCGACCCGCGATGAAGCACTGTCCAAGCTGCTGTCTGTCATGAAGGAAGCTTCTGCAGGCAAGCTGGTCCGTACTATCGCAGCACTGCGCGATCAGAAGGAAGCCGAAGCCGCCGCGTAAGCAGCGCTTTGACCTCCTGGCTGTCTCGTGCAGCCTGAATCGATTTCCGTTTGACTGAGCATCTTTGCTCCGCAAAGTTTAGGATTGCTAAAATGGCACTGACCAAAGAAGACATCATCAACGCCGTCGCTGACATGACCGTCATGGAAGTGGCTGAGCTGATCGAAGCAATGGAAGAGAAGTTCGGCGTTTCCGCCGCTGCCGCCGTCGTCGCTGGCCCGGCCGCTGCTGGTGAAGCCGCTGAAGAACAGACCGAGTTCGACATCGTTCTGACTGCTGCTGGTGACAAGAAAGTCAACGTCATCAAGGCTGTTCGTGAACTGACTGGCCTGGGTCTGAAAGAAGCCAAGGCAGCTGTCGACGGCGCTCCGGCCACCCTGAAAGAAGGCGTGAGCAAGGAAGACGCTGAAGAAGCGAAGAAGAAGCTGGAAGAAGCTGGCGCGTCCGTGGAACTCAAGTAACTCGTGTTCCAGGCTACGCACGCTGCGTAAGCTTCCTGGCTGGTGGCGGACTCCGCCACCAGCCTTTTTCTGTTGCAAGACGAATTATGACGGCGAGCCAGCCCGCAAGGGAGGCTTGCCGTCCGCGCCTGATGGACATCGCCGCGCCATCAGGGATGAGCCGACCACGCATCGGTCACCCAAGGTGAACAAGCTGGGGAATACAGATGGCTTACTCATACACTGAGAAAAAACGCATCCGCAAGGATTTTGGCAAACTGCCCCAAGTGATGGATGTGCCTTACCTGCTGGCCATCCAGCTTGATTCCTACCACGACTTTCTCCAGCAGGACAGGGCGCCAGAACAGCGCCTGGAAGTCGGCCTTCACGCTGCCTTCAAGTCCGTGTTCCCGATTGCCAGTTTCTCTGGCAACGCAGCGCTCGAGTATGTCAGCTACCGCTTCGGTACGCCGGCGTTCGACGTCAAGGAATGTCAGCTGCGCGGAGTCACTTACTCTGCACCGCTGCGCGTGAAAGTGCGCCTGATGATCTATGACAAGGAATCGTCGAACAAGGCGATCAAGGACATCAAGGAGCAGGAAGTCTACATGGGGGAAATCCCCCTAATGACAGAGAACGGTACCTTCGTCATCAATGGTACCGAGCGTGTCATCGTGTCACAGCTGCATCGCTCGCCGGGTGTGTTCTTCGACCACGACAAGGGCAAGAGCCACTCGTCCGGCAAGCTGCTGTACTCCGCACGTGTGATTCCTTACCGCGGTTCCTGGTTGGACTTCGAGTTTGATCCGAAGGACAACGTCTACGTCCGTATCGACCGTCGTCGCAAGCTGCCGGCTTCCGTGCTGCTGCGTGCCATGGGCATGACCAGCGAAGAGATTCTCGGTACGTTCTTCGACACCACGATGTACCACATCGAGCGCAGCGGCTTCTCCGTTGAGCTGGTGCCGGCACGTCTGCGTGGCGAGACCGCCGCCTTCGACATCAAGGATGCCGACGGTAGCGTGATCGTGGAGGAAGGTCGTCGTATTACACAGAAGCACGTCCGTCAGATGGAAGCCTCCGGCCTCGAGCGTCTCGAAGTGCCGATGGACTACCTTTACGGCAAGGTGCTGGCCAAGGATCAGATCGATCCGGCCACTGGTGAGCTGGTCTGCGAAAGCAACAGCGAGATCACTCCGGAACTGCTGGAGAAGATGGCGCAGGCCAAGATCACCCAGTTCGAAGTCATCTACACCAACGACCTGGATTGCGGTCCGTTCGTGTCCGATACCCTGAAACTGGATACCACGCGTAACCAGCTCGAGGCATTGGTCGAGATCTACCGCATGATGCGTCCGGGCGAGCCGCCCACCAAGGATGCAGCAGAGTCACTGTTCCAGAACCTGTTCTTCAGCGAAGACCGCTACGACCTGTCGGGCGTGGGCCGCATGAAGTTCAACCGCCGCCTGCGTCGCGAAAGCGATACCGGCAGCGGCGTGCTCGATCAGGACGATATCCTGACCGTCATGAAGGAGCTGATCAGCATCCGTAACGGCAATGGCGATGTCGATGACATCGACCACCTGGGCAACCGTCGTATTCGCTCTGTGGGCGAAATGGCGGAAAACCAGTTCCGTGTCGGTCTGGTCCGCGTCGAGCGTGCGGTCAAGGAGCGTCTGTCCATGGCCGAGAGCGAAGGCCTGATGCCGCAGGATCTCATCAACGCCAAGCCGGTTGCGGCGGCGGTGAAGGAATTCTTCGGTTCCAGCCAGCTCTCCCAGTTCATGGATCAGAACAACCCGCTGTCCGAAGTGACGCACAAGCGCCGTGTCTCCGCGCTTGGTCCGGGTGGTCTGACCCGTGAGCGCGCCGGCTTCGAAGTTCGTGACGTTCACGCCACGCACTACGGCCGTCTGTGCCCGATCGAAACGCCGGAAGGCCCGAACATCGGTCTGATCAACTCGCTGGCGACCTACTCCAAGACCAACAGCTATGGCTTCCTCGAGACGCCGTACCGCAAGGTCGTGGATTGTCAGGTCACCGACGATGTCGTCGATCTGTCCGCGATCGAGGAAGGCGATTTCATCATCGCCCAGGCCTCCGCGACCGTCGACGAGAACGGCCGTCTGGTCGATGACCTGGTTCAGGTTCGTCACCGTGGCGAGACCACCTTCATGGCGCCGGAAAAGGTCACCATGATGGACGTGTCTCCGCGTCAGGTCGTCTCTGTCGCTGCCGCACTGATCCCGTTCCTCGAGCACGATGATGCCAACCGCGCCTTGATGGGTGCGAACATGCAGCGTCAGGCCGTTCCGACTCTGAAGGCTGACAAGCCGCTGGTCGGTACCGGCATGGAGCGCTTCGTGGCGCGTGACTCCGGCGTCTGCGCCGTGGCACGTCGTGGCGGCGTCATCGATTCCGTCGATGCCAAGCGCATCGTCGTACGTGTGCGGGAAGAAGAGATCATCGGCGGTGAAGCCGGCGTTGATATCTACAACCTGACCAAGTACGTGCGCTCGAACCAGAATACCTGTCAGAACCAGCGCCCGATCGTGCGTCCTGGCGACGAAGTCGCCATCGGCGACATCCTGGCCGACGGCCCGTCCGTCGACATGGGTGATCTGGCCCTGGGTCAGAACATGCGTCTGGCGTTCATGCCCTGGAACGGCTTCAACTTCGAGGATTCCATCCTGTTCTCGGAGCGTGTGGTGCAGGAAGATCGCTTCACCACCATCCACATCCAGGAACTGACCTGTGTCGCGCGTGACACCAAGCTCGGGCCGGAAGAAATCACTTCCGATATCCCGAATGTCGGCGAATCCGCACTCTCCAAGCTGGATGAGTCCGGTGTCGTCTACATCGGTGCCGAGCTGAACCCGGGCGACATCCTGGTCGGCAAGGTCACGCCGAAGGGCGAGACTCAGCTGACGCCGGAAGAGAAGCTGTTGCGTGCCATCTTCGGCGAGAAGGCGTCCGACGTTAAGGACACCTCTCTGCGTGCCCCGACCGGCATGAAGGCCACCGTCATCGACGTTCAGGTCTTCACCCGTGACGGCGTCGAGAAGGATCAGCGTGCGCTCTCCATCGAGCAGATGCAGCTGGCCGAGGTCCGCAAGGACCTGCAGGAAACCTACCGCATCGCGGAAGAGGCGACCTTCGAGCGCATGCAGCGCAACCTGGTCGGTCAGGCCGTCAACGGTGGTCCGAAGCTCAAGAAGGGCGACGTGCTGACCGATGACTACCTGGAAGCACTGCCGCGCCAGGAGTGGTTCAAGCTGCGTCTGCAGGACGAGTCTCTCAACGAACTGCTGGCTCAGGCCGATGAGCAACTCGAGATCCGTCGTCGCGAGATGGACGAGCGCTTCGAAGACAAGAAGCGCAAGCTCACCCAGGGTGATGATCTGGCACCGGGCGTGCTCAAGATCGTCAAGGTCTACGTCGCCGTGAAGCGTCGTATCCAGCCGGGTGACAAGATGGCCGGTCGTCACGGTAACAAGGGTGTCATCTCCGCGATCATGCCGGTCGAAGACATGCCGTTCGATGGCAATGGCGAGTCGGTTGACGTCGTGCTGAACCCGCTGGGTGTACCGTCGCGCATGAACGTCGGTCAGATCCTCGAGACCCACCTCGGCATGGCCGCGCGTGGCCTGGGCGTGAAGATCGAGCACATGCTGCGCGAAGAGCGTGCCGAGCAGGTCAAGCAGATCCGCGAATTCCTCGACAAGGTGTACAACACCGTCGGCGGTCGCCAGGAAGACCTCTCCGTGCTCAGCGATGATGAAATCATCACCATGGCGCACAACCTGAAGAAGGGCGTGCCGATGGCAACGCCGGTCTTCGATGGCGCCAAGGAACACGAGATCAAGCAGTTGCTCACGCTGGCCGGTATCCCTGATTCCGGACAGATGGACCTCTACGATGGCCGCACCGGCGAGAAGTTCGATCGCAAGGTGACCGTCGGTTACATGTACATGCTCAAGCTCAACCACCTGGTGGATGACAAGATGCATGCGCGTTCGACCGGCTCCTACTCCCTCGTCACGCAGCAGCCGCTGGGTGGTAAGGCGCAGTTTGGTGGTCAGCGCTTCGGTGAGATGGAGGTCTGGGCCCTCGAGGCGTACGGCGCTGCCTACACCCTCCAGGAGATGCTCACGGTCAAGTCCGATGACGTGGAAGGCCGTACCAAGATGTACAAGAGCATCGTAGATGGCGATCACACCATGCAGGCGGGCATGCCCGAATCCTTCAACGTGCTGGTGAAGGAAATCCGCTCGCTGGGTATCGACATGGAGCTGGAAGGCTGACGCCGAAAAGCCACAAGTATTGACGGTCCGCAAAGCCTGGTGTCAGCAGCCAGGCTTTGCCCATGACAACTCCGCAACGGAGCGACCCATGAAAGATTTGGTGAAAGTTCTCAAATCGCAGGCGCAGTCCGAAGAATTCGACGCCATCAAGATTACCCTGGCGTCTCCGGACATGATTCGCTCGTGGTCTTTTGGTGAAGTGAAGAAGCCTGAAACCATCAACTACCGGACATTCAAGCCGGAACGTGATGGTCTTTTCTGTGCCAAGATCTTTGGCCCGGTGAAGGACTACGAGTGCCTGTGTGGCAAGTACAAGCGGATGAAGCATCGCGGCATCATCTGTGAGAAGTGTGGCGTTGAAGTGACCAAGGCGGCAGTGCGTCGTGAGCGTATGGCTCACATCGAACTGGCGAGCCCGGTCGCGCATATCTGGTTCCTGAAGTCTCTGCCGTCCCGTATCGGCATGCTGCTCGACATGACTCTGCGTGATATCGAGCGCGTGCTGTACTTCGAAAGCTTCGTGGTCATCGATCCGGGCATGACGACCCTCGAGAAGGGTCATCTGCTCAACGATGAGCAGTACTTCGAAGCGCTGGAAGAATTCGGTGATGATTTCGACGCCCGCATGGGTGCCGAGGCCATCAAGGCGCTGCTCGAGGACATCGAGCTGGAAGAAGAGGTCGAGCGCCTGCGTGAAGAGATTCCGCAGACCAACTCCGAGACCAAGATCAAGAAGCTGTCCAAGCGCCTCAAGCTGCTGGAAGCCTTCTACTATTCCGGCAACAAGCCGGGCTGGATGATCATGGAAGTGCTGCCAGTGCTGCCGCCGGACCTGCGTCCGCTGGTACCGCTGGACGGCGGCCGCTTCGCGACCTCGGATCTGAACGATCTGTATCGTCGTGTGATCAACCGCAACAACCGCCTCAAGCGTCTGCTCGACCTCAATGCGCCGGACATCATCGTGCGCAACGAGAAGCGCATGCTGCAGGAATCCGTGGATGCACTGCTCGACAACGGTCGTCGCGGTCGCGCCATCACTGGTTCCAACAAGCGTCCGCTGAAGTCGCTGGCCGACATGATCAAGGGCAAGCAGGGTCGTTTCCGTCAGAACCTGCTGGGCAAGCGCGTCGACTATTCCGGTCGTTCCGTCATCACCGTCGGCCCGACCCTGCGTCTGCACCAGTGCGGTCTGCCGAAGAAGATGGCGCTTGAGCTGTTCAAGCCGTTCATCTACGCCAAGCTGCAGGCCTCCGGTCACGCCAGCACCATCAAGGCCGCCAAGAAGATGGTCGAGCGCGAAGCCCCGGAAGTCTGGGATTTCCTCGCCGACGTCATCCGCGAGCACCCGGTGCTGCTGAACCGTGCCCCGACTCTGCACCGTCTGGGTATCCAGGCGTTCGAGCCGCTGCTGATCGAAGGCAAGGCCATCCAACTGCACCCGCTGGTCTGCGCTGCGTACAACGCCGACTTTGATGGTGACCAGATGGCTGTCCACGTACCGCTGACGCTGGAAGCCCAGCTGGAAGCGCGTGCGTTGATGATGTCGACCAACAACGTGCTGTCGCCGGCCAACGGCGAGCCGATCATCGTGCCGTCCCAGGACGTCGTGCTGGGTCTGTACTACATGACCCGCGAGAAGATCGGTGCCAAGGGTGAGGGCATGGCCTTCGCGAACCTGGGTGAAGTCGAGCGTGCCTTCGGTACGCACAGCGCTCACCTGCACGCGATGGTCAAGGTCCGTCTGACCGAGACGCTCAAGGACGAAGAGTCCGGCGAGCTGTACGAGAAGACGTCCCTGCACGACACCACCATCGGTCGCGCACTGCTGTTCCGCATTCTGCCGAAGGGCATGCCGTTCGAGCTGATCAACCAGGTGATGAAGAAGAAAGCCATCTCCGGTCTGATCAACGAGGCGTACCGTCGTGTCGGTCTGAAGGACACCGTCATCTTCGCTGACCAGCTGATGTACACCGGCTTCCGTCTCGCGACCTGGTCCGGCGCCTCCATCGGCGTCAACGACTTCGTCATCCCGGACGCGAAGAAGGTCATCATCGACGCGGCCGAAGACGAAGTGAAAGAGATCGAAGACCAGTTCTCCTCCGGTCTCGTGACCGCGGGCGAGAAGTACAACAAGGTCATCGATATCTGGGCGCGTGCCAACGACCGTGTCGCCAAGGAGATGATGGCAGGTATCTCGAAAGAGACCGTCGTCAACTGGAAAGGCGAAGTGGTCAATGACGAAGACGGCAAGCCGATGGAGCAGGACTCCTTCAACAGCGTCTTCATCATGGCCGACTCCGGTGCGCGTGGTTCCGCCGCACAGATTCGTCAGCTGGCTGGTATGCGTGGCCTGATGGCCAAGCCGGATGGCTCGATCATCGAGACGCCGATCACCGCCAACTTCCGTGAAGGTCTGAACGTACTCCAGTACTTCATCTCCACGCACGGTGCCCGTAAGGGTCTGGCGGATACGGCACTGAAGACCGCCAACTCCGGTTACCTGACCCGTCGTCTGGTCGATGTTGCCCAGGATCTGGTCATCACCGAAGCGGATTGCGGCACTCAGGAAGGTCTGATTCTGCACCCGGTCATCGAAGGCGGCGACATCATCGTCCCGCTGTCCCAGCGTGTGCTGGGTCGTGTCGTGGCGCAGGACGTGATCGATCCGGTCTCTGATGAGGTCCTGATCGCACGCGGCACGCTGCTCGACGAAGCCTGGTGTGCACAGCTCGATACCATGGGCGTCGATGAGATCATCGTGCGTACCACCATCGGTTGTGAAACCGTGCACGGTGTCTGCTCGGCCTGTTACGGTCGTGACCTGGCGCGTGGCCATCAGGTCAACGTCGGTGAAGCCATCGGTGTCATCGCGGCACAGTCCATCGGTGAGCCGGGTACCCAGCTGACCATGCGTACCTTCCACATCGGTGGTGCCGCTTCGCGTGCCTCCGCCGTGGACAGTGTCCAGGTCAAGCATGGCGGCAGCGTGCGTCTGCACAACATCAAGTCGGTCGAACGTGCCGATGGCAAGCTGATTGTCGTCTCGCGTTCCAGCGCACTGGCAGTGGCGGATGACCACGGCCGTGAGCGCGAATTCTACAAGCTCCCGTACGGTGCTGAGCTGTCCGTGCGTGACGGCGACCCGGTGGCCTCTGGTCAGTCCGTCGCCAAGTGGGATCCGCACACTCACCCGATCGTCGCGGAAGTCGCGGGTCAGGTGCAGTTCACGGACATGGAAGATGGCCAGACCATCAACCGTACCACTGACGAAATGACCGGCCTGTCCTCCATCGAGGTCATCGAAAGCGCTTCACGTCCGTCCGCGGCCCGTGACAAGCGTCCGATGATCATGCTGGTAGACGGTGGCGGCAAGCACGTGACACTGCCGGGCTCCAACACGCCGGTCCAGTACCTGCTGCCGGGCAATGCCGTGGTGTCCGCCGAGAATGGCGCAGCCGTCGGCGTGGGTGACGTCATCGCACGTATCCCGATGGAAGCGTCCGGTAACAAGGACATCACCGGTGGTCTGCCGCGTGTTGCCGACCTGTTCGAAGCACGTCGTCCGAAAGAGCCGGCCATCCTGGCCGAGATCTCCGGTACCGTGACCTTCGGCAAGGAAACCAAAGGCAAGCGTCGTCTGACCATCACGCCGGTGGAAGGTGATCCGTTCGAGCTGTTGATCCCGAAATGGCGCCAGATCAGCGTCTTCGAAGGTGAAACGGTCGAGAAGGGTGAAGTCATCTCCGATGGCCCGAGCAACCCGCACGATATCCTGCGTCTGCTCGGCGTCGCGGAAATGACCAAGTACATCACCACCGAAGTCCAGGAGGTCTATCGCCTCCAGGGTGTCGGCATCAACGACAAGCACATCGAAGTCATCGTGCGTCAGATGCTGCGCAAGGTCGAGATCACCGATTCTGGCGATTCCACCTTCATCACAGGCGACCAGGTGGAATACGCCCGCGTCGTCGAAGAAAACATGCGTCTCGAGGCCGACGGCAAGTTCCCGGCCAAGTTCGATCGCATCCTGCTCGGTATCACCAAGGCGAGCCTGGCAACTGAATCGTTCATCTCCGCGGCGTCCTTCCAGGAAACCACGCGAGTTCTGACCGAGGCATCTGTCACCGGCAAGCGCGATTATCTCCGTGGTCTGAAGGAGAATGTCGTGGTCGGTCGCCTGATTCCGGCGGGTACTGGCCTGGCCTATCACGACGAGCGTCGCCGCCGTCGCGATGGCCTGCCGCTCGCACCGGCCCCGTCGGCACAGGACGTCGAGCAGGAATTGGGCGCTCAGCTCACTGCCCTCGACGCGGACGACGACGACCTCTGAGGTCTTGCACCCCGCCGTCTCTGACGGCGGGGTTGACGCCCTTGTGGCCCAAGCCCTAGAATATGCAGCCTTTAACAGTAGGGCAGGTGCATCCTGCCCTGTTGTTGGAAGGCAGTACAACCCATTGGAGCAAGCAAATGGCAACCGTTAACCAGCTCGTGCGCAAGCCGCGCAAGCGTCAGGCGTCCAAGAGCGACGTCCCTGCGCTGCAGGCATGTCCGCAGAAGCGTGGCGTGTGTACCCGTGTATACACTACTACCCCGAAGAAGCCGAACTCCGCACTCCGTAAGGTTTGCCGTGTTCGCCTGACCAACGGCTTCGAAGTCACTTCATACATCGGCGGTGAAGGTCACAACCTTCAGGAACACTCTGTTGTTCTGATCCGTGGCGGTCGTGTGAAGGATTTGCCGGGTGTCCGTTACCACACCGTTCGTGGTGCACTGGATACCTCTGGCGTGCAGAACCGTAAGCAGGGCCGTTCCAAGTACGGCGCCAAGCGTCCGAAGGCGTAATTCAAAGTTTAATATCGGTCTGATAAGAGTAAGGTCGGGCGTCGCGTCCAACGCGAGGCGTCCCGGGTTTACCTGAAGGACCCTTCTACTGAGGGCTTATCATGCCTAGAAGACGTGTAGCAGCTAAGCGCGAAATCCTGCCGGATCCGAAGTTCGGAAGCGAGCGCCTGGCCAAGTTCATGAACCACCTGATGATCAGCGGCAAGAAGTCTGCAGCTGAGCGCATCGTTTACGGTGCTCTCGATCGTGTTGCCGAACGCTCCAATGACGAGCCGCTGGACCTCTTCGACAAGGCGCTGGAAGCCATCCAGCCGATGGTCGAAGTGAAGTCCCGTCGTGTTGGTGGTGCAACCTACCAGGTGCCGGTTGAAGTTCGTCCTTCCCGTCGTCAGGCACTGGCCATGCGTTGGCTGGTGGACGCTGCGCGCAAGCGCGGCGAAAAGACCATGGTGCAGCGCCTCTCTGGCGAGATCCTGGATGCCGCTGAAGGCAAGGGTTCTGCTGTGAAGAAGCGTGAAGACGTGCACCGCATGGCAGAAGCCAACAAGGCCTTCTCCCACTACCGCTTCTAAACAACGGGGATACTCACCGTGGCACGCAAGACTCCACTTAAGCGTTACCGCAACATCGGTATCTGTGCCCACGTCGACGCCGGTAAGACTACCACTACCGAGCGCGTCCTGTTCTATACCGGCCTGTCTCACAAGGTCGGCGAAGTCCACGATGGTGCTGCCACCATGGACTGGATGGAGCAGGAACAGGAACGTGGCATCACGATCACCTCTGCGGCGACCACCTGCTTCTGGCAGGGCATGAGCAAGCAGTTCGACGAGCACCGTATCAACATCATCGATACTCCGGGGCACGTTGACTTCACTGTTGAAGTCGAGCGTTCACTGCGTGTTCTCGATGGCGCGGTCGTGGTGCTGTGTGGTTCTTCCGGTGTCCAGCCGCAGACAGAGACTGTCTGGCGTCAGGCCAACCGTTACGAAGTTCCGCGCATGATCTTCGTCAACAAGATGGACCGCGCTGGCGCGGACTTCTTCATGGTCGTCGAGCAGGTGCGCAAGCGCCTGGGCGCGAACGCCGTCCCGATCCAGATCAACTGGGGTGCGGAAGACGAGTTCAAGGGCGTCATCGACCTGATCAAGATGAAGGCCATTGTCTGGGACGAAGACAATCACGGCATGAACTACGAGCTGATCGACATTCCGGCCGAGCTGCAAGATACAGCTGCCGAATGGCGTGAACACATGCTCGAGTCTGCTGCTGAAGCGTCCGAAGAGCTGATGGACAAGTACCTTGAAGAAGGCGAGCTGTCCGAGGAAGAAGTCAAGGCTGCGCTGCGTCAGCGTACCCTGGCCAACGAAATCTGCCTCGTGACCTGTGGTTCTGCCTTCAAGAACAAGGGTGTCCAGGCGGTTCTGGATGCGGTCATCGAATACATGCCGTCTCCGCTTGAAGTCAAGGCCATCGAAGGTGAGCTTGACGACAAGGACGGTACCATCGAGACCCGCGAAGCTGACGACAAGGCTCCGTTCGCGGCGCTGGCGTTCAAGATCGCGACCGATCCGTTCGTTGGTACCCTGACCTTCATCCGCGTCTACTCGGGCGTGCTGAAGTCTGGTGATGGCGTCTTCAACTCCGTCAAGAGCAAGAAGGAGCGTGTCGGTCGTATCGTCCAGATGCACTCCAACTCTCGTGAGGAGATCAAGGAAGTCTATGCTGGCGATATCGCCGCATGTATCGGTCTGAAAGACGTGACCACCGGTGACACCCTGTGTGACCCGGATCACAAGATCGTGCTTGAGCGCATGGAATTCCCTGAGCCGGTCATCTCCGTCGCTGTCGAGCCGAAGTCCAAGGCCGACCAGGAAAAGATGGGTGTTGCACTGGGCAAGCTGGCCCAGGAAGATCCGTCCTTCCGCGTCGAGACCGACGAAGAGTCCGGTCAGACCATCATCTCCGGTATGGGTGAGCTTCACCTGGACATCCTCGTCGACCGCATGCGTCGCGAGTTCAATGTCGAGGCGAACATCGGCAAGCCGCAGGTGGCTTACCGTGAGACCATCCGTACCAAGGTCGAGCAGGAAGGCAAGTTCGTTCGTCAGTCCGGCGGTCGTGGTCAGTTCGGTCACGTCTGGCTTCGCATTGAGCCTCTGACTGCAGAGGACAAGGGCGACGACGAAGAAATGACCTTCAAGTTCGAGTCCGAGATCGTCGGTGGTGCGGTTCCGAAGGAATACGTGCCGGCCGTCGAGAAGGGCGCCGCTGAGCAGCTCAAGAATGGTGTCATCGCCGGTTATCCGATGATCGACGTCAAGGTCACGCTGTTCGATGGTTCCTACCACGACGTCGACTCCAACGAGACTGCGTTCAAGGTCGCCTCTTCCATGGCGATCAAGGCCGGTGCCCCGAAAGCGGGTGCAGTGCTGCTTGAGCCGCTCATGAAAGTCGAAGTCGTCACGCCTGAAGATTTCATGGGTGACGTCATGGGCGACCTGAACCGTCGTCGTGGCCTCGTTCAGGGCATGGATGATTCTTCCACTGGCAAGATCATCAATGCACTGGTGCCGCTGGGTGAGATGTTCGGTTATGCGACCGACCTGCGCTCACAGACCCAGGGCCGCGCAAGCTACTCCATGGAGTTTGCGAAATACGACGAAGCACCGAACAGCATCGTCGAAGCCGTCATCAATCAGAAGTAACCGATTAGCTAACGAAAGAGGTTATAGCAGTGGCTAAGGAAAAATTTGAGCGTTCGAAGCCGCACGTCAACGTCGGCACCATTGGTCACGTCGATCACGGCAAGACCACTCTGACTGCGGCTCTGACTCGCGTCTCTGCAGAAGTCTTCGGTGGTGACGCGCGTGCGTTTGACTCCATCGATAATGCCCCGGAAGAGCGTGAGCGTGGTATCACCATCTCCACCGCTCACGTGGAATATCAGTCCGAAGTGCGTCACTACGCGCACGTCGACTGCCCGGGTCACGCCGACTACGTCAAGAACATGATCACCGGTGCTGCCCAGATGGACGGCGCTATCCTGGTCTGTTCCGCTGCTGACGGCCCCATGCCGCAGACTCGCGAGCACATCCTGCTGTCCCGTCAGGTCGGCGTTCCGTTCATCGTTGTCTTCCTGAACAAGGCTGACATGGTCGATGACGAAGAACTGCTCGAGCTGGTCGAGATGGAAGTTCGTGAACTCCTGAGCGAGTACGACTTCCCGGGCGACGACACTCCGATCATCATCGGCTCTGCCCTGATGGCTCTGGAAGGCAAGGACGACAACGGCATGGGTACTACCGCCGTTGCCAACCTGATCAAGGCCCTGGATGCGTACATCCCGGAGCCGGAGCGCGCTATCGACCAGCCGTTCCTGATGCCGATCGAAGACGTCTTCTCCATCTCTGGCCGCGGTACCGTCGTCACTGGCCGTATCGAGCGTGGTCTGGTCAAGACTGGCGAAGAGATCGAGATCATCGGCGTGCGTGACACCACCAAGACTACCGTTACCGGTGTCGAGATGTTCCGCAAGCTGCTGGACGAAGGTCGTGCTGGCGAAAACGTCGGCGCCCTGCTGCGCGGCACCAAGCGTGATGACGTCGAGCGTGGCCAGGTTCTGGCCAAGCCGGGCTCCATCAAGCCGCACACCAAGTTCGAAGCCGAAGTCTACGTCCTGTCCAAGGAAGAAGGCGGTCGTCACACTCCGTTCTTCAAAGGCTATCGTCCGCAGTTCTACTTCCGTACCACTGACATCACTGGTACCTGTGAGCTGCCGGAAGGCGTCGAGATGGTCATGCCGGGCGACAACGTCCAGATGGTCGTGTCTCTGATCGCTCCGATCGCCATGGAAGATGGTCTGCGTTTCGCTATCCGTGAAGGCGGTCGTACCGTCGGCGCTGGCGTCGTGGCCAAAATCGTCGAGTAAGGTTCTCCTTACCTGACACAGAAGGGGGCCCTGATGGGCCCCCTTTTCTCGCATGTTTGACACCTGATGTCAGTCTGCCTATAATGCGCATCCTTTGAATGCGTGGGTGACGGCCTACGCCGTCGACATCCATTGGAGTTTTGGGCAATGCAAAACCAGAAGATTCGCATCCGGTTGAAAGCATTCGACCACCGTCTGATCGACCAGTCCTCTGCAGAGATCGTTGAAACTGCAAAGCGTACCGGTGCTCAGGTTCGTGGCCCGATCCCGCTGCCGACCCGTCGCGAGCGTTACACCATCCTGGTCTCTCCGCACGTCAACAAGGACGCGCGTGACCAGTATGAGATTCGTACCCACAAGCGCGTTCTCGACATCGTCGAGCCGACAGAGAAGACTGTCGATGCGCTGATGAAGCTTGACCTGGCTGCCGGTGTGGACGTCCAGATCAAGGTTGACTGATACCTCACTAGTCACTGCGGCCCAGCGCTCTCACTGATAGAGCAGCAGCCGCCACGCCGGGATGGCGTCATACAATGTGCTAGTGGAATGCTCTGGAAAGGGCAGCCATAGCGGGTGACAGCCCCGTACACTAAAGGAGACTGAACATGTCTATCGGTTTAGTCGGTAAGAAGGCCGGGATGACCCGTGTCTTCACCGAAGCTGGCGCCTCTGTGCCGGTTACCGTGATTGAAGTTGAGCCGAACCGCATCGTGACCATCAAGTCTCTCGAGACTGACGGCTACAATGCTATTCAGGTGACAACTGGCTCTCGTAAAGCCAAGCACCTCACCAAGGCAACTGCTGGTCAGTATGCCAAGGCGGGTGTTGAGGCTGGCCGTACCCTGATGGAATTCCGCCTGAACGAAGGCGACGAAGCTCCTGCAGTGGGCGGCGAACTCACCGTATCCCTCTTTGAAGCTGGTCAAAAGATTGACGTGACCGGCACCTCCAAGGGTAAAGGTTTCCAGGGCGCAGTTAAGCGCTGGAACTTCCGCACCCAAGACGCTACCCACGGTAACTCACTGTCGCACCGCGCGCCGGGTTCCATCGGTAACTGTCAGACCCCGGGCCGCGTCTTCAAAGGTAAGAAGATGGCTGGCCAGATGGGCAACGTCCGTTCCACCGTCCAGAGCCTGGAAGTGGTCCGCGTCGACGCTGAACGCAATCTTCTGCTGGTCAAGGGTGCCGTTCCAGGTGCTCCGGGCGGCGAAGTGATCGTGCGTTCCGCTGTGAAAGCTCGCTGAGGGGAATTAACCGATGAATCTTAATCTTGCAGGTGCAGGCGGCGCAGTAGACGTCTCCGATGCCACCTTTGGTAAGGACTTCAACGAGGCTCTGGTTCACCAGGTCGTCACCGCCTATCTGGCTGGTGCACGTCAAGGTACCGTGGCTCAGAAGACCCGTTCTGACGTGTCCGGCGGTGGCAAGAAGCCGTGGCGTCAGAAAGGTACTGGTCGTGCACGTGCCGGTACCATCCGTTCCCCGCTGTGGCGTTCTGGCGGTGTGACCTTTGCAGCGCGTCCTCAGGACCACTCGCACAAGGTCAACCGCAAGATGTATCGCGCTGCCATGCGTTCCATCCTGTCCGAGCTGGTCCGTCAGGATCGCCTGGTCGCGGTCGACGCTATCAGCGTCGAAGCTCCGAAGACCAAGCTGCTGATCGCCAAGCTCCAGGAACTGGGCCTTGAGAAAGCGCTGATCGTCACTGAAGAGCAGGACGTCAATCTGTACCTGGCCGCGCGCAACATCCCGTATGTTGACGTCGTCAATGTCGCTGGCGCTGACCCGGTCAGCCTCGTCGGTTACGACAAGGTACTGATGACTGTCGCTGCCCTGCGCAAGTTCGAGGAGAACCTGGGATGAATCAGGAACGCGTATTCAAGGTCCTGCTTGGTCCTCACATGACCGAGAAGGCCGCGGTCGCTGCCGAGAACAACCAGTACGTGTTCAAGGTTGCCAGCGACGCGACAAAGCCCGAAATCAAGAAAGCCGTCGAAGCGCTGTTTGGTAAGAAAGTCGATCGTGTTCAGGTTCTGAACATGAAAGGCAAGACCAAGCGCACCGCTCGCGGTGTTGGTCGTCGCGCTGGTTATCGCAAGGCCTATGTAACTCTGGCCGCCGGCGAGACCATCGAAGACTTCTCTGGCGCCGAGTAAGGCAGGAGTACGGAACATGGCAATTGTTAAGACAAAACCTACCTCCGCCGGTCGCCGCCACCTGGTAAAGGTCGTCAATGACGAACTTTTCAAAGGTCGCGCGTACGCTCCGCTGCTTGAAAAGCAGTCAAAGTCCGGTGGTCGTAACAATAATGGTCGCATCACTACTCGCCACATCGGCGGTGGTCATCGTCACCATTACCGTCTGGTCGATTTCAAGCGCAACAAGGATGGCATTCCGGCCATCGTTGAGCGTCTGGAGTACGATCCGAACCGTAGCGCGAACATCGCGCTGGTGAAGTACCTTGACGGCGAACGTCGCTACATCATTGCACCGAAAGGTGTCTCTGCTGGCGATCGTCTCGAGTCTGGTGTTAACGCACCGATCAAGAAAGGCAACGCTCTGCCGCTGCGCAATGTCCCGGTGGGTTCCACCGTTCACTGTGTAGAGCTGAAGCCAGGCAAGGGCGCCCAGATCGCTCGTAGTGCAGGTACCAGTGCCCAGGTCGTGGCACGTGACGGTAACTACACCACGCTGCGTCTGCGCTCTGGCGAGATGCGTAAGGTGCTGTCCGAATGCCGTGCAACTCTCGGCGAAGTGGGCAACTCCGAGCACAGCCTCCGTCAACTGGGCAAGGCCGGTGCTAAGCGTTGGAGAGGCGTGCGCCCGACTGTTCGCGGTGTCGCGATGAACCCGGTCGATCACCCGCATGGTGGTGGTGAAGGTCGTACCTCTGGTGGCCGTCACCCGGTCAGCCCGTGGGGCGTCCCGACCAAGGGTCACAAGACTCGCAAGAACAAGCGCACCGATAAGCTTATCGTCCGTCGCCGCAAGGCCAAGTAACAGATATTGAGGGGTAACGGCTGTGCCACGTTCACTGAAGAAAGGTCCTTTTATTGACCTTCATCTGCTGAAGAAGGTTGAGACAGCAGTGGAAAAGAACGACCGCAAACCGATCAAGACCTGGTCGCGTCGTTCCATGATCCTGCCGAACATGGTCGGGCTCACCATTGCCGTCCATAACGGTCGCCAGCATGTCCCGGTTCTCGTTTCTGAGGAAATGGTCGGTCACAAGCTCGGCGAGTTTGCTGCCACCCGCACATACCGCGGGCACGCTGCAGATAAAAAAGCCAAACGGTAAGCCAGAGAGGATTTAAGAGATGGAAGTAGCTGCTAAGCTGCGCGGCGCTCGTTTATCCGCCCAGAAGGCCCGTTTGGTGGCTGACCAGGTGCGCGGTAAGCCGGTCGCCGAGGCGCTGAATCTGCTCGCTTTCTCACCGAAGAAGGCCGCGAAGATTGTTCGCAAGGTTCTGCAGTCCGCGATCGCGAATGCGGAAGAAAACAACGGCATGGACATTGACGAGCTTCGCGTCTCGACTATCTGTGTCGACGAGGGCATGACGCTCAAGCGCATCCAGCCACGTGCCAAAGGCCGTGCGGATCGTATCTTGAAGCGCACTTGTCATATCACCGTCAAGGTAGCCGAGAAGTAGGAGACGACCAATGGGTCAGAAAGTTAATCCGACAGGTTTCCGACTGGGTATTGTCAAGGATCATACCTCTGTCTGGTACGCCGAAGGCGCTACCTATGCCGACAAACTGAACAACGATCTGCAGGTGCGTGGATTCCTGGAAGAGCGTCTGAAAAGCGCTTCCGTGAGCCGCATCAGCATCGAGCGTCCGGCAAACAACGCCCGTATTACCATTCACACCGCCCGTCCGGGTATCGTGATCGGTAAGAAAGGTGAAGATGTCGACCGCCTTCGTCGTGAAGTTTCCGAGATGATGGGCGTTCCCGTCCACATCAACATCGAGGAGATTCGCAAGCCGGAACTCGATGCCAAGCTGGTTGCTGCCAATGTGGCAGGTCAGCTCGAGCGTCGTGTCATGTTCCGTCGTGCGATGAAGCGTGCTGTGCAGAACGCAATGCGTCTGGGCGCCAAGGGCATCAAGATTCAGCTCTCTGGTCGTCTCGGCGGTGCCGAAATCGCCCGTACCGAATGGTACCGCGAAGGCCGCGTTCCGCTTCACACCCTGCGTGCTGACATTGATTACTCCACCTTCGAAGCTCACACCACCTACGGCATCATTGGTGTCAAGGTCTGGATCTTCAAAGGCGAGATCCTCGGTGGCATCGAAGAGGTGCGAGCCAAGGCGAAGCAGCCCGCGTCCGCACCCAAGAAGAAAGGCAAGTAAGGGGGTAATCGATGTTACAGCCCAAGCGTATGAAATTCCGCAAGATGCAGAAAGGTCGCAACCGTGGCCTGGCGCATCGCGGAAGCAAGGTAAGCTTTGGTGAGTTTGGCCTGAAAGCCACCGGCCGTGGTCGTATCACCGCTCGTCAGATCGAAGCTGGCCGTCGTGCCATCACTCGTCACGTCAAGCGTGGCGGTAAGATCTGGATCCGTGTCTTCCCAGACAAGCCGATCTCCAACAAGCCGTTGGAAGTTCGTATGGGTAAAGGTAAGGGTTCTGTCGAGTACTGGGTCGCTCAGATCCAGCCCGGCAAGGTCCTCTACGAGATCGAAGGTGTATCCGAAGAGCTGGCCCGTGAAGCATTTAGCCTGGCCGCTATGAAGATGCCGATCTCCACCACCTTTGTTAAGCGGACGGTGATGTGATGAAAGCCCAAGAACTCCGTGAAAAGTCAGTCGAGGCGCTCCAGGAGCAGTTGTTCGAACTGCTGCGTGAGCAATTCAATCTGCGCATGCAGAAGGCAACAGGCCAGCTGAGCCAGGTTCACCTGCTCAAGCAGACTCGTCGCCAAATTGCTCAGGTTAAGACTGTGCTCAACCAGAAGTCAGGTGAGTAAAATGGCCGAAGAAACTAAAGCACGCACACTCACCGGCAAGGTGGTGAGTGACAAGATGGAAAAATCCATCGTTGTCATGGTCGAGCGCCGTGAGCGTCACCCGATCTATGGCAAGTACCTGAGACGCTCCACCAAGCTGCACGCCCATGATGAGGCGAATCAGGCTCGGATCGGTGACACCGTCTCTATCGCCGAGACTCGTCCGCTGTCCAAGAAGAAAGCCTGGACCCTGGTCGAGGTGGTTGAACAGGCCAAGGGTTAATCCCTAGGCCAGTTCCCACCAGGCAGTCAGATTAGGTTTGGAGAAAACCGATGATTCAGACTCAGACAATGCTGGATGTCGCCGACAACAGTGGCGCGCGCCGGGTGCAATGCATCAAGGTGCTGGGTGGTTCACACCGCCGTTACGCTCGTGTTGGAGACATCATCAAGGTCACCGTCAAAGAAGCTATCCCGCGTGGCAAGGTCAAGAAAGGCCAGGTCATGAAGGCAGTGGTCGTTCGTACCAAAGCCGGTGTCCGTCGTAATGACGGTTCCGTGATCCGCTTCGACGGTAATGCGGCCGTTCTGTTGAACAACACCAACGAACAGCCGATCGGTACCCGTATCTTCGGCCCGGTTACCCGTGAACTTCGCAGTGAGAAGTTCATGAAGATCATTTCCCTGGCGCCCGAAGTGCTGTAAGGAGCGGAAGCGGATATGCAAAAGATCAAACGTGACGATGAAGTCATCGTCATCGCCGGGAAGGACAAGGGCAAGCGCGGTACCATCAGCAAGGTGCTGAAAGGTGAGCGTCTGCTCGTGTCCGGTGTGAATATGATCAAGCGTCACACCAAGCCCAACCCGATGCTGGGCACCCAGGGGGGTATCGTCGAGCGCGAGGCTCCGATTCACGCGTCCAACGTGGCCATCTTCAACCAGGAGACCGGCAAGGCGGATCGTGTCGGAATCCAGGTACAGGAAGACGGTACTAAGGTACGCATCTTTAAGTCGACTCAGAAGCTGATCGACGCCTAACGCGAGTCGGGTACAACATGGCGAACTTGAAAGAACGTTATCAGAACGAAGTGGCCGCCCAGCTTAAAGAGCAGTTCGGCTACGCCAATGTGATGCAGGTTCCCCGCATCACCAAGGTGACCCTGAACATGGGTATCGGTGAAGCCACCGCTGACAAGAAGCTGATCGACAACGCGTTTGCCGATCTCCAGATGCTTTCTGGTCAGAAGCCCATCGTCACCAAGGCACGCAAGTCCATCGCTGGCTTCAAAGTCCGCGAAGGATGGCCGATCGGTGTTAAGGTGACCCTGCGCAGCGATCGTATGTGGGACTTCCTGGACCGTCTCGTGAACGTGGCTATCCCGCGCGTTCGTGACTTCCGTGGTCTGAACCCGAAGTCCTTCGATGGCCGTGGAAACTACTCCATGGGTGTGCGTGAGCAGATCATCTTCCCGGAGATCGAGTATGATAAGATCGACCGGATTCGTGGCCTGGACATCACCATCACCACTAGCGCCAACACCGATGATGAAGGTCGTGCGTTGCTGGGCGCGCTGAACTTCCCGTTCAAGAAATAAGGGTGGATCATGGCAAAGAAAAGCATGGTTGAGCGCGAGCTCAAGCGCACCAAGCTGGTCGCTAAGTACGCCGCCAAACGCGACGCACTGAAGACCATCATCAACGACGTCAACGCTTCTGAAGAAGAGCGCTTCGACGCACAGCTGAAGCTGCAGCAGCTGCCGCGTGATGCCAGCCCGGTCCGTCAGCGTAACCGCTGCCGTATCACTGGCCGTCCGCACGGCTACTACAACAAGTTCGGCCTGAGCCGCAACAAGCTGCGTGAAGCCGCTATGCGTGGTGACGTGCCTGGTCTGACCAAGTCCAGCTGGTAACACCACTGCAAGAATTCAGGAGCGCAACGTAAATGAGCATGCAAGACACTCTGGCGGATATGTTCACTCGTATCCGCAATGCGCAGATGGCCACCAAGGAGACGGTTACCATGCCGTCTTCCAAGCTCAAGGTTGAAGTGGCCCGCGTATTGAAGGAAGAGGGTTATATTTCCGAGTTTGCCGTCGCAGAAGGCGCCAAGCCGGAACTGACCGTGACCCTCAAGTACTTCGAAGGCAAGTCGGTTATCGAGAGCATCAAGCGTATTTCCAAGCCGTCCCTGCGCCAGTACAAAGGCAAGGGTGAGCTTCCGAAAGTCGCAGATGGCCTGGGTATTGCGATCGTTTCCACCTCCCGGGGCGTGATGACCGATCGTGCGGCCCGTCAAGCTGGTGTCGGCGGCGAAGTCCTCTGCACCGTATTCTAGGAGTTTGGAATGTCCCGCGTAGCCAAGTATCCGGTTAAATTGCCGAACGGCGTCGAGGCAAAGCTCGACGGCGACAAGCTGACCGTGAAGGGCAGCAAAGGCCAGCTGGAACTGACCGTCCACCAGGACGTGGTCATCTCTATGGAAGAAGGTCAAATGACCTTCGCTCCGTCCGAGACCGCCAAGAACTGGGCAATGGTTGGTACCACTCGTGCTCTGGTCAACAACATGGTGTCTGGTGTTTCCGTAGGCTTCACCAAGTCTCTGGAAATCAATGGTGTGGGTTATCGTGCCCAGGCCAAAGGCCAGACAATCAACCTGACACTGGGCTTCTCACACCCGGTCGACTATGAACTGCCGGCAAGTGTTACGGCTGAAACGCCGAAGAACACTCAGATCGTCCTCACGTCTGCTGACAAGCAGGCTTTGGGTCAGGTCGCCGCAGAGATTCGCGCATTCCGTCCGCCGGAGCCCTACAAGGGCAAAGGTATTCGGTACAGCGACGAAGTCGTCCGTCGTAAAGAAGCCAAGAAGAAGTAAGGCAGGGTTATGAACGCGAAGAAAGAATCTCGTCTCCGTCGTGCCCGCCGCGCTCGTGCGAAAATCCGCGAGCTGGGCGTGTTTCGCCTGTGCGTGAACCGCACCCCGCGTCACATCTACGCGCAGATCATCTCGCCGGATGGCGGCCAGGTCCTGGCCACCGCATCCACGCTCGACAAGAGCCTGCGCGAAGGTTCTACCGGTAACTCGGACTCCGCCGCCAAGGTGGGTGCTCTGATTGCCGAGCGCGCGAAGGAAGCGGGTATCAAGCAAGTGGCTTTCGATCGCTCCGGGTACAAGTACCACGGTCGCGTGAAGGCCCTGGCCGATGCCGCACGTGAAGGCGGCCTGGAATTCTAAAGGGTTTTACGATGGCGAATATCGAACAGAAGGGCGGTGACCTGCAAGAGAAGCTCGTGCAGATCAACCGCGTCGCCAAGGTAGTCAAGGGCGGCCGTATCTTCGGTTTCACCGCTCTGACTGTCGTTGGTGACGGCAATGGTCGTGTTGGCTTCGGCCGTGGCAAGGCGCGTGAAGTGCCGGTCGCGATCCAGAAGGCAATGGACCAAGCTCGTCGCAACATGATCAAGGTTGACCTGAAGGGCCACACCCTGCAGTACCCGGTGAAGGCTCGTCACGGCGCATCCAAGATCTACATGCAGCCAGCGTCCGAAGGTACCGGCATCATTGCCGGCGGTGCGATGCGTTCCGTGCTCGAACTGGCAGGCGTCCATGACGTCCTGGCCAAGTGCTACGGTTCCACCAATCCGGTCAACGTGGTGCGCGCGACCATCAACGGTCTCGCTGCCATGAAATCTCCGGAAGACATCGCCGCCAAGCGTGGCCTGTCTGTCGACAAGATTGCGGGGTAAGGCACCATGGCAGCTAAGATCACGGTAACCCAGATCCGCAGCACCATCGGCGTCCTCGAAAAGCACAAGGCCACTATGAAAGGTCTTGGCCTGCGCCGCATCGGTCACACTGTCGAGCTGGAAGACACCCCCGCGGTACGCGGCATGATCAACAAGGTTCACTACCTTGTCCGTGTTGAGGGAGAGTAATCCATGAAATTGAATACCCTGAGTCCGGCCCCGGGCTCCAAGCACGCTGCAAAGCGTGTCGGTCGTGGTATCGGCTCCGGTCTTGGTAAGACCGGCGGTCGTGGCCACAAGGGCCAGAAGTCCCGTTCCGGTGGCAGCGTCAAGCCGGGCTTCGAAGGCGGTCAGATGCCTATGCAGCGTCGCCTGCCGAAGTTTGGTTTCACTTCCGCGAAGTCTCTGATTTCCGAAGAAGTGCGCCTGAGCGAACTGGCACTGGTAGACGGCGAGATCGTCGACCTCGAAACGCTGAAGAAGGCCAACGTGCTTCGTGATTCCACGAAGTTCGCGAAGGTCATGCTCTCCGGCGAACTGGACAAGGCAGTCACGGTTCGCGGCATTAAGGTCACCAAGGGTGCCCGTGCTGCGATCGAAGCTGCCGGTGGCAAGGTAGAGGACTAAATGGCTAAGTCAGGAAACGTACCGGCGATGCAGGGAAGTGGGTTGAGCGAACTCTGGGCGCGTTTGCGCTTCGTGTTCATCGCCATCGTGGTGTACCGAATCGGTGCACACATCCCCGTTCCCGGTATCAATCCTGACCAGCTTGCTGCCTTGTTCAGGGAAAACCAGGGCACCATCCTGAGCATGTTCAACATGTTCTCCGGTGGTGCACTGGAGCGAATGAGTATCTTCGCGCTGGGCATCATGCCCTACATATCCGCGTCGATCATCATGCAGCTCCTGACGGTGGTCTCGCCTCAGCTTGAGCAGTTGAAAAAGGAAGGCGAGGCCGGCCGTCGCAAGATCAGCCAGTACACGCGCTACGGCACGGTAGTACTGGCCCTGGTCCAATCGATCGGCATGGCAGTCGGACTGGTCGGAAACGGTGTCGCCTATTCCGCTGACTTCAGCTTCTACTTCACCGCCGTGAGTACGTTCGTGGCTGGTGCAGTGTTCCTGATGTGGCTGGGAGAGCAGATCACCGAGAAGGGTATCGGCAACGGGATCTCACTGATCATCTTTGCTGGTATTGTCGCCGGGCTGCCGAGTGCCATCGGCCAGTCTTTCGAACTGGCGCGCAATGATGGTGCCTGGAATGTGCTTCCGCTGCTGGCGCTGACGCTGCTCGCAGTCATTACCGTTGCCTTCGTGGTGTTCATCGAACGCGGCCAACGCCGCATCACGGTGAACTATCCGCGCCGTCAGGTTGGCAACAAGATGTATGCAGGTCAGAGCAGCTACTTGCCGATGAAGGTCAACATGGCCGGGGTCATCCCGCCGATCTTCGCGTCAAGCATCCTGCTGTTCCCTGCGTCGATGGGTCAATGGTTTGGCCAGAGTGAAAGCATGCAATGGTTGCAGACGGCATCTCAGGCTCTCGGGCCGGGTCAGCCACTGTATATCTTGCTTTTCGCTGCCGCTGTAGTATTCTTCTGCTTCTTCTACACGGCGCTGGTCTTCAATCCGAAGGATGTTGCTGACAACCTCAAGAAGTCAGGAGCGTTTCTGCCGGGTATTCGCCCAGGCGAACAGACCGCCCGTTACATCGATAAGGTGATGACTCGCCTGACGCTGTTCGGCGCCCTCTACATCACCCTAGTCTCCCTGATGCCTCAATTCCTCGTTGTTGCATGGCAGGTTCCGTTCTATTTCGGCGGCACCTCTCTGCTCATCGTGGTCGTGGTGGTCATGGACTTCATGGCCCAGGTGCAGTCGCATCTGATGTCAAATCAGTATGCGTCGGTGATGAAGAAGGCCAACCTCAAAGGCTATGGCAGCGGTGGCATGATGCGCTGATTGCGCAGCCCCTGTTAGCAAACTGGAGAGAACGATGAAAGTTCGAGCTTCCGTCAAGAAAATTTGCCGTAACTGCAAGATCATTCGGCGTCGTGGCGCAGTGCGGGTCATCTGCACTGAGCCCCGCCACAAGCAGCGTCAGGGTTAATTCCCTCGACCCGCTTAGCTGAATACAAGCTCGGGTGCTGGCATACCCCCTTGTTCCCAATGGGATCAAGGGGTATGCTATTGCGCCCTTTGTGGATGTAAAATCCGCCGCTAACCTTTCGGAGAAAACTGATGGCCCGTATTGCTGGCGTCAATATCCCGGACAACAAGCACGCGGCGATCTCGCTGACTTATATCTTCGGGATTGGCCGTACGCGTGCACAGCAGATCTGCGCCGCTCTCGGTTTAGAACCGAGCGTCAAGATCGCTGATCTGTCTGTTGAACAACTGGACCTGGTTCGTGCCGAGGTGGGTAAGTACACCGTCGAAGGCGACCTGCGTCGTGAGATCACGCTGAACATCAAGCGTCTCATGGACCTCGGTTGCTATCGTGGCCTGCGCCATCGTCGTGGTCTTCCGTTGCGCGGTCAGCGCACCAAGACCAACGCACGTACACGCAAAGGTCCGCGTAAACCGATTCGCAAGTAAACGAACTGGCGTTTAGACAGGAAACATCTAATGGCTAACCCGAGTAAGCGCAAGAAGGTTAAAAAGCAGGTAGTGGATGCCATCGCGCATATCCACGCCTCTTTTAACAACACTATCGTGACGATCACAGACCGCCAGGGCAATGCTCTTTCCTGGGCAACTGCCGGTGGTTCGGGTTTTCGTGGTTCTCGCAAGAGCACCCCGTTCGCTGCGCAAGTCGCAAGTGAACGTGCAGCGACCGCTGCAGCCGAATATGGTGTGAAGAACGTCGACGTGCTGGTCAAGGGCCCGGGTCCGGGTCGTGAGTCCGCCGTGCGTGCTCTCAATGCCGCAGGCTTCCGCGTGCAAAGCATCACCGACGTGACCCCCATCCCGCATAATGGGTGCCGTCCGCCGAAGAAACGCCGCGTTTAAGGAGACAGACTCATGGCTCGTTATATTGGACCGAAGTGCAAACTGTCTCGTCGTGAAGGCACCGACCTCTTCCTGAAGAGTGGCGTGACTCCGTTCGAGAAGAAGTGCAAATCCGAACAACCCCCGGGTGTTCATGGCCAGCGCCGTCAGCGTCTTTCAGACTACGGCCTGCAGCTGCGTGAAAAGCAGAAGGTACGTCGCATGTACGGCGTGCTGGAAAAGCAATTCCGCAACTACTACAAAGAAGCCGCTCGCCTCAAGGGTGCGACCGGTGAGGTTCTGCTCCAGCTCCTCGAGACTCGTCTCGACAACGTCGTCTACCGCATGGGCTTCGGCTCCACGCGTTCCGAGGCACGTCAGCTGGTCAGCCACAAGGCGATCGCCGTGAACGGCCGTACCGTCAACGTTGCTTCCTTCAAAGTGAAGGCTGGCGATGTGGTCACCGTTCGTGAGAAGGCCAAGAACCAGGCTCGCATCCAGCAGTCTCTGGCACTCGCTGCCAACCGCGGTGATGTCTCCTGGGTCGACGTCGACTCCAAGAAGATGGAAGGCACTTTCAAGGCTGTCCCCGAGCGTGGCGACCTGTCTGCCGATATCAACGAAAACCTGATCGTCGAGCTGTACTCCAAGTAATGTAACGCCGGGCCGATTCGTCGGCCCGGCTGGAGTACCCAGATTATCCGTTTGGCAGCCTTAAAGGTGTTCTTATGCAGCGCTCAGTGACAGAGTTTCTCCGTCCTCGCGATATCAAGGTCGAGGAAGTCAGCGCCCATCACGCGCGAATCGTCCTCGAACCCTTCGAGCGTGGTTTCGGCCACACCCTGGGGAATGCTCTGCGTCGCATCCTGCTTTCTTCCATGCCCGGCTGTGCCGTCGTGGAAGCTGAGATCGAAGGCGTTCTGCACGAGTACAGCGCCATTGAAGGGGTGCAGGAGGATGTAATCGAAATCCTGCTGAACCTCAAGGACGTGGCCATCAAGATGCATGGTCGCGACGAAGCTGTGCTGGCGCTGAACAAGAAGGGCCCGGGTATCGTGACTGCTGGCGACATCGCTGGCGACCACGATCTCGAAATCGTGAATCCGGATCACGTCATCGCTCACCTCAATGATGGTGGCGAGCTGAAGATGCAGCTCAAGATCGCTCGTGGCCGCGGCTACGAAGCGGCAGATGCTCGCATCTCTGCTGATGACGAATCACGTGCCATTGGCCGCCTCCAGCTGGATGCGACCTTTACCCCGGTTCGTCGGGTCTCCTATGCCGTCGAGGCTGCGCGTGTTGAACAGCGCACCAACCTCGACAAGCTGGTGATCGACCTGGAAACCGACGGCACACTGGATCCGGAAGAAGCGATCCGCCGCTCCGCAACTATCCTGCAGGAGCAGCTGGCCGCCTTCGTTGATCTGGAAGCAGACAAGGAACAGGAAGTCGAAGAAGAGGAAGATCAAATCGATCCGATCCTTCTCCGTCCCGTAGACGATCTTGAGCTGACTGTTCGCAGTGCGAACTGTCTCAAGGCCGAGAATATCTATTACATCGGTGATCTCATTCAGCGCACCGAAGTTGAGCTGCTGAAGACCCCGAATCTCGGCAAGAAGTCCTTGAATGAAATCAAGGACGTGCTGTCCGCGCGTGGTCTGTCCCTCGGCATGCGGTTGGAAAACTGGCCGCCCGCAAGCCTGAAGGACGACAAGGCTTCCGCTTAAGGAAGCCCGGTCGGCTCAAGCCCCAGACTGGTAAGGAATCACAACCATGCGTCATCGTAAGAGTGGTCGTCACCTGAACCGTACCAGCTCTCACCGTGAAGCCATGTTCAAGAACATGTGCATCTCTCTGGTAGAGCACGAAGTCATCAAGACTACCCTGCCGAAAGCCAAGGAACTGCGTCGTCATATCGAGCCGCTGATCACCCTGGCCAAGCAGGACACCGTTGCGAACCGCCGTTTGGCGTTCTCTCGCACGCGCTCCAAGGAAGCGGTCGGCAAGCTCTTCAATGAGCTCGGCCCGCGCTACACCTCCCGTCCGGGCGGTTACCTGCGCATCCTGAAGTGCGGCTATCGCGCCGGTGACAATGCCCCGATGGCATTCGTCGAGCTGGTCGATCGCCCGGTTGCCTCCGAGGCAGCGGGCGAAGAGTAAGCTTCGGCTTGCTTCGTCCACAAGAAAAGGCCAACCCTCGCGGGTTGGCCTTTTTTTATGCCTGGCAGTTGGCCGGGTGACACGCCCGTGTCATTTGCCGAACGGTTCACCTCGCCCCGAGGTGTGTTGAGAGTGTGCTGGGGGCGAGGTGAGTCAGAGGAGCGGAAGGGACGTGATCCAGTGCCTTAGCTGCTGGTCTCGGCCTTCTTCTTGTTGCTCGCGGTGGCACTGGTGGCTTTCTGGCGCTCCAGCAGCGGGGCCAGGAAGCGACCGGTGTGCGAGATCTCCTGCGTGGCCAGTTGCTCCGGCGTGCCTTCGGCGATGATCTGGCCGCCGCCTGAGCCGCCCTCCGGGCCGAGGTCGATCAGCCAGTCGGCGGTCTTGATCACATCCAGGTTGTGCTCGATCACGACCACGGTGTTGCCGTGATCGCGCAGGCGGTGCAACACGACCAGCAGCTGGCGAATATCCTCGAAGTGCAGACCGGTGGTCGGCTCATCGAGAATATAGAGCGTCTTGCCGGTATCGCGCTTGGCCAGCTCACGCGCCAGCTTGACGCGCTGGGCTTCACCGCCGGACAGCGTGGTCGCGCTCTGGCCGAGGCGGACGTAGGAGAGGCCGACATCCATCAGCGTCTGCAGGCGGCGGGCGATGGCCGGAACCGGCGAGAAGAACTCCAGCGCCTCCTCGATGGTCATCTCCAGCACTTCGTGGATGTTCTTGCCCTTGTACTGCACCTCAAGCGTCTCGCGGTTGTAGCGCTTGCCCTTGCAGACATCGCAGGGCACGTACATGTCGGGCAGGAAGTGCATCTCGACCTTGATCAGGCCGTCGCCCTGACAGGCCTCGCAGCGGCCGCCCTTGACGTTGAAGCTGAAGCGGCCCGGCTTGTAGCCGCGGGCACGTGCTTCCTGGGTGCCGGAGAACAGCTCGCGAATCGGCGTGAAGATGCCGGTATAGGTCGCCGGATTGGAGCGCGGCGTCCGCCCGATGGGGCTCTGGTCGATATCCACCATCTTGTCGAACAGGCCCAGCCCTGCGATGGTGCCGTAGGGCGCGGGCGTCAGGGTGGTGGCCCGATTGAGCTCACGCGCCGCCAGCGGCATCAGGGTGGCATTGATCAGCGTCGACTTGCCTGAGCCCGAGACCCCGGTGATGCACGTCAGCAGGCCTGTCGGCAGCGTCAGCGTCACATCCTGCAGGTTGTTGCCGGTGGCGCCGGTCAGGCGCAGCACCTTGTCAGGGTTGGCCGGAAGGCGGTAGGGCGGCACGGCGATCTCGCGCTCGCCGCTCAGGTATTGCCCGGTCAATGAGCCAGGCGTGGCCTCGATCTGCTCCGGCGTGCCCTGGGCGACGATCTCGCCACCATGCACGCCGGCGCCCGGGCCGATATCCAGCACGTGGTCGGCGGCGCGAATCGCGTCCTCATCATGCTCGACCACGATCACGGTGTTGCCCAGGTCGCGCAGATGGATCAGCGTCTTGAGCAGGCGATCATTGTCACGCTGATGCAGGCCGATGGACGGCTCATCGAGGATGTACATCACCCCGACCAGGCCGGCACCGATCTGGCTGGCGAGACGGATACGCTGCGCCTCACCGCCGGACAGGGTGTCGGCGCTGCGCTCCAGGGTCAGATAGTCGAGGCCGACATTGACGAGAAACTCGAGGCGCGCCTGGATCTCATGCACGATCTTGGCGGCGATCTCGCCCTTGCGTCCCGGCAGACTCAGCTTGCCGAACTCTTCCCACGCCTCGCCGATCGGCTGACGCACGACCTCGGAGAGCGTGCGGTCATCGACATAGACGTTGCGCGCTTCACGGCGCAGGCGCGAGCCGTCGCAGCTCGGGCATGGCTGGACCGCCAGATAGCGGGCGAGGTCCTCGCGCACCATGTTGGATTCGGTCTCGCGGTAACGGCGCTCCATGTTGGGCAGCACGCCCTCGAAGGGGTGCTCGCGGGTCACCTTGCGGCCACGGTCATTCACGTAGCTGAAGGCGATGTCCTCGCGGCCGCTGCCGTTGAGCACGGCGTCACGCGCTTCATCGCTGAGCGACTCCCAGGCCGCTTCCAGCGCGAAGCCGTAATGCTCGGCAACGGCCTGCAGCTGGCTGAAGTAGTAGACACTGCGGCGGTCCCAGCCCTTGATGACGCCTTCGGCCAGTGACAGCTCAGGATGGCTGATCAGCTTGTCGGGATCGAAATACTGCTTCACGCCGAGGCCGTCACAGGTCGGGCAGGCGCCCGCCGGGTTGTTGAAGGAGAACAGGCGCGGTTCCAGCTCGGCCAGCGCATAGCCACACACCGGGCAGGCGAAGCGCGAGGAGAAGACGAGGTCTTTCTGTTCGCCATCCATGAAGTGCAGGCGTGCGCTGCCGTCGGCCAGATTCAGCGCGGTCTCGAAGGATTCGGCCAGACGCTGCTTGAGGTCTTCGCGCACCTTGAAGCGATCGACGACGACGTCGATGTCATGCTTCTTGTTCTTCTCCAGCGGCTTGAGGTCATCCAGCTCGACGATCACGCCGTCGATGCGTGCCCGCACGAAGCCCTGGGCACGCAGCTCTGACAACAGCTGGAGGTGCTCACCCTTGCGGCCACTGACCACGGGAGCCAGCAGCATCAGCTTGCTGCCTTCCGGCAGGGCGAGCGCCTGATCGACCATCTGCGAGATGGTCTGGGCTTCCAGATCGATCGCGTGGTCCGGACAGCGCGGCGTACCGGCGCGTGCATACAGCAGGCGCAGGTAATCGTAGATCTCGGTGATGGTACCGACGGTGGAACGCGGGTTGTGCGAGGTCGATTTCTGTTCGATGGAAATCGCCGGTGACAGGCCTTCGATATGGTCGATGTCCGGCTTTTCCATCATCGACAGGAACTGACGTGCGTAGGTGGACAGTGATTCGACGTAGCGCCGCTGTCCCTCGGCATAGAGAGTGTCAAAGGCAAGTGATGACTTGCCGGAACCGGAAAGTCCGGTCACCACGATCAGCTTGTCACGCGGCAGTTCGACATCGATGTTCTTGAGGTTGTGGGTGCGCGCACCCCTCACCTGAATCCTGTCCATTGCCACCTCGGGCTGCGTCGATAAAAGCAACGATTATAAGGCGCGGGTGAAACACCCGGCAAAGGCTGCATGCTTTCAAAGCCGCCAAGCGGGCCTTAGAATATGCAGTCCATTGGTGGGCGACCACCGTTGGATGTCACATCTCGGCGACCCACGTGGTCGGCCTCCCTCTTCTTGACTGTCATGCTCCGGAGCCCGTCGCCGCCCATGAAAACCTCTCGACTGCTCGCGCCGGAACGCCGCGCCATCGTCGGCCTTGCCAGCCTCTATGCGACTCGCATGCTGGGGCTGTTCATGGTGTTGCCGGTGCTGGCGCTCTATACCCGTGACCTCGCCGGAGCGACGCCGACACTGGTCGGTGTGGCGCTGGGTGGCTACGGGCTGACCCAGGCATTGCTGCAGATTCCGTTCGGCTGGCTGTCAGACCGACTGGGGCGCAAGGCCGTGATCGGCTTCGGGCTCGGGTTGTTCATTCTGGGCTCGCTGGTCGCGGCGACGGCCGACAGCATCGAGATGATCATCCTTGGACGCTGTCTGCAGGGCAGCGGCGCCGTGGCGGGAGCGATCATGGCACTGCTGGCCGATCAGACCCGGGAGGAGGTTCGCACCATGGCGATGGCCTCCATCGGCATGTCGATCGGGGTCGCCTTCGCGCTGGCGATGGTCGCAGGGCCACTGGCCGCAGATGCCTTCGGCCTGTCGGGGGTCTTCTGGTTGACCGCCGTGATGGCCGTCGCGAGCCTGTTCGTGCTCTGGAAGCTGGTGCCAGCTGCGCCCAGGCGTCAACATCAGGATGTGGGGCTTGATAGGCGCCAGCTCAAGGGTATCCTCGCGAATTCCGCATTGTTGCGCATGGATGTGTCGATCTTTGCGCTGCACATGATCCTGACCGCCTGCTTCGTGGCCATCCCCCAGCAGCTGGTCAATTTCGGCATCGCCCCCGCGCATCATGGCTGGATCTACCTGCCATTGATGGGGCTGGCCTTTGTCGCCATGCTGCCGCTGGTCATCGTGGCCGAGAAGTATCGGCGCATGAAGCCCGTCTTCCTGGGGGCCGTCGCGACCATCGCGACAAGCTTGCTGCTGCTGGGAGTCGATGGCATCGAGCATGCGGGGCTGGCGATGTTCCTCGGCCTGCTGTGGTTGTTCTTCGTCGCCTTCAATCTGCTTGAGGCGACCTTGCCGTCAATGATCTCAAAGCTGGCCCCGGCCGGTGCCAAGGGTACGGCGATGGGGGTCTATTCCACCAGCCAGTTCCTGGGCGCCTTCGTGGGCGGTGTCGGGGGCGGCTGGTTGACCGGGCATTTCGGTCTGAGCGGCGTGTTCTTCGCCATGGGGCTGGTCGCCATTCTGTGGCTGGCCGTGGTGTGGGGCATGCAACCGCCGCGACATCTGGGCAGTGAAGTGATCGGCCTGTCACCCGAGGCCGCGCAATTGTCGGCCGTCGAGCTGCAGACACGCCTGCTGGCGATCGCCGGCGTGGAAGAGGCGCTCGTGGTACGTGAGGAACGGGTCGCTTATCTCAAGGTCACACGCGATACACTGGATGACAAGGCGCTGGCCCGCTTCACTCGCCAGCGTGATGACGAAACTCCGGCAGGCGCGGAAGTGCCTGCCAGCTGAACCCTGACATCGGCAACACATTGCCGGTGCACTCGATACCTTCTCCGGTGCCCATGGCGCGCCGGTCTATTTGCAGGAGTAATCTTCATGGCTCGTGGCGTAAACAAGGTCATTCTGATCGGTAATCTCGGTCAAGACCCGGAAGTTCGCTTCACCCCGTCCGGTAGTGCGGTGTGCAACCTGAACCTCGCGACGACGGACACCTGGAATGATCGCCAGAGCGGTCAGCGTCAGGAACGTACCGAATGGCACCGTGTGGTGATGTTCAACAAGCTGGCTGAAGTGGCCCAGCAATATGTCAAGAAAGGCTCACGCCTGTATATCGAAGGTCGCCTGCAGACGCGCAAGTGGCAGGATCAGAACGGCAATGACCGTTACAGCACCGAAATCGTGGCCAACGACATGCAGATGCTGGATACGCGTGGTGAAGGTGGCGGCGGCAACTTCGCTGGTGGTCGCCCGCAGCAGGCGCCTCAGCAGGGCGGCCAGCAACCGGCCGCAGCACCCCAGCAGGGTGGCCAGTTCGGTGGTCAGCAGCCGGCCCCGCAGCAAGGTGGCCAGTTCGGTGGTCAGCAGCCAGCCCCTCAGCAAGGCGGGCAGTTCGGTGGTCAGCAGCCGGCCCCTCAGCAGGGCAACAACTTCGTTGGCCAGCAGCCTGCCCAGCAGAACAACTCCCAGAACAACAATTTCGGTGCGCCGCCCGCGGGCAGCTTCGATGATTTCGATGATGAAATCCCGTTCTAGGGAATCCCTCTAGCTTGTAGTAGATGATGTTATGGGCAAGTCACTGATTCTTAAGTGGCTTGCCTTTTTTGTGCGCAAAAAAAAGTGGAGAAAAGATTTACTAGTACTACACTCAAAAAAAGGTAGAGAAAAGAGGGAGCGATGTCGACACTCACGATCAGGGTCCTAGAGGGAGGGGAGCGTGCTCCGTTCCTGCTGGATGACAGCGGTGTTCCGATGTTCTATCCGACGCTGTTCACTACGGTGCGTCTGCGTAACGCGGGTGCTGCGGTCAACACCATCAGGAACAAGCTCGCCGACATCCTCGTTCTACTACTGTGGGAGGCTTACAGCCGGAGGGACCTGATCACTGAATTCTCCCAGTCTCGCTTTTTGTCTCTCCCCGATGTTCTATCCCTACGGGACTTCATGAAACGCGACACACGCGACTTGAAAACAGTAAAACCGCGAAGGGGGGCCGCATCGATTCATGCTTTCCTTGAGGCGCACGTGGGGCAAAGCGGTACACAGGCATCGATCTGTGCCTCACACCACTTCAATCGAATGACCACCTTGGCCGAGTATCTCGAGTTTCTGGCAACCGTACTGACTCAGCATAAGCAGAGTAGCGACGATTCGGATGCGATCAAGAAGATGGTGACGAGCATTCGTAACCATCGGCCGCGTGGGCTCATGGGGTATTCGGACGGTGATCCTCATGACAAGTCTCCTCCCTCAGAACTCATCGATCGCTTCATGGCCGTGTCCGCTGTCGATCATCCTCACAACCCGTTCCGCGACCCAGGCGTTAGATTGCGCAATGCGATCCTGTTTGGGTTGCTGAGGCATACGGGAATGCGACGTGGTGAGCTGCTGAGCGTCCGTACAGACTTCATTGAGTTCGGTAATGAGCCCTTGGTCTGGTTACGCCGCAATCAGGACGATATCAGTGACCCTCGTCCCTATCAGGGGGTCCCCAAGACCAACGAGCGTGCTTTACCGTTGCCGCGGGCCCTTGCAGATCAAATTCAGGACTACATCCTGAACGTTCGAGCAGGCATTCCACCGGCGCGACGGCACCCGTACCTGATTGTGTCGCACAAGAAAGGGCCTGGATATGGCAACCCGCTGTCTGCTGCGGCCCTTGGCACTCAGATCATGCGCAAGATGCGTCAGGTTGACCCCACCTTTTCCGCAATCCATCCACACGCCTTCCGGCATCACTTCAACTATGAGTTATCTCAGAAAATCGATGAGCACAACAGGAAAGCGCGTAGTGGTAGTGCGAAATACGCGATGCTTGAGCCTATTAGTGAGGCTCAAGAGTTGGATATGCGGGCGATCTTGAATGGACATCGAAGCCGAGAGTCTGGTGTAGCCTACAACCAACGTCATATTCGTGAAACGGCTAATAGGGCTATTCGAGCACTACAGGCGGGAATGATATCGACTGATCTTTCGAGAGGTGAGAATGAGTACTAACACTAAGGAATGGCCTCAAGAGAGATCAGCTGACGAGAAATCTGTATCAAAAGATGGCTATGTATTTTATCTAGATGATAATCGCTGGCAGTTGAATAAGGACGTTACTCTTTACTTAGGAAAGGCGGCAGAGCTTCCGGAGCCAACGCAGAGTGGTTTTCGCGCTACGTTATGCAGATATGCGGAAGAGTTCTCTGCCCTGCATGCTTATAACATGACTAACCGATTTAAGAAATTTCTTCACGATACTGGAGCGAACTCTGTATCGGCTGAGGCACTACTAAACTGGCGCTCGAGCTTGAAAAAGGAAGGGCAATGGAATATCGGAGGGCTCAAGGGCTTCCTGTTAGCGTGGCACGATTATGGCTTCCCTGGGGTTGAGAAAGACGTTGCCAAATTGTTGCAGGAGTGGCGGATACAGGGGTATGAGAAAGGCAAGGCAGTAATAATTTCTTGCCCCGAAACAGGCCCTCTAACAGATCTGGAAATCCAATCCCTGTTGAATTGGGCAAATATGGCAGCAGCCCAAAAGGAAGTTAGTTTAAGTGAATATGCCTATTTTCTGACACTGACTATGACTGCTAGGAGGCCCGTACAGATTGCAGCTTTACGTGGCAAAGACCTTCTCAAGGGAGCATCATGCGACATATCACAACATAAGATACGCATACCCCGTGCCAAGCAAAGAGGAGTTAGGTTTCGACATTCCTTTCGCACTCTGGCTATTATTGAAGATTTATATCAAGTGCTCAAGCACTTGCACCTAGAATCAGTTTCTCAAGTAGAGAGAGTAATTGGTCATAAACTAGGTTCCGATCTCTATGATGAGATACCTATCTTTATCAACCCTAAAGCGTTGAAATACATATCGGATGCTATTGATGTTACAGAGCTTCTGATGGGAGCTCGTCCTGATACGCTCCATGCGACTACAGCTCAACTTGCACGGGGACTCAGAAATTTATCTCGATTGTCACAAGCTCGCTCAGAACGTACTGGCGAGTTTATTCGCTTGTCGGCAACGCGCTTCCGCTATACCCGAGGAACAAAACTCCGCCGAGAAGGTTTTGGAGCGCAGGTGATTGCAGAATTGCTAGACCATACGGATACGCAGAATGTACAGGTCTACTGCGAGAACACAGCCCAGGAAGCGGTCATCATCGATGAATTGGTAGGAGCTCAATTGGCACCGTTTGCTCAGGCCTGTATGGGGACACTGGTTTGGTCAGAGCGTGAGGCTATACGAGGAAGTGATCCGAGAAGTCGAGTACCGAATCATCGACAGGAAGCAGTTGGTACTTGTGGTAACTATGGCTTTTGCGCCAGTGGATATCGTGCTTGCTATACCTGCCATCATTTCCAGCCTTGGGTTGAAGGCCCGCACAAAGAGGTACTCGTGGAGCTTCATGAGGAGAAGCGTCGCTCACAAGAGGCTGGATGTGATGAGCTGGTTGTGCAGGCAAACGATCAGTTGATTCTGGCTGTCGAGCATTGCGTATCTTTGTGTGAGCGAGCAGAGCGGAGTGATGTGCTAACCGAGGAGTCAAATATGGAGAGAGATGATGGCTGATATAATCCAATTTGCCCCTCGAGTAGAATCAGATGCAAAGCAGAATCTGAAAGATTTTATTTGTCTGGCCAGAGAGAAGCTGACGGCCTTTGAAGAGGGCGGTGGGTGGAATAATGACCGGTGGCAGCAAGGCAAAACTGTTGCAGTATTCGCAACAAAGACAAAGCCGCTTAGTTCCTATACCTATACGCCGTTATCTGAACCGTATAAACAGTTTGCTAAGGCTTACATTCGCTATACTTTCAGTCACCGGCCAGTAGTGTCGGTCATGTATGATTTGCATGCACTTCGGTGTCTTGAAGCTGCATTGCTATATGTGCATGGCAAGGCGGATATCTCTCTTCTGAATCAGGTAGTATTGGATGTCAGTGCTGATAAGTGTCGAGAGTATTTTTCCAATTCGGATGTGAAGCATAAAACTGGGTTGAAAATTCAAAAAATTTGCGAATTTTGTATCAAGTACAAATTAGTGTCATCTCTCCCTCAGTGGAAATCCCCTTTTGCTAAGCCTAAGATTTTAAATGAAGCTCTTGATGAAGATGGTAGTAACCATAGGGCATCAAAAATGCCCTCACATCAAGCTATGCTTATGGTAGCTGACCTATTTGCTAATGCAGATGATGTAGAGACACAATACTTCTCTAGCATCATGGTGCTACTTATGGTTGCTCCTAGCCGTATTTCTGAGGTGCTTGCGTTGCCTGTGAATTGCATAGGTTGGGAGGAAGACAGTCAGGGGAGGCAACAGATGTTTCTTCGTTGGTATGCTGCGAAGGGTAAGGGGAATATGAAAAAGTGGATCATACCCGCTATGCATAGTGTGGTGGAGGAGGCAGTGCGGCGCCTTACCGTGATTGGCGAACCAGCACGTATAGCTGCAAAATTCGCGTATAATAACCCTGGTCGAATTATGGGTAACGCGGGGGTGGACATATTCCCCAATAGCCAGAGAGACAAACAGCTTTCCCCTGAAGATCTAAGTGAGATATTAGCATTATCATCTATTAAAGGTAATGTCATTGACAGTAATGGGAACGTACGGTGGGCATCGATAGGGGGGCGGAAGTGGCTTTCTAAGTTAGTGATAGACAATAAAGTAACATATGGACGGTTGGCAGATTTTATATTCAATACCTATTGTGGTATAGAGTGGCCTTACTCAAGTAGTTTAGATAAAGTTTTTATATGGGATGCATTGTGTCTTCATCGTGAGGGCGAGTTTCACTCTACATTTAAAGCGAAGCCATTTTCGTGGCGTTTACCTACTACTACTGAAGTGAATAGTCGTATTCAGTCAAAGAATAGTAACAGTCGAAGGTCCTTGTTTGAACGGTTTGAGCTTCGAGAGGTCGATGGCACGCCGATTGTATTAACTAGCCATCAATTAAGACACTGGCTAAGTACTATGTCAGAGCGTGCTGGAATGGATGACTATACGCTCGCACAATGGGCAGGCCGTGCACGGGTGAGCGATAACCGATACTACGATCACCGTACCCCCGAAGAAAAATTCAACACAGTCCAAAAATTGTTGCATGCAGAGAAGCCCAGTGTCCTCGAACGGTTTCGAGGAAAGGCTCCCGTCACCTATAGAGAGCTAGGCATCGATCGCTTGGGTACGGCGAAAGCAACCCTCTATGGTATGTGTACGCACGACTATGCAATGGCTCCCTGTCAGAAACAGATGGAGTGTATGACCTGCAAAGAGCATGTGTGCGTAAAAGGTGATCATGTCACTCTCGAACGCATCAAGCGGCTTGAAGATCAGACGGAAGAGCTGCTCAAGCTTGCGACAGTGGCTCACCAAGACGGCATTTTTGGTGCTGACCGATGGGTAGATAACCACAAGTGGAAGCTGGCAAATGTGCGTGCTATGCGCATAACACTTGAGCAACCAGGTGTGCCTGATGGCACGCTTGCAAGCATACCTAATGAACATGACCCCTCGGCTATTGAGCGGACGTTAAGGTCATTGGATATTACCTATGATTATGTTAGCGATCCTTTAGTAAAGCCCATTGCCTTTCAACCGACTTTAGGAGATTCGTAATGCCCAAGAAAATAGTAACTTCATCTACTCTACCTAAAATTCTTAGGGAGTTGGATCGCTGGCAAGGAAAGCTAACATGGCCTCTATTCTGTGAGCATATGGCTATCGTGTTAGGTATTTCGTCTATATCAAAGCATACGATGTATCAATATCCCGTTATCAAGAGTGCTTTCAAAGAGCGCCAACAATCTATCAGGGAAAATGTGAGCTCTTCTCCTCGAGATTTTACTCTAGAAGCAGCAAATAAACGCATTTCTGCCTTGGAGGCTGAGGTCAAGCGCTTAGAGAAGACTAATAATCTGCTGTTAGATCAATTCAGACGCTGGCAATATAACGCTTATTCACAGAATTTAGACATGTCACGGTTAAATCTTGATTCGCCTTTGCCGAGAGTGAATCGTAAATAGAAGGTATGTTAAAATTAGAGGAACTTCACTAGTGCTATGATTTCACTTTTTAGCTTTTTAGCTTTTTAGCTTTTTAGCTTTTTAGCTTTTTAGCTTTTTAGCTTTTTATCTGTTTTGTGCTGAACCACATGTGAGACAGCAGTTACTAGTATGCTCATAGTGCGTATCCTTAGCATAAATAACATTACCATGACATTCTGTTAATATGCAGCTACTTCTCTTTACATCAATAAGGCATTCACATAACCAGCAATTAATAGTTTCTGATTCTGCTTTATTTGGCACCAATAGTGCATAATTTGGGTTTACAGTTATTCCTGATTCGATAGAGCAATTTTTACAATACGGACAAAGATACCTTCGTCCAGTACTTGGCATGCCTATCAACTTTCTTAGTTCATTGGCAGTCAAGTACTTCTCAAATATTTTGAAGTAGGATAGCAACATCATCTGCTCTTCCTCTTCATTTGTAAGGCCATAAAGAGGCTCCGTTAACATTGCTGATTTAAAGTCTCTTGTCCAATTCTCTTCCCACAAGCTCGTCAAATATATAGCAGTCGACTCGATAATATATTTTGGGTTTAAAATAGCTCGATGTAATCCATGAGTATATTTGTTTCGTTTCTTTCGCAATTCATTCAATCTCTGCTTCACGCCTAAATCTATTCCTTCTTCTGTTATTTCTTGATAAATAACGAGTAAGTCATCAAATTGATGTATGAATAGATCCTCAAAGTTTTTATTACCTTTACTTAATCCCCATCTTGATGGCTCTCCCGCAATTAAGAGCAGTGGATCAACTTTACATATCCTATACTTAAAATAATTTTCTATAGATAGAAAGAGCATTATCAATGAATTTCCGAGTATGCCCTGTCGATTCTCCCACTCTTCTTCAAGCACTTCATCGGCTCCCCAATCTCCTTGTGTAAGAGCCATTTCTGTCTTCAGTAATAGGTCTACTGATTGAGCTAAATACTGCACGCTTAAGTTTTTGAACTCATCTGGCGCAGGCTTATTAGTTATCATATTGGCTTTGGGCCCGTATTCTTTGACCTGTTGATGACACTTGCTATTTCTACATAGGATTGAGCGATAGATATTTTATTATAGCAGCTGTTAATGCTGTCTGGTAGACTGCTATTTTTCTGGTGTGTTAAATAATCCGTTATGAATAGACCATATTGAATAGCCAAAATTGTTAATCAACGCCTCCCCTTGTTTTAAATATGAGGCTTCGCTATTAATTCCCGCAAGTGTTAAGGCTTGATCGATCTTTGAACTTGTCGGATGCGCGTCTCCTAATCTCATATCATAAGCACCCACAATTGCTCCAAAGATTTTATGAGCCTCTTCACTTCCAACTTTTTGAGATAGTATTTCTTGCAGTAGCTTGTTCGAACCAAGTTTATCCTTTTCGCGGTGCTTCGATAATTTTCGCAATTCTTTGACATTAAGTCGGTCAGAGAATATCCGAATAATTTCTTTTGCTAACCTTAGTAGTGATGCTCTATCTTTACTCTGGAATCGATTTATTTTATTTAAAGCATCTGTATGATCAAAATCATGTGAAAAAAGAGGGGCTTTGAACCTTTGTTTGAATGATTTTTCAAGCATGTTGATTACACCAAGAAGCATTTCCTCTACAGCGTGTGTTGCTGCCGGTTGTGCTTTTGTTTGAGAGTCAAACAATTCACTTGAAATTTTGCCCTCTGGGACTACGTTTTGCCCGGCCCATAAGTGTTGCTCCCAAGAAGGGAGGCGGGCGATATCATAAGCATATACTGTAATTAAATCCGCCGAGTTTACTCCAAAGTGAGTCCGATGACCGGAAGTAGAGTGAATCGCTCCTGTTTCGGCTGTATACCATTCAAGCGAAAATCCGCGGAGCCCCAGCAGTTCATTAATAATATTTGAACGAAACCACAGCCACCTTCCAACATCTTCATCGTTAAGTTCAGATGACTCCATTCGTGTACTATCGGTTTCTACTATGAATCGGGGCAAGTTTTCATCCACATCTTGCCTAACTCTCTTACTTAAACCATTATGGTCAATCCATTCATCTCGCCAAAACTCGCCCTCCACCCGTATACCATGATAACCATTTATAGTCCCTTCAGAGGTTTCATAGTCAGTATTATCGTCTCTTTCAGGTCCCATTACAGGAGCGTCTTCCTCTTCATCCACGTCTGTTCGCCAAGTACGAAATAATGACCATTTACCACCAAAAATATCATTCAGTTCACGTATAAGCAGTTTATATTGGCCGCCATCTCTCTCTTCTTCGTGTTTTTCGAGTCCTGCATATTCACTGTTCTCGAGTGTCTCTACATTTTCGACTCTTTGCCGATAGTACGATAGTTTCAAAGATAAATTCCTGGCTGCTAAATAATCGAGAAGAAACTCTCTTTTGATTTCAATCTTGTGTGGATTTCTTTCATCATCGAAAACTTCTCTAGCCACTATTACAAAATTTTCCTCTGGCCTTACCCAATTGTTGCCTTCTTTTATAAGCCGTAACGCCACAATCAAATCAGGATTTAGTATCCATAAGTTGCCGCCCACTACAGGCTGTGGATGTTCAAAAACAAGATGAACTCCGATTGGTTCTTTGTCATTCCATTCGTACTGTTCAATTGTAGAATAACAACCATCTTCGTAGGCATAAGGTTGAGGTGTGCTACTGATACCAATACTACTCCAGCTGGCTTTTTCGGCTATTTCTCTATGCTGTGGAGGGAAAGCTACAGAACCACAGCCAAAGTACTCCGAAGTATATTCAACATTTCGGGAATTTCCCGCTCCATTATAAACGGATGCTCGCAACGGTACCCATGTTGATGTTGAATATGTCCGACGCGTTTCCTTCTTTTGAAGAATCCATTCTTGATTCATTGTTCGTCTCCCAATATATGTTTATTATATTCAAAAATATACTCTATATAGCCCGTTGAGGCCTCTCTCATCAGCATTTAATTTATACAATTTATTTACGGCTTGCCATTCTCACCTTGAATGAAATACGGATGGCATGCGTTGTCGTAGTTTATGCATAGCAATAATAGACCAGCATTTCGGTTTCGCCACGCTACCGCCCGATGGCACGCCTGGTAGGCGCCATCTTTCGTCAATTTCATCTTGTTAGGTAAGTTTCTTTCCAGTGTAGGCCTTTACTATAGCTCCACCGAATGTATTTTTGTATATTGGTCTTCTTCTTTCACTATAAGGATAAGTCGTTAGATAGGGCGATGCCACAAAACCATTGCTCCAGGTCGGTACGTCAGTCTCGTCACGATGAGGGTGGCATATATATAGGCGAGCCAATGCTGCCTAGGGCGGAGTAGAGGAGTGGGGGCAAAGCCATTCACCCTAGGCCAAGACTTTGCTCATAGGAAGGGAATGAGTTTTTTAGCTCACGAATGCCCAGAATGATCTGAAGTGGACCCCGAAATTCGGACTAGGCGCTAAGCTCTGATCAGACCGGCCAGGAGAGCTTTATCCTGAGCAGGAAACGTCGACAGTACAGCAGTGAGCTCAGAGCCAAGGTAGCCCTTACCGCCCCAAGGGGAAACAGACCACGTCGGATATCGCAGCCTGCTTCGAGATCCACCCAACCATGGTGAGTCAGTGGAAACTCGAACTACTGGACAACGCCACCGGCATCTTCGAGAGCAAGAGCCCCAGTAAAGCCGCCCAGAAGACCCAGGAGGAGATCGATACGCTCTACCGTGAGATCGGCGGCTGACGCAAGCGCTATGATTAGCTTATTCAAGCCGAGTCGCGGAGCAATCCAGGCTATCAGCCTGGACAAGGGCTCGGAAGTTGTTAGCCACGAAGCAGTGGCCAAGACCGTGAAGGCGGCGATCTACTTCTGTGATCCTCTACTGCACCGGACAGCGTGGGACCAACGAGAGCACCAATGGCCTCATACGGCTAAAGTAACGGATTTCCGCTAGACCACCGATGCCCAGCTGCACAAAGAGGCCATAAAGCTGAATGACCGTCCTCAAAAGCTACTCGGATATCGGACACCGAAGCAGGTGTCTCTGGGGGAATACACAGGAGGCCTGGATACCCCAGGTGCTGCGCTTATTGCTTGAGTTCTGGGTCCAGGTACGCTTAGCCGCACGAGATATCAGTGTCCGATGATAGAGATGTGGCTAATATAGTTCTCTTTTTTCTAGTTAATTGGTCTAAGGGAGATGCTTTGAAAAACTAACTTTTTTCACTTTCGGTATTTAATTTTTCGTTTATTAAGAATTTCTTAGGCTCCTTCAACCGATTTTGGCTCGAGATTGGTGCATAACTAATTAATTTTGTATTTACCTCAGGTGAACGAGTTGTTTTCAAAAAATTAATTGTTTGAATTTTGTTTTCTAGCTAATTGATTTTTCACGAACTGCAAGTACTATAGTTTATGGGAAACTAATTAGGATAACTAGCAATGACTAACAATAGACAACCGTACGATTGTAGCGTTAAGGATTGGCTTATTATCTCTGTGGATGACAATGAGGTTAAAGGAAGGTATTTATATGGGATTGTAGTGTTAGATAAAACCGGTAGATTTGATAAAGACGATTATGTTTTCACGTCACCTATATTATCTATAGACGAAGAGTCATCTATTGTGAAAACACAAAATAACAACTACCAAGTTTTAGGGCAGGGTAAATATGTTACTTACAACTTTCCTCAAGCTATTTTGCTGAAGCAATTTGGGGTTTTATCTTGATCAGAGTATAATCTAGAGGCAATAAAATGACAAAAGAAGAAGTATATAGCAAGCTTTATAGAGTTGTTTCCGATCAATACGATATAAGGAACAGTCTTTTATCGATTGTAATTCGTGACTGTGTTGTTAATGATGGCGCTATACCCAAATCTTCAAGCAGTAGTGAAATAGAAAGGCAGTGTCCAGGCGTATTAGATATGATCTGTAAAAGTTATTTCTCAATTATTGCAGAGGGCAATAAGTATTTGTAATGCCTATGAATTATTAGGTAAAGCTCAATTTCACAGTCCGATCATGAGACAATCCTTCACTCGAGCATGAAAAGTTGGTATGTGTAGATCGAGTGAGCGGTAAAGAAATGTGAGGAAACAAAAAGAGCCTGATAGTTCAGGCTCTTTTTGAATGTTTATTCTATCAATTCCAATCCCACCCTTCATAACCTTTAAACTGCTTTGTTAATTCATCAGGAGCATGGATATTAACTATGTTGTCCCGGTAAACGTATTTTTTACCTAATGTTATGTCTTCGAAAGTATTTGGTTGATAAGGATCAAACCTTCCTAGATCCGCCAAGGTCTCAATATCTGAGTTAATAGTTTTTAGCCAGGATGCAGTTATAACCTTGACCCCTGTTTCTTTAAGATAGGCTCTTGCGCTCTCTAGGCTATATCCACGAGTACAAAAATCATCTATTACAAGTACACATTTACCCATTTTCATCGGCGAGCTACTATAACAGCTGTTTGAGTTTTTTCGTGGTGTCGGATTTAAATGTATTGTATTAAGCTGGTTCTCATGTCCAATCGTTATCCCAGTTTTTCTAGCTGTCTGTGATTTAGTTGACTGTGTATGCCTAATAATCAAGTCGGGTATGTAGTTAATGCGGAAGCATTTGCCAAATATTGCTACCGCTTCATCCATGACACTATTGCCTGAGCCAGGCCTATGGCCAGGATATGAAGTTATATAATTTATTTCTTTGTATAATCCGCTAAAGTAAATGCTTGACACTAACGCACCTACCCAAAAATCTGGATGGCCTTTTCCATTCTTCGCTGCACTCCTTGCATCAGCTGAGTAAAGGGTATGCTCTTCTTTAAATGTACTAAAGGGAGCCAGTGCGTAAAAGTGAAAGTCTTGATCATGAATTTCGTGACACCAATGGTGCTCCCGTAGGCAGAATGTATCAATATACCGTGCTATGTCCTTTGGGCTGTCAAATTCAAAGCCATAATCGGTTTTAGTATTCCACCATGTTGCTCGTAGAAAGAGTAAGTTACCATTGACAGCTGTTTTCATATCGCTATCTGATGCTCCGATGTAAATTACTTCTTCTTGCCTCCAATCAAGTTGTTCTAATACATAGGCAGTGGACGCTGCTTGGGGCTTTTTAGGGATGCGAGGGTTCTTACTTGTACAAAAATATGGAAAGTCCCCCCAATGTTCTTTTAATCTATCTTCAAGTGGGTCACTACCAATTCTAAATGTTCTATTTGTAAGTACTGTAAAAACAATTCCTCTAGATTTAAAGAAATTAATTAACTTTTCTATTTCCTCAAAAAGTGCTCTGTGATCACTCTTCCCCATAGGAAATAGGACATCTTCTACGCTTAAGATCACACCTTTAATTCTTGGCACTTCCATCATCCTCTCTTTATATTTTAAATGGAATTTGTTTGTTGTCTTCGTTGTTGTGATCTTGTTGCACCGCCGTTAGTAGCTCACTGATTTGATTCGGTAATACATAGGAAGCTGCATTATATTTATTCTCTGAATAAGCTATCTCAGGTCTTATTAACTTGGTTCTAGGCAAGTAGATGCAGTATATTTTTCTATTGAACTCACTCGCAAATTTTACAGTATGCGCAGTGCCAGATTTTATATCCCACTCGACTGGGATAAGAGAATTGGCTAATCCTGCCTGTAATCTGTTACGCCTAATAAATGTTTGTGCACTCCCTTTCTGCCATGGAAGATACTCAGATATGATAGTGCCACCATTCCTTAGTATCTCATCTCTAGTTTGCTGTGTTCCTTTTGGGTACTCCTCGTCGAAACCATAGCCTAGTATAGCTACAGTTGGTATGTCGTAATGTATGGACTCCATGTGCACTATATGATCTATACCAACAGCAAGGCCGCTTACGGTTACAATATCTTTCAAGCATAAGCCTGACATTAAAACCTTTGTCATAAAAACACCTTCTTCAGAAGGCTTGCGAGTACCAACGATCGCTACAGACTTTGTCGATAAGTTATATGTGTTGCCTTGTACAAATAGCCATTTTGGTGGTGTTGGTATTGTCTTGAGCTTCTCAGGAAATTCTTCTTGCTCGGGGAAAATTAATCTTATTCCATTATGCGCAAGTTGTCGTGCTATCGATTGTCCTTTTTTCCACAGATTTTGCTTTTGAAAGTCCCATTCTTTTTTTGTGAATTCAAAATTGAGTATAGATTTATTCTCATCATAAGGCTTTTGCTTTAGTATGTACGTATAGCTTTCACCTAATTTGCTTAAGTTATACATTCTCCAGTAATCCGAATTTTCCAAAGAAGCTATTGCGAGAAACGCTATGGCCTCATTTTTCCAATCTTCTGTATTCATTGTTACCCTATAGCTGCTCTAGTAATTGCCCGTGTTTGCTTTCTATTTTAGACCCATTTTAAGTCTTCCCTATTTGTTGCCATCAGCGGTGCTAGCATTTTGAATTCTCTTTATTTCTGCGTTCAATATCTATTTTCTACATCGGGTCACCTGAGACTAGCATGCTCAGAACTGTACGTAGCAGTGGGAGATTGGTGCGTATGTCTGCTTTTTCCTGATTCGGTGCACTCTGGCCATTACCACCTTCGGGGCAAAATGTAAAGAAAAAAGGGGCTGACTTAGTTCTGCTTGGTCCCCGAGCTTGCGTACAGAGGAGGCGATGACGCACGGCTTCAGCCTGGATCGAAAGGGGAGGCTCTGCCAGCAGCGTTTTATCAACCAAAATCGGTCAGAGGTTGACATTTCATGGATTTTTTGAAATTTTCCCCGTATATTCAAAGATTTATTCTAAACTGGTTTTTTTTATGAGTTTTAGATATACACAACCGTTTTGAATAAAGTTTTTCGCCTGTGCGCCGATAGAACGCGCAAGCGATAACGATGAAAAGGCCCTCGTTCAGCGAGGGCTTTTTTTTGAATCAACCATGAGATGTTCGCGATATTTTTTTATGTAAGCGACTGTTTTTCATGAATTATCGCCGATCATGAGAAATGATTCCGAGCGCGACATCCAGTGGCTAGTGCCGCGCGTAAGGGAGGTTGAGTGCCAGTCCATTGCGGCTCATACATGCGTTGCAAACGAGCGTTGTGCAAAAAACGCTTCATGGCCGTATTCTCTTGGTATCTCGCCGTTGGACTGCCAGTGTTGTCGGGTGGCAATCCATGGCCTGAGAAGCCTGTCGTGGTACTCCAGAGGGGGTGCTGGCGACATGACGCCGTTGTCGGATTTCCGCCCCTATCTTGCCGACTGTGGCATGCCCCTGATGATTGAGGTTATTCATGCATGGCAGTTATTCCTATCCACTGGTCGCCCTGTCAATCGTGGTTGCAGTGCTGGCTTCACATGCAGCGCTGCAGTTGATTCGTCAGGTCGCGCTGGCCCCTTCGCGCGCCACCAGCCTCGGCTGGCTGGTGGGCGGAGCCGTGGCAATGGGGCTGGGTGTCTGGGCCATGCATTTCATCGGCATGCTGGCGTATGAAAGCCCGGCTTCGGTCACCTATGCGCCCGGCCTGACGGCGTTGTCGGTGCTGATCGCGATGCTGGCCTCGGGGCTGGCACTCTGGGTGAATACGTTGCCACGCCTGACGCCGATGCTGTTGATGACCAGCGGGACCATCATGGGCGGCGGCATCGCCACGATGCACTACACCGGCATGGCGGCGATGCAGATGCACATGCCATACCGCTATGACCCGCTGCTGTTCGCGGTGTCTATCGTGGTGGCGGTGGTGGCCGCGACGGCGGCCCTGTGGCTGGGAGGCTTCTTCTTGCGCCAGCGCCGCCCCAATCGCATCTATCAGGCCCTGGCGGCCGGTGCGATGGGTCTTGCCATCGCCGGCATGCATTACATCGGCATGGCGGCGATGGAGATGATACCGCTGACCACGCCCATCATCTCTCCCGCCGGGGTGGGCATGAACTCCGGGCAGAATCTGTGGCTGGCCCTGGCCATCGCGATCGCGACCCTGGCCGTGTTGGGGCTGGCACTCCTGGCCATCAGTGCCGAGCAGCGCATGCGTCGTAGTCGCCATTACCGCTCGCGTCTTGATGGCCTGCTGGAGTATCGGACCCGGGAGCTGCGTCATGAGCGCGATCAGGTGGCGGTCATGCTGGATTCCATCGATGAAGGAGTGATCAGCCTCGATCGCGAGGGCCATATCCAGCACATCAATCCCATCGCTGCCGAACTGTGTGGCTGGGACCCGTCGTTGGCCCGCGGGCGCCCCTGGGCGCGCATCTTGCAGCTGCGCCATGAAGGTACGTTGCAGTCGGTTGCCAGCCAGCTGGAAGGGGTCTTGCAGCGTGGCGAAGTGGTGCACATGTCCAGCCAGACGCTGCTGGTGGCACGTGATGGCAGTGAATGTGCCGTGGAGCTCAAGGCCTCGCCCGTGCGGCGTCGCAGTGGAGATGTCGAGGGGGCCGTACTGGTCTTCCGCGACATCAGCTATCGCCAGGCCATGATTCGGCGCCTCAACTTCCAGGCGCATCACGACAGTCTGACCGGCCTGCACAATCGCACCGCCTTCGATGACGCTCTCACCGCGGCGCTGGGCGATGGCGGCTTTCACCAGCTGCTGTACCTGGATCTCGACTTCTTCAAGGTGGTCAACGACACCTGCGGTCACGCGGCCGGAGACACCGTATTGCGCGAGCTCTCCGCGCTGATGCGAGCTCAGGTGCGGGAAACGGATGTACTGGCACGCCTGGGGGGCGATGAGTTCGCCGTGCTGCTCTATCGCTGTTCTCGCGAGCAGGCCATCGAGCGTGCCGAAGCGCTGTGCGCGGCCGTCAGTGCCTATCGCTACTACGATGAGGGGCGGCCATTCCAGTTGGGCGTCAGCATTGGGGTCGCGCCGGTCGAGGGCGGTGTCCAGGCCTCCGAAGTCCTGCGTCAGGCGGATGGTGCCTGCTACATGGCCAAGCAGAGCGGGCGCAATCAGGTACATGCCTACCATGACGGAGATGCGGGGTTCGAGCGTGCCCAGCGCGAGGTGCAATGGCTGCCGCTGCTGCACGAGGCGCTGGAGAATGACCGCTTCACGCTGTATATCCAGCCGATCCGCTCGCTGAGTGATGCCACCAGCAAGCCCTACTATGAGGTACTGCTGCGCTACGTCAACGACTCGGGCGAGCACCTGGCCCCGGCGCACTTCATGGCGACGGCGGAGCGATTCGGCCTGATGCCCGAGATTGATATCTGGGTCGTCACCCAGGCGCTGCAGGTGCTGGAGTCCGATGATGGCCGCATCGAATCGGATGCCGTGCTGGCGATCAACCTCTCCGGCCAGAGCATGGGTGACCTGCGCATGCGCGATCAGCTGGCGGCGCTGGTCACGCAAAGCTCCGTCATGCCACAGCGGCTGTGCTTCGAGATCACCGAGACGGCGGCCATCAGCAATCTGGCCCAGGCGCGCGAGTTCATCTACAGCATGCGCCGGCTTGGCTGCAGCTTCGCCCTGGACGACTTCGGCAGCGGCATGTCGTCCTTTGCCTACCTCAAGGAGCTGCCGGTCAATCAGCTCAAGATCGACGGCGCCTTCGTGCGCAACCTGACTCGCGATAGCCTCGACGCCGCCATCGTCTCCGCCATCTGTGGCATCTGTGCCCAGATGGGCATCATCACGGTGGCGGAATATGTCGAGCGTCTTGAGCTGATCCCCGCCCTCGAGCTGATCGGTGTCGACTTCGTGCAAGGCTACGGCATCGGTCGCCCTCACCCGATCGGCGCCCCTTTGATCTCCATCACTCCACGTAACAACGGGCCTGCAGCCAGTCTGCAAGGTTGATAGAATGACACCTTTGCATCGTCGCCTCTTGCGGCGATGCGCCTGTTTGCTGGAGCCTGCCTGTGAAACTCTTGCTGCTAGATGCCGGGCATTGTCTTGGCCTGGGTCTGATTCGTGCGGCCGGTACGCGCGCCGATCTTGAGCTCAACGCCGTCGAGTCTGACCGTATTGGTGCCGATGACATCCGCACCAGCCAGGCGGATGTCGTCATCGTGCCGCCGTTCGCACGCCCGGCCGATTCCGCACCTGCCGAGGTGATGGCGCATGCCGAGGCGGTGGAGCAAGTGCTGGCCGCCTGCATCGAGACCGGCACACCGCTGGTGTGGTGCGTGGCAGATCAGATGTTCGAGCAGGGCGGCGAAGGCTTGCTCGACGAGGACGAGGTGCCCTCGCCGATCGATACGGCGCTGCGCCGCGTCATCGCGACCGGTGATCGCATCCGTGCCGAACTGCCCGATCACCTGATCGTGCGTCTGGGCCCGCTGTTCGGTCCGGAAGGGCGCGATGCCTGGTTGCCGACGCTGATCGAGCGTCTGCTGGCGGGGGAAGAGGTGCGTGCCGCCGAAGATGTCATCCTGTGCCCGACCAGTGTCGATGCCGTGGCGATGGCGCTGATCGGCATGCTCCAGCAGCAGCGCTGCGGTGCGGATGCCTGGGGGGCCTACCATCTGGCCGGCACCGAGCCGATCAGCACCTACGCCTTCGTCAGTGTCGTGCGTACCCAGTTGATCACCCGTCTCGAGGGGCTGGGCGAGACGGTGGCCGCAGGCCCGCTCAAGGCGCTGACCCTCAATTCAGGTACGCCGCTGCGGCGTGTGCTCAATTGCCGCCGCGTGCTGGACACCTTCGGTGTGCATCAGAAGCCGTGGCGCCTCGAACTATCCCGCCTGATGGATGACTGGATCGCGCAGCGCGCCTCCGGCTCATCTCGCCCTGACTCGATCTGACCTGTGGAGACTGTGCCTGTGAATGCGCTGCGTAGCGTGCTGTTTTATGTAGGTTATTTCATGGCGTTGCTGCTCAGCGCCGTGGTGCTGGTGCCGCTGGCGGCCTGCCTTCCGCTACAGGCGCGCTACCGTGTCCTGCATAGCTACAACCATATCGTGCTGTGGTGGTTCCGACTGACCTGCGGCGTGAAGGTGCAGGTGACTGGACGTGACGCCTTGCCTGAGGGGGCCTGCGTGCTGCTGGCCAACCACCAGAGCGAGTGGGAAACCATCTACCTGCAGGTGGCCAAACGCCCGCTATGCACCGTGCTCAAGCAGGAGCTGCTGAAGATTCCGGTCTTCGGCTGGGGGCTGAAACTGCTGGAACCGATTCCGCTGGATCGCACCCAGCCGTCCAAGGCGCTCAAGCAGGTGCTGTCAGTGGGCACCCAGCGCCTCAAGGACGGTTTTACCGTGCTGATCTTCCCGGAAGGCACGCGCATCGCGCCGGGGACGCGCAAGAAGTTCAACAAGTCCGGCGCCGCGATTGCCTGCCGTGCCGGCGTGCCGGTGGTGCCGGTGGCGCACAATGCCGGTGAGATCTGGCCCAACGACAGCTGGATCAAGCGCCCGGGCACCATCCATGTCGCCTATGGTCCGGCCATCGAGACGGCGGGGCGCAAGCCGGATGCGGTGATCGCCGATGTCGAGGCCTGGGTCGAGGCCAAGCTGCAGGAAATCTCCAGCGTCCAGCGTCCGCCGCTGGAAGAGGAAGCGGCGGCCGATAGCGTCGGCGCCTGACAGCTTGTCGCGCTTCTGATGCATCCGGTACCCGCCAGCGAGCACCGGACAGTGTCTAGTCCTGAAATAGGTTGACACTTTGGGAACTCAAAACGCTCGATGC
>NZ_JARWKS010000024.1:0-58278 GCF_029846405.1 Cobetia sp. 29-18-1
GCACCAGTCTGAGCGCTTAAACCGCGCAGAACCGAATTGATCATCGCTTCCTTAGTGCCAGTCGGTTACGTTACCTGTTGGTGTCTTGTAGCAAGAGGCGCCGCGTTGGCGAGTCAGGCGCTGAAACGCCTGTCAGGGCCGAGTCTGAGGAAAGGGCTTGAGGAAAGGGCTTGAGGAAAGGGCTTATGGAGAGGACTTGAGGAAAGAGCTTATAGAGAGGGCTTGCGGAGAAAGCAGGAGGTGTCAGGCAAGAAGCAAGCAGCAGCCGTCACGACGGATGTGGCGCAGTACAGGCCATGTCATCGTCATGACGGCTGCCGGAGCAGGCGGCAATCAGTTGCCGAGTGCGGCCGTGATGATGTGGTACTTGTCCATCAGCTCTTCCTGGCTTTCCTTGTTGGCCGGGTCGAGCGGGATGCAGTCGACAGGACAGACCTGCTGACATTGCGGCTCATCGAAGTGTCCGACGCATTCGGTGCACAGGTCCGGGTCGATGACGTAGATCTCTTCCCCCGGCGAGATGGCCCCATTGGGACATTCCGGCTCGCAGACGTCGCAGTTGATGCACTCATCAGTGATGATCAGGGCCATGATGCTGTCCTCAGCTTGTGGCGGTGTCGTCGTCGGTAGCGGAGAAATGCCGGGCGAGGGTCTCGGCCACCAGCGGATGCACCAGACGCGACACATCACCGCCATGACGCGATATCTCGCGCACGATGGTCGATGAAATGTAGGAGTTCTGTAATTCCGGGGTCAGGAACAGGCTATCGACGTGCGGTGCCTGGGCCCGGTTCATGTTGGCCAGCTGCAGTTCGTACTCGAAGTCGGAGACCGCACGCAGGCCGCGCAGAATGATACGCGCATTCTGTTGCTCAAGCAGCTCTGTCAGCAGGCAGCTGAAACCGATGACCTCGACATTGTCGAGATGCGCCAGAATCCGGCGTGCCAGATCGATGCGCATCTCCAGCGGCAGCGCGGGGCGTTTGCTGGGGCTGTAAGCCACCGCGACCACCACCTTGTCGAACAGGCGGGCGCCGCGCTCGATCAGGTCGGTATGGCCATTGGTGATCGGGTCGAAGGTGCCGGGATAGACGGCAATGTTCTTGGGCATGACGAACTCGAGCTCTGTCGGCAGCGGGTCAGCCTGGTGACCGGCTGCAGTGGACGACGAAGGATGAGGAGCCGCAGAAGGCCGGGGCGCAGTGGCTGTCGCGCCGCCGGCTCCCCCGGTACGCCGAGTGTAGAACCCCTCGCGCGGCTTGCCAGTCGCGGGAGGGGATTCGTCACCGAGTGCGCAACCCGGGAGGGGTAGCCAGCCGGTCTTGCAGCGAGCCTGGCTTACAGCGAACCGAAGGGGTTGTCGACCTTGAGCGAGACGGGCTTCGCATAGCCGGGGATACGGATCTCGCGATCCGTGATCTCCAGCTCCGGACCTTCGAGCACGCCTTCACCGAAGCGATAGGTCGGCGTGAATTCGCCGCGCTGTGCCTTGTCCAGATAGTCGGCGCGACGCTGCTCGCAGAGACCGCTGCGTTCACGCCAGGCGGCCAGTGCCTCCTCACCATGTCGCGCCGCCAGCAACTTCAGCGTGACGTCTGCCGACAGCACCACGCCACTGGCGTTGTTGCCACCGAAGCCCTTGGCATTGATGAAGGCGACGTCTGCGGTGAACTCGCGCGCCTCGCGGCGGATGTCGAGGTGGCTGTGATGCACGTCATCGGCGATGGCATCCAGCGTCGGGATACCCGGCAGGATGCCGGTCGCCATGCTGCCGAGCGCCGACACTGCCTGATCGCCCGCGGCGCTGCCCTGGCTGTGGCCGACGAAGGATTTTACCGCCACCACGGGCCAGGCCTGGATGTCGTTGGCGCGAGCCACTTCATTGAGCACGTGGGACTCGGTGGTGCGGTTCTTCGGCGTGGAGGTGGCATGGGCGTGCACGAAGCTGCGCTGGCGCACGCCTTCATCGCCGACGATATCGCGCGCCAGCGCCACCGCCTTGCTCAGGGTGATGTAGTTGCCGACGCCGGGTGCCGAGATGGAGCGCTTCCAACCATCGGCATTGACGAACACGTCCGGCACGCTGCCGATGATGCGAGCGCCGGTGTCCAGCGCCAGATCATCCGCCATCAGGATCACGAACTGGGTCGCTTCCGCGATGGTGAAACCACAGTTGCGCGCGAACGGGCGACAGGCCTTCTGGTAATCGCTGTCGGTGAGCACTTCCAGCGCGTCGAGGGCCTTGAGGCTCTCGTCATCGGCCAGGGCGCCCATGCTGCGGAAGCCCTCGATGACTTCCGGCGTGATCGGCGCATCGGCGGTACCGACCATCACCACACGGCGACGGCCGCTGCGGATGTCATTCAGGCCCAGCTTCAGGTTGTAGAGGAAGCTTGCGCAGGCGCCCATCGCCGCACCGGCGCCGCCGACATTGCCCAGCACATAGGCATTGAGGAAGTCGGCGGGCATCTGGGCATAGCCCAGCGGCATCTGCTTGGAGGTGGCGCGCTCGCCGGCCACGAAGGACTTCATCAGTCCGCCCCAGCCTTCGGCGTCCATCTGGCCGATGGAGTTGCCGGCGTAGACGGCAATATCGTCCGGATCGAGGCTATCGCGCAGCGCATCCCAGTCCAGGCCGCTGTCGCCGAGGCAATCGCTGGCACCGAAGATGGTCATCGACAGGCCGCGCGGGTGATGCACGCTGCGATAGAGCTGCTCCGGCGCGAAGCCGCTGGGCAGCTGACCCGCGGCACGCACCAGCGCCTGACGATGATCGGGCAGCAGGACATCGAATTCGCCGGCCGGTACCGTGACTTCGACATGACGGTTGTCCAGCTCGCGGATCTGCCAGTCAGCGGGCGGCTGTTCCGGCAGCTGGCGGCTGCGCAGCGTGAAGGTCAAGTCCTGGCCCAGCGTCAGCTTTGACTGACGATTGGCAGGAATGCCGGTCGCGTTGAAGCGCTCGTCTTCAATGCGACGAATCAGGGTGTGGGACAGCACCTGGTCTGCCAGACGCTCCGCAAGCGCCTGAGCCTCGGCGGGCTGGCCTTCGGCATCGAACCACTGGCCCTGATCATCGCAGCGGGCGAGGTTCATGAGCGACGCGAGACCCAGCAGGGTCTCTTGACGGTCTGTCTCCGGCAGGGAGTCGAGCACCGTGCGTCGGAACGCCTGATGGCCCGAAGTTCTGCCGGCGGCATTGACGCCGCCCATGCCGACGATCACCGGTAAGTGTGACAAGCCGCTTTCCTCGTAAAAATACTGTGAGTCGTTGGTCTGGGCGATACCTCTGCGGATATTCGTCCAAATGATGGGCGGATGATAACACCCCCTCAATACAGGCGTCATGCACCCCCGCCTCTACGCGGGCGCGCCAGCGAGCGCTTGCTGCGAACACTGTGCGATATCTCTGCGCTCAGTGCGAGTCCCACTGGCCTGTTTTTGTACTCGTCATGGCGCGGGATGATCGTGATTAAACGTTTGTTTGATTTTCGAATCGCAAGCTGCCATTCTGTCGTGGCTGTTTGAGTTGGTGTAGGCGCGTGCCGCGAGGCAGGCGCCTTTTTTTGTGCCCAGGCCTTCCTGCGCCGCCGGCCCCGGATGGGCTGTACGCCATATGGCGCAGCCCGATGCAGGCGCATCTGCTAGACTCCGCGCGTGATTTTCCTGCCCGTTGCTATCGGAACTGCTGATGTACGCCAACTCCCGCCAGATCGATTCTCCCCAGACCGGCCCCCACGAGGATATCGAGCGTCGCGTGCGCCGTGCGATGGCTCATCCGCTGCGCAAACCCGTGGCGGAGCATACCCGCGAAGCGTTCCTGCAAGCGCAACAGTGGTTGTCGGCTCAGGCGAAGCCCCTGTGGCTGGACAGCGGCTGCGGCGTCGGGCGATCGACTCGCCAGCTGGCACTGGCGCATCCGGACCATGCCGTCATCGGCGTGGACCGCAGCGAAGACCGTCTCAGCCGCAAGCATGGCGAGCTGCCGGACAACGCCTTGCTGGTGCGCGCAGACCTCGTCGACTTCTGGCGCCTGGCGCTCGCCGCGGGCTGGGCACCTGCGCATCACACCCTGCTGTACCCCAATCCTTATCCCAAGGCGCGCCATCTCAAGATGCGCTGGCAGGGCCACCCGGTATTTCCGATCATCATGGCGCTGGGCGGTCAGCTGGAGCTGCGCACCAACTGGGAGATCTACGCTCGGGAGTTCGCCCAGGCCATCGGGTATGCCACCGGTGTCGAGGTGACAGCGCACGCCTTCGAGCCGCAGGGCGATTATCTGACGCACTTCGAGCGCAAGTATCACGAGTCTGGCCAGGCGCTGTGGCGACTCGAATGCCAGCTTGAACACACGCCCGAGCGCTACCCGCTGCAGGTCTGACGCGACTCACGTCGGTGGCAGGTTCTGGTTGGCGATAGCGGCGTGGCTGTTGTGGAAGGTGTCGCGCAGTGACTGGCGCAGCCAGCTGGCCGCGGGGCCACGAGGGCTGTCGCGGCGCGAGATCAGTTCGATATCGATGTCGGCGGTGGCGCCCAGCGCGCTCAAGTCCAGAATCTTCAGGCGCTGCTGAAAGGGGGGGTAGTGGGCGATATGGCGCGGAACCTGTGCCCAACCCAGCCCGCGCGTCGTAAGCTCTGCCATCGCATAGAAGCTGTTGAGCTGCCAGAAGCGCTGTGAGCGTGGCCCCTCGTGGCCGGGTTCCAGTTGCTGACGTTGGCCGATCATCAGCTGGCGGTGATCGGCCAGATCACTGTGGGTCGGGCTCTCGAGCTGCGCCAGCGGGTGATCGCGTGCCACGATCAGCACCTGCTCCAGTCGCCCCAGCGCCTCGCGCTCCAGCGCCATGACACCCAGCGGCTGATAGAACAGGATGCCGAGATTGGCCTGGTGCTGCTCCACCCAGCGGGCCACCTCATCCTGCGCGCCATTGAGCAGATTCAGCGTCAGCGTCGGGTATTGCACCGCCATCTTTTCCAGTACCGCCATCACCGGCGGCATCTCTACCAGCGCTTCATCGATCGCCAGCGTCAGGCTGGCTTCCAGCCCCTGGCTGAGGGTGCGGGCGCGTGCTTCCAGGCGCTGGCATTGCATCAGCACGCTGTTGGCTTCATGCAGCATGGCCTCGCCCGCGGGCGTCAGCACCGGCGTACGAGGGCCGCGATCGAACAGCTCGCAGCCCAGGTCCAGCTCCAGATTGGCGATGGCGGTGCTGACCGCGGATTGCGCGCGACCCAGACGCCGCGCCGCCGCCGAGAACGAGCCCGTCTCCGCCACGCAGCGCAGCGTCTGCAGTTGCTCCAGTGTCCAGTTCATTGCCTCGCCTCGCGCCTTGATCCATCTGAATAATAGATGGATACCAACTTTAAACCATCTTGTACCTCTCTAGAATGCCTCCTCCATCCGCGTCGTTCAGCCCGTCCGGCATCACACGCGGTGATCGAGAGGAGGTATGACATGCGTTCCAAGAAAGAACGTCTGGCCCAGGCAGGATTGCTGGAATTGGGCGGTATCCTGCTCGTGGCGCCGCTGTCGGCACTGGTCACGGGGAATGACCTGGCGAGCATGGGCAGCCTGGCGGTGGTGATGTCCACACTGGCGGTGATCTGGAGTACGGTCTGGAACTGGATGTTCGATCGCTGGGTGCCGACCCGCCAGCGCAGCGCGACCCAGCGCATCGCTCAGGCACTCGGCTTCGAGCTCGGCCTGGTACTGGTGACCGTCTTCATCGTGGCCGCCTGGCTCGACCTGGGACTGTGGCAGGCATTGCTGCTGGATCTGGGCTTCGTTGCCTTCTTCCTGGTCTGGGCCATGATCTTCAATCCGTTGTTCGATGCCGTGATGAGTCGTCTGCTGGCGCGCAAGGCCGCGCGTGAGCAGCAGCTGGCCCCCCACAATACGAGGTGATTCGATGAGTTATGTCTTCCTGGCAGTGGCCATACTGGCGGAGGTCATCGCGACCAGTGCGCTCAAGGCCTCCGAGTCCTTTTCGCGATTCGGCCCCAGCGTGATCGTGGTGGTGGGCTACGGCATCGCCTTCTATTTCCTGACGCTGGTACTGCGTGATCTGCCGCTGGGCGTGACCTATGCGGTGTGGTCCGGGCTCGGCATCGTGCTGGTCACCGTGTTCGGTGCGGTGGTCTATCGCGAGATGCCAGACCTGCCGGCCATCCTGGGGTTGGCGATGATCGTGGGCGGTGTCGCCGTCCTGCATCTGTTTTCCAGCGCCAGTCCTCATTAAGCTAGGGGCATCACGGCGCCTCCCGGCTGTGACATGGATGCTCACCGACGACGTCACTGGATGCCTCATGCCCCTATTTCGCACTGCACCGACCTCTGCGCGACCCTCCCGACTGTCTCCCCTGTTGCCCTTGCTGAAGGCGGCGCGCCCCGCGGCAGCGGGCAAGTCGCTGCGTTTCACGCGCTCGCTGCGCCGACTGGCCATGGCGGCCGGTGCGACGCTTGTCGTGGCGGGGCCGGCGCAGGCGGCGGGCTTTGACAACCTGACGCGACTGACTGACAAGGGCTTCATCGTCAGTGCCCAGGCGCGCATGCTTGATACCGGCGAGACGCTGGCCTCGGTCAATCCCGACCAGCAACTGACGCCGGCTTCGCTGTCCAAGCTCTATATCGCCGGTGCGGCGCTGGACCGTTTCGGCCCGCAGTACCGTTTCTCCACGCGTCTGCGCAGCACGGGCACGATCAGCGGCGGCGTCTTGACCGGTGACCTGGTGCTCGAGGGCAGCGGCGACCCGGCGCTGACCAGTGAAGAGCTGTGGCGTCTGACCGAGGAGCTGCGTTTTCGGGGCATCCGCCGCGTCGAAGGGCGCCTTTTGATCAGCCAGTGGCGCTTCGGGCCGGTGCCCTGCATCAGTACCGATCGCTGCAATGCCTCGCGGCGTTCCAGCAATGCCTATGATGCGCTGCTGTCGTCCGCGGCCAGCAACTATGCCAGCTGGTGCGTGAAGGTGATGCCGGGTGCGGGCAGTCAGGCGCCGGCGCGACTGGCCAGCTGCGACACCACCCAGCCCACCGAGATATTCGACAACCAGGTCACCACGGTCGGCGCGGGGGGCAAGAGCGCCATCAATGCCCGCCGCACCACCAGCAACGGTCGCGATACGCTGGTCGTCACCGGCACCATCGCCGCCGACAGCCAGCCGCGCAGCATCTACCGCGCCGTCTCCAATCCTGCGCTGTACACCGGTGAGCTGATGCGTGACATCCTGGCGCGCGCCGGGATCACGGTGACCGGCGGGGTGGACATCACCTCGACGGCGCCGCCCTCCAGCGCCGCGCAGCTCGGTAGCGTCGAAGGCAAGCCGATGCAGGAGTTGCTGACGCGCATGCTCAACTACTCCAACAACTTCATGGCGGACCAGCTGACGCTGGCGCTGGTCGGCGGCAGTCAGGCCACCTTGCGCCAGGGCGGCGCCAAGCTCGAGACCTTCGCCAGCGCGATTCCCGGTCACGGCCCGCTGACGATGTATTCCGGCAGCGGCCTGACCTCCCAGAACCGCACCAGCGTCAGTGGACTGGTGGCGTTGCTCGACAGCATGTATTACCGCCCGGCGCTGTTCCCCACCTTCGTGGCGGGCCTGCAGGCACCGGTCAATGGCCCGATGCGCTTCATCCGCCGTGGCAGCGAGACCTTCCGCAATCACGTGATGGTCAAGACGGGCACGCTCAACAACCCGGTGCCGGTGCGCGCCATCTCGGGATACTTCCGCACGCAAAGTGGCCGCTGGGGCGCCTTCGCGGTGATGGTCAACGGTCGGGCAGCGGTGCCTTATCTGTCCTGGCCGCAGGTGCTGGATCCGGTCGCCGAGGACCTGACCGCGATGATCGAGCGCAACTGAGCTCCTGATCGCGAGCGCAAGACACGAAAGCCCCGCCAATCGGCGGGGCTTTCGTGTTCATGGCCTGAGTGACAGACACAAAAAACCCCGCCCGAAGGCGGGGTGGTCCTCCACACGCCCGGCATGGCTGAGGGGAGGGCACTCGGGACGCTCGACAGGGCGCAACGAGATAACAAGAGCATAGCGTTGTGTGACGGCGTTGGCTAACGCCAAAATCGCTATTGCACCGCAACAATCAAGGACTTGAAGCGTTTTTGGCGCTGCGAGGGCAAATTTTCCGTCGCGGGTCGTGCGTCGAGTGTCTTCAGCGCGTCGGGTCGAGCAGCACACGACCGCTGACGCGTCCGTCGATCATCGCCTCGGCGCGTTCGGCGAGGCCTTCCAGGCCGACCGTCTCGAGCTGCATCTGGGTGTGCATCTCGTCCGGCAGGTCGGCCAGACGCTGCCAGACCTTTTGCCGGCGTTCGGCGTTGATCATGACGCTATCGACGCCCAGCAACGAGACACCGCGCAGGATGAACGGCATCACGCTGGTGGGCAGGTCGGCGCCCGCCGCGAGGCCCACGGCCGCCACCTTGCCATCGTAATTCATCTGCGCCAGCAGATTGGCCAGCACCTGGCCACCGGCGGTATCCACGGCGCCTGCCCAGCGGCTCTTCTCCAGCGGACGGCCCTTGTCCTCGAAATCACTGCGCAGATGGACTTCGCTCGCGCCCAGTGACTCGAGCCATTCGCGCTGCTCGGCCTTGCCGCTGACCGCGTGAACCTCGAAGCCTTGCCCAGCCAGCATCTGCACGGCCCAGCTGCCGACCCCACCGGTGGCGCCGGTGACGATCACCGGGCCCTGCTCGGGCGTCAGGCCGGCCTCCTCGAGACGCATCACGCATAGCATGGCGGTCAGGCCGGCGGTGCCGAAGGCCATGGCCTGCTCGGCGCTCAGATTGGCGGGGCGCTTGACCAGCCACTCGGGCTTGACGCGCATGCGCTCGGCCAGGCCGCCCCAATGGCGCTCGCCCACGCCCCAGCCGGTCAGGAGGACCTCATCGCCCGGCTGATAATCCGGCGAGTCGGAGGCCTCGACGCGACCCGCGAAATCGATGCCCGGCACGAAGGGCAGCTCGCGAACGATCTTGCCACGGCCAGTAATGGCCAGCGCGTCCTTGTAGTTGAGTCCGGAACGCTCGATGGCCACCGTGACAGGCAGGTCAGGTAGCTGATCATCGGAGAGGTCGACGACTCGAGCGCGAGGTGTCTCTTCGTGCAGCATCAGTGCGCGGGACATGGCTGTCTCCTTGTGGATGGCGTTGGTGTTGGCGGTCTTCCTGCTTGAAGGTGTCACGGCGTCTGATCGAGACGCGTCATCTCACAGTGCCTGCAAGCGACGCTGTGGGGAAGTCTCGCGATATCGACATTGGGATGAGACTGACGCAACCGGGGCCAGCCGGAGGTGCGGCTGGCCCCGGTAACAGGAGGTGCTGACTAGATGAAGCTGCGCACGGTGGCCAGCCCGACCAGCGTCATCAGCACCGTGTAGGGCAGCGCCATCCACACCATGCGCCCGTAGGAGAGCCTGACCAGCGGCGCGATGGCGGAGGTGAGCAGAAACAGGAACGCCGCCTGGCCGTTGGGGGTCGCAACGCTGGGCAGGTTGGTGCCGGTGTTCACCGCGACCGCCAGCGCATGGAAGTGCTCGCGGCTGATATTGCCGGCCACGAACTCGTTCTTGACCTGGGTGATGTATACCGTGGCCACGAAGACATTGTCCGAGATGGCCGAGAGCAGGCCGTTGGCCAGAAACAGCGCGCCGGCCTGTTCCTCGATGGGCAGACTCAGTACCCACTGGATGAACGGCTGGAACAGATGCTGCTCGTGGATGACCGCGACGATGGTGAAGAACACCACCAGCAGCGAGGTGAAGGGCAGCGATTCCTGGAAGGCGCGGCCGATCTGATGCTCATCGGTGATGCCGTTGCCGGCGGTCAGCAGGATGATCACCGCCAGCCCGATCAGCCCGACTTCTGCCATGTGCAGTGCCAGCGCCAGGACCAGTAGCACGGCCACCACGGCCTGCACGATCAGCGCGGCGCGTTCCCGCGGCGTGCGCCGTGAATCCTGGTGATGGTCATAATCCTCGAGAATGCGTCGTACGCTGGCGGGAAGGCGCTGGCCGTAGCCGAACCAGCGGCCACGCTCCAGCAGCACGCACAGGGCGAGGCCGGCGAAGAAGGTCGGCACGGTGACCGGCGCCATGGCGAGGAAGAAGTCGATGAAGTCCCATTCGGCGGCCTTGGCGATCACCAGATTCTGCGGCTCGCCGATCATGGTGCTGACGCCTCCCAGCGCGGTTCCCACCGCGCCATGCATCAGCAGCGAGCGCAGAAAGCCGCGGAAATCCTCGAGGTCTTCACTGTGCACGGCCTCGACGCTGACATCGTTGGCATGGTCATGCTGGGTATCGAAATGCTTGCCCGAGGCCACCTTGTGGTAGACGGAGTAGAAGCCCACCGCGATGCCGATGATCACCGCCGTCACCGTCAAGGCATCGAGAAAGGCGGACAGCAGGGCGCTGGAGAGACAGAACATCAGCGACAGCCAGGTCTTGGAGCGCACGCCGAGGATGATCTTGGTGAAGGCATACAGCAGCAGCGGCTTCATGAAGTAGATGCCGGCCACCATGAACATCAGCAGCAGGATCACCGGCAGGTTGCGCTCCATCTCCTGCATGATGGCCTCCGGCGAGGCCATGCCGATGACGACGGCCTCCAGTGCCAGCAGGCCACCTGGCTGGAGGGGATAGCACTTGAGCGCCATCGCCAGCGTGAAGATGAATTCCCCCAGCAGCAGCCAGCCGACGATCACGCCACCTTGCGGACCGCTGAACCACAGCAGCAGCGGATTGGTGATCAGAAACAGGCACATCAGCTGCTTGTACCAGCGTGGCGACTGGCCGAGGAAGTTGCGCGCCAGTCCGCGGCTGAGCGTCTGGCGTGTGTCGTGTGATAGCGAAGGCATGGGCAGTTCCCGGCGTTGATTTGTTGTTGTTGGAGGACGGGATCGGCAATGCCGCTTCAGCGCGTGCTTTGCTATCATCGCCGCCGTCATCGAGCGCCTGGCGGTATTAGAGCACGCCCGTCGATGAGGTCTCGGGTAGCCTTTGGTCGTGAAAATCGCGCAGGCAGCGCTGCGCTGTCGCTGGCCGGTGTGCTGCGAGCTCTCCCGAGGCGTGTTGCTGGCAGACGTCGTCCGATTGAAAGATCGGCCTTTGCAGCCTCCGTGCTGCTTCTGTACGAGACCCGAAGATGAAATCACGGCATACCGGCTTGACCCACCTCAAGCATTCCGCGCGTTACTCGCTCAAGGGCCTCAAGGCCGCCTGGAGCAACGAAGAGGCCTTCCGCCAGGAGATCGTGCTGTGCGCCTTGCTGCTGCCGTTTGCCTGGTGGATCGGTGATTCGCATGTCGAGTGGCTGCTGCTGGTCGGCTCCACGCTGATCGTGCTGATGGTCGAACTGCTCAACTCGGCGGTGGAATCCGCGATTGACCGCATCGGCCCGGAATTCCATGAACTGTCTGGCCGCGCCAAGGACATGGGCTCGGCGGCGGTGATGATCAGCCTGATCTTCGCCGGGCTGACCTGGGGCACCTTGCTCTACGACAAGCTGTTCGGCTGAGCGTCTTCGCTCCGGTCTCATCGATGGAAGGGGCAGCGGGCAGGGCCGTGTCATGTGCCTGCGGCCTCCGTTATGCTGAGGGCTGGATCGAAGGAGACGACCATGCCCCAGCCATCCCCCGCGCAGTCCCGCCCACTGTTGCCCGCTGATTTCCTTGCGCCGTCATCGCTGCTGGCCGAGCAGTCGGCTGACAGCCGTGCCACGCTCGAGAGCGCCCTGTGCGCCGCCCAGGAGCGCCTCGAAGAGAGCCTGGCCCAGGCTGAGAACCTCAGCGAGATGCGTGGCGATGACAGCTCTCCGCTGGCGAGCTTTCTGGCCCTTGATGAGCGTCAGCGCAGCCAGCTGGGACGTCTGATCACGCTGTCCGACTTCGCGCTGGAGACGCTGTGCCGTCGCCCTGAACTGCTGTCCGAGCTGCTCGAGAGCGGCGAGCTGCAGCGCGCCTTGCCGGTCGCCCAGCTCACTGAGCGCCTCGCCGTCGGCCTCGCCAGCGCCGAAGATGAGAAGGCGATGCAGCAGGTGCTGCGGCGCTTCCGCCAGCTGCGCATGCTGGGCATCGTGTGGCGCGACCTCAACGGCGCCGACATGTGGCAGACCGCGGCGGCGGTCTCGCACCTCGCCGAAGTCACCCTCGAGGGCGCGCTTGGCTGGCTGGAAGCCTCGCTTGAGCCGCGTTATGGCCGCCCCGCGCCGGACCGTTTCGGCGAGCCGCAGCGGCTGGTGGTGCTCGGCATGGGCAAACTGGGCGCCGGCGAGCTCAACCTCTCCTCCGATATCGATCTGATCTTCGCCTTCCCCGACAAGGGCGAGACATCAGGTGGCCGCAAGTCTCTGGATCATCAGGAATATTTCACGCGTCTCGGCCAGAAGCTGATTGCCGCGCTGGACGCGATGACCGCCGATGGCTTCGTGTTCCGCGTCGACATGCGGCTGCGTCCGCTGGGGGACGGCGGGCCACTGGTCGGCAGTTTCTCGATGCTGGCCAGCTACTACCAGGATCAGGGCCGCGAATGGGAGCGTTACGCGATGCTCAAGGCGCGCCCGGTGGCGGGCAGTGTCGCTGCCGGCGAGCGCCTGATCGCGCACCTGCGGCCCTTTGTCTATCGTAAGTATCTGGATTTCGGTGCCATCGAGTCGCTGCGCGAGATGAAGGCGATGATCAATCGCGAGGTCAAACGGCGCGGGCTGTCCGACAACATCAAGCTCGGCTCCGGCGGCATTCGCGAGGTGGAGTTCGTCGCCCAAGCCTTCCAGCTGATTCGGGGCGGGCGTGAGTCGGAATTGCAGGTCACCTCGCTCAAGCAGGCCTTTGCGCGCCTGCCAGCCCTGGGATTGCTGCCGCAGGCGGTCGTGGATGAGCTGGTGCCGGACTACGTCTTCCTGCGCGATCTCGAACACGCTCTGCAGGCACAGGCCGACCGCCAGACCCAGACACTGCCGCTGGACCCGCTGGGCCGCGAGCGCCTCGCGCTGGCCATGAAGCTGCCCGATTGGGAGGCGCTCACCGCGCGGCTGGAAGAGGTGCGTACGCGCATCCGCCATCACTTTGACAACGTGATCGCCGCGCCGGAAGACGACGAGGCCGAGCAGGGCGAAGGCCAGCAGGCGCTGGATGAGTGGCGAGCACTGTGGCGTGGCGAGCTGACGGCCGAGGAGGGCGAGGCTCTACTCGCCGAGAGTGGCTTCGAGAGTGCCGCCGAGAGTTTCCGGCGCCTCGACAGCCTGCGGCGGTCACGTGCGGTGCAGGGCATGCAGCGCATCGGCTTTGATCGTCTCGATGCACTGATGCCGCCATTGCTGCAGGCGCTGGGCTCGGCGGCGGGCGACCCCGAGAAGCCCGGCGAGCACGATGCCAGCCGAGTGCTGGAGCGCGTCTTGCCGCTGATCGAGGCGGTACTGCGGCGGACGGCCTATCTGGCGCTGCTGCGCGAGAACCCGGATGCGCTGGCGCAGTTGATGCGCCTGTGTGCGGCCAGCCCGTGGATCGCCGAGCAGCTGGCGCGCTATCCGGTGCTGCTCGACGAGCTGCTGCACCCGCATAACCTGTACTCACCCGCCGACAAGACGCGCCTCGCCGATGAGCTGCGCACTGCGCTTTCGCGCATTCCCGAAGATGATGAAGAGGCGCTGCTCGAGGCCTTGCGGGTGTTCCGCCATGCCCAGGTGCTGCACGTGGCGGCCTCCGATATCGCCGGTGCCCGCCCGCTGATGAAGGTCAGCGACTACCTGACCTTCATCGCCGAGGTGGTGCTGGAGCAGGTGCTGGCGATGGCGTGGAAGACCCTGACCCGCAAGCATGGCTTCCCCATCGGGCGCGATGGCCAGCCGATCACCGGCGACAGCCTGAGTGGCAGTTTCGTGATCGTCGGCTACGGCAAGCTGGGTGGCATCGAGCTGGGCTATGGCTCGGACCTGGATCTCGTCTTCCTGCATGATGCGGCCAGCAAGGGCCAGACGGATGGCCCGCGGCCGCTGGACAATCCGCTGTTCTTCACGCGTCTGGGGCAGCGCATCATCCACCTGCTGACGGCGGTGACGCCGGCCGGTGCGCTCTACGAGGTCGACATGCGCCTGCGTCCATCGGGCAATTCGGGGCTGCTGGTCTCGAGTCTGGCGGCCTTCCGGGACTATCAGCTCACGCAAGCCTGGACCTGGGAGCATCAGGCGCTGGTACGCGCGCGGGCCGTGGCGGGAGACCCGGCGCTGGCGCTGGCCTTCGAGGAGGTACGCCGTGAGGTCCTCGGTCAGCAGCGGGACGAGAAGACGCTGCGCCAGGAGGTGATCGCCATGCGCCACAAGATGCGTGATCACCTGGGCAGCAGCGCCAAGGACCGCGAGGCCGGCCAGTTCCACCTCAAGCAGGACGCCGGCGGCATCGTCGACATCGAGTTTCTCGCCCAGTACTGCGTGCTGGCGCTGAGTCATCAGGTGCCTGCTCTGCTCGAGTGGAGCGACAACATGCGGCTGCTGGAAACCCTCGAGTCCTGCGGACGGCTGCCGGGCGAGCAGGCCGGTGAGCTGCGCGAGGCCTATCTGGCCTATCGCGATGTCAGCCATCGCCTGGCGCTGGAGAAGCACGGCAGCCTGATGCGGTTGGAGCAGCACCCGGTGATAGCCGCCCATCGTGAGCGGGTCATCACCCTCTGGCAGGCACTGCTGGGCGAAGATCAGGTCAGCCACGAGGGAGTTTAACGCCAAATCAATGCTCGCAATCCCCTGTCGCTGTCCCCAAGAAAGGGTGCACCAGACAACGTTGACAGGGGAGGTCAGCATGATGGAGTGGATTGCGAATCACTCGAAAACCATCTCGGCGATAGCCAGTATCGGCTCGTTCTTCATCTGGCTGGTCTATGCGCAGCTGCTGTATCACAACTTCCGTCGCCAGCGTCGCCCGCGCGTGCTGATCAATCGCGGCAAGTCCAAGGGTATCGACAGTCTGTGCATCGTCAGCAACATGAGTGCCGAATCGATCTTCATCGAGCACATCATCGCCAGGCTGGATACCAGTCATGGCAGCCTGCTGATGGATGTCACCGAGTTCGAACGCAGCTATCAGGAAGGTGACGAGCAGGGTAACAATCAGCAGGACGGCGACAGCGAGCAGTCCGCGCAGGAGGCTTCCAGCAGCAGTGAATGGCGTATCTCCGATACCACGCGTCAGGGGCCGCTGGGCTCGGGCGACTTCCTGCATATCGGGACTTTCTCTGAAGTCATCGAGCGCATGGCGCGCCGCAATGGCATCTCGCTCGACGGTCACTGGCCCAGCAATGAGCAGCTGGAATTCCAGCGCCTGACGCTGAGCATCATCGGCATCTATGGCAGTGAGGACCATCCGATCGGCGTCGAGCGTGCCTTCCGCCTGCACGATGCCAATGGAGAATGTGCGCTGGTGCCGGAACGCTGGGATTCCAATCGCCTGTCATCACGCAGGCAGCGTCACAAGTTGCGCAAGCTTTTGAATCGCATCAGTGGTGAGGACATCAGCGAGCAGTCCACCTTCCAGCCCCCGAGTGACGAGGAGTCGCGCAACAAGGCTTGATGAGCGCGGGCGCCTGAGCCCAGGGATGCATGAACCATCGGACAGATGAGTGCTCGGGCGCACGCCAGCGGTGGCTGCACACTGTCAGGGCGACGAGGATGGGGTAGGCTTTCCAGAGCCCCACTCACGGAGAGTCTTCGGATGCAGGAACGCGTCACGCCCTTTCAGCTGTTCATCCTGGTGCTGTCGATCTATGTGATCGGCGCCATGGTGGTAGACCTTGTCTTTGTGCTGTCACCCCAGGTCCAGCGGCTGCTGGAATACATGGACTATGTGGTCTGCCTGTTCTTCTTCATCGATTTCTGCAAGCGCTTCGCCAGTGCCAAGAGCAAGCGCGAGTACATGAAGTGGGGCTGGATCGACCTGCTGGCCTGTATTCCGGCGGGACTCTTCCAGGGCGCGAGGCTGTTTCGCGTGGTGCAGGTGCTGCGGGTTCTGCGCGCCATCAAGTCGATGGAAATGATCTGGAAGCTGCTGTTTCGCAACCGGGCCGAGGGGGTCTTCGCCTCGGCGGCCACCGCCACGGTGCTGCTGGTGGTGTTCGGTGCCCTGACCATGCTGATGGTGGAGACACCCAATCCCGACAGCCCCATCAATACCGCAGAGGAAGCGCTGTGGTGGGCGGTGGTGACGGTGACCACCGTCGGTTATGGCGACTACTATCCCATCACGACGCTCGGTCGCGTGGTGGCGGTGCTGCTGATGGTCGGGGGCGTGGGGCTGTTCGGGAGTTTCGCCGCCTATATCAGCTCGATCTTCATCGAGGATGACAGCGAGCAGGAGGCCCGGGCGGCGCGTGCTCAGCGCGACATGACGCGGGCGCTCTATCATCAGATCAGCGAGCTGACGACGGAAGTGCGCGAGCTGCGTGAGCGGCTGGATCAGGTCGCGCAGGAGCGGGGTGAGTCGCTGGCTGAGCGCGAGCGCCACCGCGAGGCGCTGCATCGCCAGGTGAATGAGGAGATGGAACAGCGCCTGGGGGATGCCGCTCCGCCAGACAGGGAGGGCCCCGCCGGCGATCGTTGAGCCGGCAGGCAACAAAAAGCCCCTGACACCGTGAGGTGTCAGGGGCTTTTTTCGGACTGTCATCAGGCCTCAGGCAAGCAGGCACAGGCGCTGCGACTGCCGTGCATGACGCAGATGATGATCAGTCGAAGTTGCGCGAGTAGAAGATCTCGAGCATTTCACGACGCAGGCGGCCTTCGATGTTGGTGGCTTCCTCGAAGGTCAGCTCGCGACGCGAGGTGCCGAAGAGGTAGTTGTCCAGTTCGAAGTCCTTGAGCAGCATCTTGGTGTGGAACATGTTCTCTTGATACACGTTCACATCGACCATCTGGTAGGCACGCTTGGTGTCTTCCGCCAGGTAATCCTGGATGGAGGTGATGTCGTGATCGATGAACAGCTTCTTGCCATCCACGTCGCGCGTGAAGCCACGCACGCGGTAGTCCATGGTCACGATATCGGAATCGAAGCTGTGGATCAGATAGTTCAGCGCCTTCAGCGGGCTGATCATGCCACAGGTCGAGACATCGATATCCAGACGGAAGGTGCTGATGCCGTTGTCCGGGTGGGACTCGGGATAGGTGTGCACCGTGACGTGAGACTTGTCCAGATGGCCGACGACCGTTTCCGGCAGCGGGCCCGGGCCCGGCGCGGTCTGGGACACGTCCTGCTCTTCCAGCTCGTGCTCGGCGATCAGGATGGTCACGCTGGCACCATGCGGCTCATAGTCCTGGCGTGCGATGTTCAGCACGTGGGCACCGATGATGTTGGTGACATCCTTGAGGATCTGGGTAAGACGCTCGGCATTGTAGAGCTCATCGATATAATCGATATACGCCGTGCGCTGCTCTTCGGTCTGCGCGTAGCAGATGTCGTAGATATTGAAGCTCAACGAACTGGTGAGGTTGTTGAACCCGTGAAGGCGGAGTTGATCGCTCACGTCCAGGCCTCCTTGAAATGGGAGGGTGGTATGACATCCGATGCGCCATTGCAATGGAGCAGAGGCAGGCATCGGGCCGAAGAGGACATCTCGAAAGGCACGTCCCGAGCGCTGGCAGCATGACTCACAGGGAGCATTGCATGCCATCTTTGCCACGAGACGACCGGTGAGACGACCGGTTTGAGGGGCGTATTATGCACAGGCAGGCCTGACACGCCAGCGACAATTCCCGCCGATCCTGGCGAGACGTCGTCAGTGGTGCGCTCCCTCCCGCCGTCGGCGGGGCCTTGAGCGGCGGGAGGGCGAGGCTTGATCAGGCCGCGATGTCGATGACTTCGTAGGAGTGAGTGATCTCGACACCCCCGGCGCTCAGCATCAGGGAGGCGCTGCAGTACTTCTCGGCGGACAGCTCGACGGCACGCTTGACCTGGGATTCCTTGAGGTTGCGACCGGTGACCACGAACTTGACGTGAATCTTCGTGAACACGCTCGGCACGCTATCGGCGCGCTCGGCGCTCAGTTCGGCGTGACAGTCAGTGACCTGCTGGCGGGCCTTTTCCAGAATCTGGATGACATCGAAGCTGGTGCAGCCGCCCAGACCCATCAACAGCATTTCCATCGGACGCGGACCGGTGTTGCGACCGCCGTTGTCCGGATTGCCGTCCATGACCACGCTGTGGCCGCTGCCGGATTCGGCGAGGAACTGGCGACCATCGGTCCATTTGATGCTGGCGTTCATTGCCATGTCGGAACTTCTCCTTCTGATAAGTCGTTGATGCGCCACCGGCCCGGAGCTAGTGGCTATAAAGGCCAGGGGCTACAGGAATAAGGGCGCGGTGAGCACGATGGCGCACAGGGTAGCATTGTCATCGCCGTGCCCGGAGGAACGTCCAGCGCTGAGCTTATATCGCGCTGGCTCAGGCCCTGGCGTGGCTCAGCAGCTCATCCAGCTCGGCCAGACGCTGTGGGGTGCCGACATCGATCCAGGCGCCGCGATGATGCAGGCCGCGCACCTCGCCATGCTGCATGGCATCACGCAGCAGCGGCGCCAGCTTGAAGACGCTGTCGGGGCCTTGATAGGCCGGTGTCTCGGCAATGGCGCGGCGGATCAGGCGTGGTGACAGCCACGACACACCGGAGAAGGTCAGGTGGGTGCCGGCCTGCTCTTCCTGCTCGTCTTTCTCTTCCTTCTCGTCCTGTTCGTCGCTCTCGGCGCCGGCTTCATCCTTCACTATCCCCGTCGGGGTGAGCAGGAAGTCTCCCTCGGGATGATGTGGCGGGTTATCCACCAGCACCAGACCCGCCAGCGCCTGCGGCTGGTCGGCAAGCGGGGCCAGTGAATGGCTCGCCAGCGCCTGGATGGTCAGCAGCGTGAGGTCGACGTCACACCAGACATCGCCATTGATCAGCAGGAAGGGCGTGTCATCGCCTGCGTCCTGCGTCAGCGCATCGGAGAGTGACAGGGCGCGAGCGATGCCGCCGCCGGTTTCCAGCGGCGTCTCCTCGCGCGAGAAGATCAGCGTCAGGGAGCGCTTGCGGCCCTGCCAGCAAGCCTCGAGCTGGCCCTTGGCATTCGGCTTCGCGGCGAAGTGGCTCAGAATCCTGTCGGCCAGGTGGCCGACATTGATGACGACCTTGTCCACATCGATCGCTTCCAGACGCAGCAGATGGTGCTCCAGCAACGGCAGCCCGGCGACTTCCAGCAACGGCTTGGGGGTGTGGTCGGTCAGCGGGCGCATGCGCGTGCCGAAACCGGCCGCTAGAATCATCGCGCGCATCAGTGGCTCCCCGGCTGGTTATCGGCATTTGCTGCGCTTTCCTTGCTTTCCCCACTTTCCTTGCTTTCCCCACTTGCCGCAGCGCTCTTCGCGGTGTCAGCGGCGGCCGCATTGCGTTGCAGGCGGGCGGCGCGATCGGCGAGTGCCGCCAGCTCATCGTAATCATCGAGGTTGATCTCGGGGCGCTCGCCATTGGCGAGGCGCAGATCGCGCGCCTCGCATTCCTCGGCCAGCCGCAGCGACAGCGCCGGCGTCAGCACCTCATCCAGCCAGTGGGTGAAGGAGATCAGTTCCGGGCAGAAGGCCAGACCTTCGCGCAGGTGACCGAGGAAGCGCGGCATCAGCGTCAGGTAGCGAGGCTTGGCGTCCCGCAGTGTCAGGCGCGCGAAGATGCCGAGAATCTTGAGATTGCGCTGCACGCCCATGCGTTCGACGCTCTGGCGGTATTCCAGCGGGCTCGGTGCCGGCAGGCCGGCCGCGGCGTAGCGTGGCAAGGCGGCCAGACGCGCCTGCTCGATCCAGCGCGCCATGGCGGGTTCCGGCCAGCGCCAGTGACGGTCACGCAGCAGCGAGATCAGGTCGTAGTTCTCGGGGCCGCTGACGGCGTCTTGAAAATCGATGATCCACAGCCGGGTCTGGTGCTGGGATGCCGACTGATGCAGGAACAGGTTCTGGGCATGGAAGTCGCGATGCACGCTCACCACCGGTTGCGCGCTGGCGGCCGCGAGCAATTGCCCCGTCAGCTTGTTCCAGGCGGCGTAGCGGCGGTCATGCGGCATGTCGAGCAGCTGGCCGAGACACCACTCCGGAAACAGCTCCAGTTCGGCGGACAGGCGGGCGTCGTCATAGGCAGGCAGGTTGCCGGGCGGCAGTTGATGCAGCTGCTCGAGCAGCCCGATGGCTTCGCCATAGTAGTGGTCGGCGTGCTCGGTGCTGGTCAGGGCGGTCATCAGCGGGGTGTCGCCGAGGTCTTCCAGCTCCAGAAAGCCGAGTGCCTCGTCGAAGGCGAAGACCTCGGGAAGCGGCAGGCCGGCGTCGCGCCATTGGCGGGCGATGGCGACGAAGCCGTGGCTGTCTTCCTTCTCGGGCGGGGCGTCCATCAGGATGCGCGCCGGCGTGGCCGGATCGAGTTCCTCGAGGTGCAGACGGAAATAGCGGCGGAAGCTGGCGTCGTCAGCCACGGCGCTCATGCGCACGGCCTCTGGTGTGAGGTCGTGGCGGGCGGCGGCCCAGGCGTGCAGCGCCTGGCGGCGGGCGTCGGATGTCATGGGGCTTGGGCTCCTGTCGGCGTGTGCGCGGGGCCGGCTGTCAGTTGACGCCTGTGCCGCGGCCCCGCATGCTGTCGTGTGGTGACGAGAAGGCAGGCGGAACCGGCAAGCAGGAAGGCCGGTTGCTGGGCCTGTATAATACCGATTCCCCCAGCCAAGGACACAGAGCAGCCATGGCCCAGCGCAGCCATTCATCCCATCCGGGCAAGCCGACGACCGCTCCCGGGCGACGTCAGCGTCGCTTCGCGACTCCCTCTCTGTCTGCTCATTCCCGGCAGGCACCGATAGCCCGATTGGGCGATGACCGCCCGGTCTGGCAGCTCAAGCCACTGGTTTTCCGTCTGTTGTGGACCTTGGCGCCTCTGGCCGCCGGCGCCCCTCTGATGGCACAGGCCGCTCCGCCCGAGCCCCTGTCAGCCAGTCAGCTCGACTGGCAGCCCTATGATGAGGTGCCGCAGGGCAAGCTGTGCTCCGGGCGCTATGTCACGCCGGCCTACCGTATCGAGGCGGGCGACACGCCGGAGCAGGTCACGACCTCGGCCGACAAGGCCAACTACGGCAACGATGGCGTCGCCACCCTGATGGGGGAGGTGGTGCTGCGCCGCGGCGATTCCCAGCTGGAATCGCCCGAGGTCAGCGTCAACGAGGCGCGTGACACCGCCACTGCCAAGGGGCCTGTCACCTATCGCCAGCCCGGAGTCCTGCTGCGCGGCGACGACGCGCGGGTCTCGCTCAACAGCGATGCGGCCAGCGTCGACAACGGTCACTACGTCTTTCATGAGCAGCACGTGCGCGGCGACGCAGTGCAGCTGGCGCGTCTCGAGGATGGTCGCTACCGCCTGAAGGATGCCAGCTTCACCTCCTGCGAGCCGGGCAACAGCCTGTGGCGTCTGGTCGGCAGCGACATCACCATCGATCAGGACTCCGGCTGGGGAACGGCCAAGCATGCGCGCATGGAAATGGGCGGCGTGCCGGTCTTCTACTGGCCCTACGTGCGCTTCCCGGTCGATGACCGTCGCCACACGGGCCTGCTGTGGCCGCAGTTCAGCTACACCAGCTCCAGCGGCTTCGATTACGCCCAGCCGATCTACTTGAATCTGGCCCCCAATTACGATGCCACCCTCACGCCGCGTTACATCTCCGAGCGTGGCGAGATGCTGGAAGGCGAGTTCCGCTATCTATTGCCGCGTGGCGAGGAAGGCAGCATCGAGGGTGCCTGGCTCGCCGATGACGATGGCGGCAGCGACCCCGACGATGACGAGGAAGATCTGATCGGCGAGGACCGCTGGTACATCAACTACCAGCATGCTGGCCGCTATGATGCCCGTACCGACTACCAGTTGAAGTACGGCGCCGCCTCCGACGGCAATTATTTCGACGACTTCGGGCGCAATTTCGGGGAAACGGAAACCGATAGCCTCGAGCGTCTGGCACAGCTCGATTACCACGGCGATGTCTGGGACCTGCAGTTCAAGGCGCAGGGCTACCAGCGCATGGACTACCCGCTGGATAACGATGACAAGCCGTTCTACCGTCTGCCGAGCCTGACCGCGGATGGCCGCTGGAGTCAGTCCAACGGCTTCTACGAAGAGTGGAATTCCAACGCGACCTACTTCTGGCGTGATGTCGATGAGACGGATACCGACATCGACGAAGACCAGGCCGCCAATGGTTCGCGCCTGCGTCTGGCGCCGGCGCTGGGCTGGCGCAGCGATCAGAGCTGGAGCTTCATCGAGCCGCGCGCGCAGCTGGTCAGCCTGTCATACAGCCTGGACTACGGTGACCGCGAGACCGACCGCAGCACCAGCCCGTCCGCCACCATCCCGGTGCTGTCACTGGACAGCGGCCTGATCTTCGATCGCGAGACCGAATGGTTCGGCGACGGCTATACCCAGACACTGGAGCCGCGCCTCTATTACGCCTACGTGCCGGAGGTCGACCAGTCCGATCTGCCCGACTTCGACACCTCGGAAGACGCCTTCAGCTGGAATCAGCTGTGGTCGCCGTACCGCTTCAGCGGGGGTGACCGCGTCGGCGATACCAACAAGGTCTCCTACGGCGTGTCGTCACGCTTCATCAGCGGTGAAAGCGGCCGTGAACGCCTCAAGCTGGGTGTCGGCCAGTCGAGCTACCTGTCGGACCGCAACATCGACATGGACGGTGATCCGGACAAGACCTCACGCTCCGACTTCGACAGCTACTCCGACTACTATCGTGCGACGCGTGACCGCTCGCCGGTGGTCTTCCAGGCCGATGTGGTGCTCAACGACCAGTGGACCGCCTCCCAGGCCGTGTTCCAGGATTTCGATCGTGGCGTGACCGAAAGTGCCCAGACCTCGCTGCGTTATCGCGCGGAACAAGGCACGGTACTGAACTTTGGCTTCAATCGTGAGATCGAAGGCTTCGTGCCTTACGACGATGAGGACGCGGATGACGTGCTGGGCTATACCCGCAACGAGTGGGATTTCTCCTTCGCGACGCCGATGAGCGAGAGCTGGTCGCTGCTGGGCCGCTACATGTATGACAGCACCAATTCCCGTTCACTGGAGAAGGTGTTGGGCGTGCAGTACAACGATTGCTGCTACGGCGTGCAGGTCACCTGGCGTGAATGGCAGGATGACAACGACACCGCCAACACCATCTCGGATGACGAAGAGAAGAATGGCATCTTCCTGACCTTTGAATTCAAGGGCTTGGGAGGCGTTGGCCAGAGTGCTGACAGCTACCTGGAACAGGCCGTACCGGGCTATCGCAACGCGGGCTTCTGAGTCGCCGCGCCAGGCCGTGAATGACGCCAAGGCGCCGCCGCAGGGTGGCGCCATCAACATTTTTACGCCGAGAGAACATGTGATGCGCAAGACCCTGATTGCCCCGCTGGGGCTGGCATTTGTGCTGGCGAGTCTGCCGGCCGGTGCCGCCGAGTTGCTCGACCGCGTGGTTGCCGTGGTCAACAAGGACGCCATCATGCAAAGCGACATGGAGCAGCGCGTCACCCAGGCGAGTCAGCAGTTGCAGAGCCGTGGCATCAACCTGCCGCCGCGCGACGTGCTGGAGCGTCAGGTTCTTGATCGTATGGTCAACGAGCAGATTCAGCTGCAGCTGGCGGAGCAGGCCAATCTCAGCATCGATGACACCCAGCTCAACGCCACCCTGCGCGGCATCGCCAAGGACAACGGCATGAGCCTGGAAGCCTTCGCGGACAAGCTCGAGCAGGATGGCATGTCACTGGCCCAGGTGCGCGATCAGGTGCGTCGTGAGCTGCTGGTGCAGCAGATCCAGCAGCGCAGCGTCGCCAGCCGGGTGCGGATATCCGATCGTGAGATAGACCGCTATCTCAACCAGCAGAATGTCGGCAGCGACGTCCAGTACCATCTGGCCCACCTGCTGGTGGCACTGCCCCAGGAGCCGACGCCGGATCAGGTCAAGGCCGCGCGCGCCAAGGCCGACAGCCTGCGTCAGCAGATCGAGCAGGGCACCGATTTCGCCCAGCTGGCTGCCGCCGAATCCGCCGGCAGTCAGGCACTGAGCGGCGGTGATCTCGGCTGGCGTTCCGGCGGTGAGCTGCCGACGGTGTTCGCCGATGTCATTCCGAACATGCAGGCCGGTCAGGTCTCCGAGCCGCTGCGCAGTGCCAGCGGTTATCACCTCGTCAAGCTGATCGAGAAGCGTGGCGCGGGCAAGGCGTTGATCTCCCAGACGCGCGCACGCCACATCCTGATCCAGCCCAACCCGAACCTCAGCGATCAGCAGGCGCTTGAGCGTGCCGAGTCCATTCGCCGCCGTCTGCTGGGAGGCGAGGATTTCGCCGCGCTGGCTCAGGAATTCAGCGACGACAAGGGCAGCTCTCTCAAGGGCGGCGAGCTGGGCTGGGTCAGCCCGGGCCAGACGGTCTCCTCCTTCGAGACAGCCATGAATGGTCTGGACGTGGGCGAGATCAGCCAGCCGGTCAAGAGCCGCTTCGGCTACCACATCATCGAAGTCGAGGAGCGTCGCCAGCAGGATGTGACCAACTCCAGCCAGCGTGACAAGGTGCGCAAGACCCTGTTCCAGCGCAAGCTCAATGATGAGCTCGAAGCCTGGCAGCAGCAGGTGCGTGCCGAGGCCTATGTCGACAACCGTCTCGATGAGCAGTAAGTCCGAGTGGAGCAGCGAGACACCGTCATGAATCGTCGCGAAGAGATTGCGCCCGACATCATCGCCCTGACCGCCGGTGAGCCGGCGGGTATCGGCCCGGAACTTCTGGTCATGCTGGCCGGTCAGGCGGAAGCGTTCCCCGCGCAGCTGGTCGCCGTGGCGGACCCCGCCTTGCTGGTCAGTCGTGCCCGCCTGCTGAGACTGCCGCTGGTGGTGCATGAGCTGGCGCCGGGTGACCCGCTGCCGCCGGCCCGCAATGGTGAGCTGGCCGTGTGGCCGGTGCCGCTGGCAGTGCCCAGCGAGCCGGGCGTGATCGATGCGCGCAATGGCGATCATGTGCTGGCGATGCTGGATGTCGCCATCGCCGCCTGCCAGGCGGGGCATGCCAGCGCGATGGTGACGGCGCCGCTGTCCAAGGCCGCCGTGATCGAGGCCGGGCATGCGGGCTTCACCGGCCACACCGAATACCTGCGCGATGTCTGCGGGGTCGAGGAAGTGGTCATGATGCTGGCGTGCCCCGGGCTGCGGGTGGCGCTGGCCACCACGCACCTGCCGCTGCGCGAGGTGGCCGATGCCATCACGCCCGAGGGCCTGACGCGGGTGATGAAGATCCTCGCCAAGGACCTGACGCGCTACTTCGGCTGTGCCGCGCCGCGCATCGCGGTGTGCGGGCTCAATCCGCATGCCGGCGAGGGCGGGCATCTGGGGCATGAGGAGATCGAGGTGATCTCCCCGACGCTCGACGCCCTGCGCGCGACCGGCATGCAGCTGGATGGCCCGCTGCCGGCCGATACCCTGTTCACGCCGCGGCATCTGGAGGGCGTGGATGCGGTACTGGCGATGTACCACGACCAGGGCCTGCCGGTGCTCAAGTATGCCGGCTTCGGTGAAGCCGCCAACATCACGCTGGGCCTGCCGATCGTGCGTACCTCCGTGGATCACGGCACGGCGCTGGACCTTGCCGGCAGCGGGCGTGCCGACGTCGGCAGCCTGTTGCAGGCCGTGCGTGTCGCCATCGAGATGGCAGCCGCCGCGCGAGCCTGAGATAATCCCCGCATCACTCGGGCGTGACCGCATGGCGGCACGTCAGGCGTGCGCCACCGCGTGGCGTCTCGCTACCCCAGTCATTCGACCATCGAGGATGGTCTCGCCGCCCCGGTCTGCCTGTGTCCCTGCAGGCCATGGCGGCATCTTGTTGTCGGGAATCCCGACGGATTCCCAGGAGGAAGGTCAGTCCCATGTCCCAACATTTCCCCGCGCATCGTGCTCGCAAGCGTTTCGGTCAGAACTTTCTGCAGGACCTTGGCGTCATCTCTCGCATCGTGAATGCCATTCGTCCCGCGGAAGGCGAGCGCCTGGTCGAGATCGGCCCGGGGCAGGGTGCCTTGACCGGCCCGCTGCTGGAAGCGGCAGGCAAGCTGGAAGTCATCGAGCTGGACCGTGACCTCATCCCGGGTCTGCGCGTGCAGTTCTTCAACTACCCGGACTTCGTGATCCACGAAGGCGATGCCCTGCGTTTCGACTTCCCGGAGCTGGTCGGTGATGGCCCGGCACTGCGCGTGGTCGGCAACCTGCCGTACAACATCTCCACCCCGCTGATCTTCCACCTGCTGGAAGCACGCGGCGCAATCTCCGACATGCACTTCATGCTGCAGAAGGAAGTCGTCGAGCGTCTGGCCGCCGAGCCGGGTGGCACCGACTGGGGCCGCCTGTCGGTGATGACCCAGTATTACTGCGCGGTGGAAAATCTGTTCCTGGTGCCGCCGAGCGCCTTCTTCCCGGCGCCGAAGGTGGATTCCGCCATCGTGCGTCTGGTGCCGCACCGTGAATTGCCGCATCCGGCCAAGGACGAGAAGCTGCTCGCCGTCATCGTGCGCGAAGCCTTCTCCCAGCGCCGCAAGACGCTGCGCAACAACTTCAAGGGCCGCATCGATGCCGACCAGCTGACCGCGCTGGGCATCGATCCCTCGCGTCGTCCGCAGACACTGACCGTCGCTGAGCTGGTGATGATCAGCAACCACCTCAGTGAGCAGGGCATGACGGTGGACAAGGCCGACAAGGCACCGAAGAAGCGTCCACGCAGCAATGCCGGCCACGGTGCGCCGGCAGCCGACAGTGCCAGTGGTAGTGATGGGAATAGTGACAGTGGCGAGCGCCTCGATGCCGAGAGCGATGCCAAGGGCGACGCCCGCAACGCCAGCGACCACGACGCATGAGTAGCGTGGCGGACATCCGTATCGACGCCGTACCCGAGTACTGCGCCGACGAGAGTCGTCCGAGCGAGAACCGACACGTGTTCCGCTACACCATCACCGTGCACAACGGGACGGATGAGACCGTGCAGCTGCTGGCGCGCTACTGGAAGATCACCCAGGGCAGCGGCGATGAGCAGGAAGTGCGTGGCAAGGGCGTGGTCGGCAAGCAGCCGCTGATCGCGCCCGGCGAGAGCTTTCGCTATACCTCGCGCGCCGTGCTCGACATGCCGGTCGGCGTGATGCAGGGGGCCTATACCTTCTGTGACGCGACCCATGCGCGCACCTTCGAGGTCGCCATCGCACCGTTCCGTCTCGCCGGTCCGCATCAGGTTCACTAGGGTGGCCGCGTGACGCAGCGTTTCGTATTCAAGACAGCAAGTCAGGCCGCCACGGCGGTCAGGGAGTGGGCATGACGCAGTGGGCGATTGGCGATTTGCAGGGCTGCCATCAAGAGTTCGAACTTCTGTTGCAGCGCCTCGATTTCACGCCGGGGCGCGATGTGCTGTGGCTGGCGGGAGACCTGGTCAATCGCGGGCCGGGCTCGCTGGAGTGCCTGCGTCTGGTCAAGTCGCTGGGCGATGATGCGCGGGTGGTGCTGGGCAACCATGACCTCCACCTGCTGGCGGTGGCTGAGGGCTTCAGCCGCCACAAGCGCTCCGATACGCTGACGCCGATTCTCGAGGCGCCGGACCGTGAGGAGCTGCTGGACTGGCTGCGTCGTCAGCCGCTGATGGTGGATGCGCTGGTCGGCAATCGCCGCACGGTGATGAGCCATGCCGGCGTGTTGCCGAGCTGGACGCTGGACCAGGCGGCCGGTTATGCCCGCGAAGCGCACGCCGTGCTGGCGGGCGACGACTATCGAGGCTTTCTCGGCGAGATGTACGGCAATACGCCGGACCGCTGGCAGGAGGATCTCGAAGGCACGCCGCGCCTGCGCTGCATCGTCAATGTCTTCACGCGCATGCGCTTTCTGCACAGTGATGGCCGACTGGATTTCGCGGCCAAGGAAGGACTGGACAGCGCGCCGGAGGGGTGCCGTCCCTGGTTCCAGTATCCGCGTCCCGAAGGGGCCTGGGATGATTCGCCGCGCCTGCTGTTCGGTCACTGGGCTGCTCTGGAAGGCGAGACGCCGGCGGCGCGTCAGGATGTCGAGGCGCTGGACACCGGCTGCGTGTGGGGCGGTGGCCTGACGGCGCTCAATCTCGAGACGGAAGAGCGCGTCTTCGAGCCGGCGCTGACCTCGCGCTGAGCGCCCTCCCGTCGCCAGTGACAGCAGGTCTGCCGTCGCTGGCGAATGCCTTTCCCTTACTCAACAAGCGGAGTCCGCATGAGTTTCGAACATCTTGATCTCGCAACCCTCAGTGACTGGCGCCAACGCGACCCGTCGCTCGTGGTACTCGATATCCGCGATCCGCTCAGCTTCACGCAGGGGCGTATCCCGGGCAGCCGTCATCTGGACAACGCCAGTGCCGCTGCCATCCTGGAAGACACCCCGCGCGACAAGCCGCTGGTGGTGGTCTGCTATCACGGCCATTCCAGTCAGCAGGCCGCCGCCTGGCTGGCGGGGCAGGGCTTCGAGAAGGTCTATTCCCTCGATGGTGGCTTTACCCAGTACCAACTGACGCATGGCGATGACGTCGAGAGCGGTAGCTGACGCCGCCTGCACGTGACTGCCATCACTGGCCTTACTTCCTCGCTTTCCTCATTCAGCTTTGTATCTCGTGCCGCAGGGCAAGGACATTCGCATGACTCAGACGACGCCTTCTTCACTGACCGATTCGCGTGACCGCCTGTTGAGCGGGCTTGAGGTCTATCGCGTGGGCGGCGCGGTGCGTGATGCGCGCCTGGGTTGGCCGTGGCACGAGTGTGACTTCGTGGTGGTGGGCGCGACGGTGGAAGACATGCAGGCGCGTGGCTTCCGGCCGGTCGGGCGGGACTTCCCGGTCTTCCTGCATCCGCAGACCCAGGAGGAGTACGCGCTGGCGCGTACCGAGCGCAAGTCCGGCCACGGGTATGTCGGCTTCAGCGTGCATGCCAGCCCCGATGTGACGCTGGAAGAGGACCTCATTCGTCGCGACCTGACCATCAATGCCATGGCCGAGCCGCTCGACAGCACGCCGGGGCAGGGCGAGGTGATCGACCCCTACGGTGGCCTGGCGGATCTCGAGGCGCGCGTGTTGCGTCATGTCTCGAGCGCCTTCAGCGAAGACCCGCTGCGCGTATTGCGCGTGGCACGCTTTCTGGCGCGCTATCAGGGGCTCGGCTTCACGGTCGCGGAGGAGACACGGCAGATGATGGTTGCCATGGTCGAGAGCGGCGAGGTCTCGCATCTGGTGGCCGAGCGGGTCTGGAAGGAGACCGAGAAGGCGCTGGGCGAGGCCAGTCCCGAAGCCTACTTCCAGCTGCTCGATGAGCTGGGGGCACTGGCGGTGCTGATGCCGCCGCTGACCCGCGATGCCGAGCAGCTCGCAGCGGCACTGGCGCGTCTGGACCGCCTGCCGCGTCAGCTGGTCGATGAGGCGGAGATGGTCTGCTGGCGTATGGCGCGCCTGGTGGAGCACCTGTCACGCGACGAGATCGATGCCCTGGCGCAGGACTTGCGCCTGCCCAGCGCCGTGCGTGACGCCGCCCAGCAGGCGCGTCTGTGCCGGGAATTGAACGAGGCCTCGCGGCGGGAAGGTGGCGTGAGCGCAGCAGACCTCAAGGCCTGGCTGGATGGTGTCGATGCCTGGCGGCGTGGCGAGCGCCAGTCGGTGCTGGTGGCCCTGCTGGCGGTCGAGGACAAGGGGCTGGCACGGTTGGGCAATGCCGTCTGGCAAGCCGCGACGGCGGTGTCGCCGCAGTCTCTGGTCGAACAGGGCCTGAAAGGGGCGGAGATCGGGCGTGCGCTCAGCGAGCAGCGCCAGCAGGCCATCGAGCAGGCGCTGAGCGAATGGCAGGCCATGCCGGAAGTGCACGCGCCTCATTGCGGCTGCGGACACAGTCACTGATCACCTGCCCGCTGCTGAGCACCTGGCCTGAGCACCTGCTCTGAGCAAATGATCCGAGTATATGACCCCGAAAGCCCCGGTCCTGCGCCGGGGCTTTTGCGTCGTGGCATCAGGAAGGGTTTTGTGAGGCGGAGCGTGCTGTTTATGGGCAGAGCGTGTTTCCATGAGCGGAGCGCAGCGTGTGAGCAAAACATGCTTACAGGCGCGGCTCGCTGCCATCGCTCAGGCGGCGCAGATTCAGCGCATGACGAATCACGATCAGGCTGGCGAAGACCAGAATCACGCCGCTCATCTGCGGCGCCAGCCACAGGCTGAACAGGGGTGCCGCCAGGCCGGCCACCAGCGAGGCGATGGCCGCCGTGCGCAGTCGCCAGGCCAGCCCGACCCACAGCGCGGCGCAGCTCAAGGCGACGCCCGGCGCCAGCATCAGCAGCACGCCAAAGGCAGCGGCCACGGCCTTGCCGCCGCGATGGCCGCGGTGCCACAGCGGCAGGCTGTGGCCGATCAGCACGGCCAGTCCGATCAACCCCAGTGCCCAGGGCGGCAGCGAGAGCGCCAGCCCCAGCCAGAGTGCCGGCATGCCCTTGGTAGCATCGAAGACCAGCACCAGAGCGGCGGGCAGCGCGCCATGCAATCGCAGCACATTGGAGAAGCCCGGGTTGAAGGACCCCGCCAGGCGTGGGTCGGCCAGCCCCAGTCGCTGACAGATCCACACCGCGCCCAGCACCGAACCGCTGGCATAGGCCACGGCCATCAGCAGGCTCAACTGTTGCCAGCTGGCTAGTTGCGCGGCCCACTCGATCAGGCCTGTCAGCATGATGTCGACTCGTTGCGTGCCCGAGGTGTCGCACACAGGCAGGGAGAGAGGGGCAGGCAGCTTGGCCAAGCAGGGGCCGGGTGCAGTAGAATCAGTCGCATGATGGCGGGGCCTTGGGCGTCGTTTTTATTCGTTCATTCGACAAGCATAGAGGTAACGCCGTGGATCGTGTGCTGATCGAGGCTCTGGCCGTGGAAACCGTGATTGGGGTCTATGACTGGGAGCGTACCATTCGCCAGCGTCTGGTGATGGATCTGGAAATGGCCACGGATATTCGTGCCGCAGCTGCCGACGATGACCTGACGCACACCCTGGACTACGCCGCCATCAGTGCGCGCATCCAGACCTTCGCCGAAGAGAGCCACTTCGAGCTGGTGGAAACCTTCGCCGAGCGCCTGGCAGCGCTGCTGCGTGAAGAGTTCGGCATTCCCTGGCTGACCATGACGGTGCGCAAGCCGGGCGCCGTGCCGGAAGCCGCCGCCGTTGGCGTGCGCATCGTGCGCGGCAGCCTCGAGACCGTCTCGGATGCGCCGGCATGAGTCTGGTACTGATCTCCATCGGTAGCAATATCGAGCGCGAGCATCATGTGCGGGTCTGCCTGGATGCGCTGGAGGCGACCTTCGGCAACCTGACGCTGTCCTCCGTCTACGAGAGCGAGCCGGTGGGCTTCGTCGACGGGCGCAACTTCCTCAACCTGGTCGCAGGTTTCGAGAGTGACTGGAGCGTCGGCGAATTGCAGGCTTGGTGCAAGCAGCTCGAGCTGGCCAATGGTCGCCTCAAGAACAGCGCCAAGTTCAGTCCACGCACCCTGGATCTGGACCTGCTGACCGTCGGTACCCTGACCGGGGAGGTCGATGGCGTGATGCTGCCGCGCGATGAGGTCGATCGCAATGCCTTCGTGCTGCTGCCGCTGGCCGAGTCGTTCGGCGAAGAGCGCCACCCCGTCTCCGGAGAGGATTACGCTTCGCTTTGGAAGGCGTTCGTGGCCGCCGGGCGCGCCGAACAACAGCCGCTATGGCCGGTGGACTTCAGCTGGCGTTGCCGCATGATCTCTCGCGCCGATGCCACGGTCTGACACTGCTCTCTGATGTCTCGGTCTGACACCATCAGGCGCCACGTTGCCGGTGTCAGTGTCCGGCGGTGAGTGTGACCTGCCCCTCAACAACAACGCCCTGCCGATGAGAATCGGCAGGGCGTTGTTGTTGAGGGGCAGGGTACTGGCGTCTGGCAGGGCTCAGTCCTGCGCTGTGCTCGGGGCCGCCAGGCTGTCCAGCGGCCAGCGCGGCACGGCCTTCATCGGGCCGGTGTCCTGCTCGCCGGCATTCAGGCGCTGCGCGCCCACGTAGGCGATCATCGCGCCGTTGTCGGTGCAGAAGCGGCCACGCGGGTAGTAGGCGCGGGCATTGCGCTTGGTCAGCTCATGGCTCAGACGCTCACGCAGACGGGTGTTGGCACTCACGCCGCCGGCGACGACCAGGCGTTTGAGACCGGTCTGGTCCAGCGCGCGACGACACTTGATGACCAGGGTGTCGACCACGGCTTCCTCGAAGGCGCGTGCGATATCGGCGCAGTGCTGCTCATCCAGGTCGTCCGCAGCCTTGGCCTTCTTGAGCGTGACCATGGTGTGGGTCTTGAGGCCGGAGAAGCTGAAGTCGAGGCCCGGGCGGTCCGTCATCGGGCGCGGGAAGCGATAGCGTTTGGGGTCGCCCTGTTCGGCCAGCTTCGCGACCTGCGGGCCACCGGGGTAGGGCAGTTCCAGCATCTTGGCGGCCTTGTCGAAGGCTTCGCCGGCGGCGTCATCCACGGACTCGCCGAGCAGCTCGTATTCGCCCAGTCCGCGCACCGCGACCAGCTGGGTGTGTCCGCCGGAGACCAGCAGCGCCACGAAGGGGAATTCCGGTGCATCGTCTTCCAGCATTGGCGCCAGCAGGTGGCCTTCCATGTGGTGGACGCCGAGCACCGGCACTCCCCATGCCTTGGCAAGCCCGTGTGCGGTGGACGCGCCGACCATCAGTGCGCCGACCAGGCCCGGGCCTGCGGTATAGGTGATGGCATCGATGTCAGCGGCCTTCAGCTGCGCCTCATCCATCACCTGCTGGATCAGCGGCAGCAGCTTGCGAGTGTGATCACGCGACGCCAGTTCCGGCACCACGCCGCCGAACTCGGCGTGCATGGCGATCTGGCTGTAGAGGGCATCTGCAAGCAGGCCCTGGTCCGTGTCGTAGATGGCGACGCCGGTCTCGTCGCAGGAAGTCTCGATGCCGAGCACACGCATGGCTGACTCTCAGGAAATATCAGAAGTAGAGGGCGGCACGGCCAGCGAGGCTGCCTGAGCGAGCCCGAGAGGCGTGTGTGCCGTGAATGCGCGACATTCTACTGGCTGTGAGCACGGGTGTCGCGCCAGCTGGCGTTGAGGCAGAGAGGATTTCCGGTTTCCGCGTTTGCAAAGCCGGGGGCGGGTGTCTAGAATATGGCACTCTGCAAGACTGGGTCGTGCATCCGACCACCCCGCAAAAGCTCCCCGAATCATGATTCCAGCCAGCGACGGCTACCCTCACCGGTGGTGTCGCAGGCGACTGATTGATGCTGGATCGACCTGCAGGTGGCGGTTTACCGTCGCTGGCTGGTGGCTCCTGAGGAGTGGCTGCACCGGATGTGCGTTCAAACCGAACTCATGATCTCAAGGTAGGTGAGTGTTTAATGCCTTCAGTTAAAGTACGTGACAACGAGCCGTTCGACGTCGCCCTGCGCCGTTTCAAGCGCTCCTGCGAAAAAGCCGGTGTTCTTTCCGAAGTGCGTCGTCGTGAGCACTACGAGAAGCCGACAGCTGTTCGCAAGCGTCAGCAGGCGGCCGCTGTAAAGCGCCACGCCAAGAAGGTTCAGCGTGAGCGCAAGCGTTTCGAGCGTCTCTACTGATCCGTACTTTTGGGGAGTGATAGTCTGCTCTCTGGAAGGACACCAAGCGGCTGCCTCACGGTGGCCGCTTGTTTTTGTCTCTAGTGGTCCGTTTGTTCTCGAGCCGTGTGCCGTTGCCTGGCGCATGTCGCTAACTCGAGGAATGGCCTGACCTGAAGGTAGCCGCTCACTTTGCTGAGCCGACACTATCTTGCGGTCAGTCCGTTTTTCCACGACTTCTGGCGAATCATGGCTGGTCTCATCCCCCAAGGCTTCATTGACGATCTGCTGGCCCGCACCGACGTGGTCGAGGTGGTGGGTGAGCGCGTCCAGCTGAAGAAGGCCGGCAAGAGCTATGTCGGCCTCTGCCCGTTCCATCAGGAAAACTCTCCCTCGTTCAACGTCATCCCGGACAAGCAGTTCTATCACTGCTTCGGGTGCGGGGCGAGCGGCAGTGCCCTCAAGTTCCTGATGGAGTTCGATCGCCTGCCGTTCCCTGAGGCCGTCGAACAGTTGGCCTCGCGGCTGGCGCTTGAAGTGCCGCGCGAAGGCGGCAACCAGAGTCCGCATGAGCGCCGTGAGCGCCAGCGTCGTGAGCAGGCCCGCGAAGAGGGCGTCAATCTGCTCGAGGCGGCCGCGGACTTCTATCGTCAGCGCCTGACGGAGCCGGCCGCGCAGCCGGCACGTGAGTATCTGGAAGGCCGTGGTCTGTCGCGTGAGGTCATGCGTGATTTCGGCATCGGCTTCGCGCCGGAAGGCTGGGAGCACCTCAAGCATCACCTGAGCAAGCTGGGTGTCAGCGAGGATGTGCAGATCGAATACGGTCTGCTGATCCATCACGAGGAAAGCGGTCGCCGCTATGACCGCTTCCGCGATCGCGTGATGTTCCCGATCCGTGACTGGAAAGGCCGCACCATCGCCTTCGGCGGTCGCGTGATGGGCGACGCCAAGCCCAAATACCTGAATTCTCCCGAGACTCCCGTCTTCCACAAGGGACGCGAGCTCTACGGTCTGTTTGAAGCCCGTGAGGCGAATCGCAAGCTGGAACGCATGCTGATCGTCGAAGGCTACATGGACGTGGTGGCACTGGCGCAGTACGGCATTCGCAATGCCTGCGCGACCCTGGGCACCGCGACCAGTGAGGAGCACCTCAAGCGCCTCTATCGCCTGGTCGATGAGGTGGTGTTCTGCTTCGACGGCGACAAGGCCGGTCGGCAGGCGGCGCGCCGCGCGCTGGAGACCGTGCTCGAGGTCATGATCGATGGCCGTCAGGCGCGCTTCCTGTTCCTGCCGGAAGGCGAGGACCCGGATTCCCTGGTGCGCAGCGAGGGTCAGGAGGCATTCGAGAAGCGTGTCACCTGCGCCTCCGGGCTCTCCGAGTTCCTGTTCGAGCAGGCCGCGGAAGGACGCGACCTCAAGCGCATGGAGCAGCTCGAGCGGTTCGTGACCCAAGCGCTGGAGTGGATCTCGCGCGTGCCCGAAGGGGTGCTGCGCTCGCTGCTGCTCAAGGAGCTTGAGCGGCGCAGTGGTCTGGAGCGTGAGCGGCTGGACGCCATGCTGGTGGAGCGCGCCGCGGCGCGTGAAGCCCAGCAGGCACGGCTGCGTCAGCACCAGCAACTACGTCAGCACCCTCAGCAACCGCAGCGTTCGCAACAGCAGCAACGTCAGCCCGGCGCGACACATTCGGCACCGCGTTCAACGCCCGCTGCCAGTCCTCAGGACGGCGCGACGCTGAGTGACGCGCAGGATGAGTGGTCGTCGCTGGAGGCGATGGCAGATGCCGGCTTCGGCGACAGCGAGCCCGATGGCTGGCAGCCGGATGACTGGCAGTCGCATGGCGAGATGCCTGCGGGCCAGGGCGCTCAAGCCGCGCGCGCGACGCCGGCCAGGTCTCAGAAGCGCACCTCGGTCAGCATGCTGACGCGCCTGTTGCATCTTCTGGTGCACGAGCCGCAGCTGGTCGCCGAGCTGCCTGACTCCAATGAGTGGATCGAAGGCGCGGGCGAGCCGGCCGACAGCGAGGATGCGCAGCTGTTGAACGACGTGGTGCGTCTCTTGAAGGCGGGGCAGTATCGTTCGCCACAGGTGCTGTTGGCGCACTTCCTCGGCACCGCACAGGGGCCGAGGCTTGAGCAGCTGGCAGCCCGCGAATTGCTGATTCCGCGTGACGTGCGCAGCGAAGAGCTGAAGGGGCTGGTGGAGCATTGCCAGCATCAGCAGGCGCGCACCACGCCGGAAGCGGAATATCAGGCCTTGCTGGCCAAGGAAAAGCGTGGCGAGAAGTTGTCGGCAGAAGAGAAGCAGCGGCTGATGGCCCTGCTGATGGAGCTGGCAACACGGCGCTGACGCAGTCTCGGTGCCAGGAAGGCCGACAATGGTGGAAATGCCGTGAGAGCTGAGGCGATGGCGCAGGAAAATACGCCCCATGGCCTTGAAAGACGCACTCATGCCCACTATTTAATGAGGTAGCTCCCGATGCGGACTGCCGCAACGTAACCGATAACGCTAACACACCTGGATGGTCCGGCAAATACGCCGCTGGCAGCATCTCCTGATGGCACGCTATACTGGTGCGCTTGATGCTCTCTTCGTCCCTATACCGGCGCCATGCTCACTCGCTGAGCCGCGTCGCGTCCAGGTGCTTCATTCTTCTTCGTCGAGATAGGGGTTCTATGGCTGGTAATGCGCAGCAGCAGTCGCGTCTCAAGGAGTTGATCGCGCGCGGCAAGGAACAGGGTTACCTGACCTATGCCGAGGTCAACGATCACCTGCCCGAGGATATCGCTGATCCCGAACAGGTGGAAGACATCATCAGCATGATCAACGATATGGGCATCAAGGTCGCGGAAGAAGCGCCCGATGCCGATACCTTGATGATGTCTGATTCCTCCACTGACGAGTCTGCCGCCGAAGAGGCCGTTGCCGCCCTCGCCGCGGTGGAAAGCGATGTGGGGCGCACCACCGACCCCGTCCGCATGTACATGCGTGAGATGGGCACCGTGGAACTTCTGACCCGTGAAGGCGAAATCAAGATCGCCAAGCGGATCGAGGAGGGCACGCGTGAGGTGATGTCGTCGCTGGCATTCTTGCCGGGGGCAGTCGACTCCATCCTGGAAGCCTATGACGGCACTCTGGGCGAAGACGGCGGACGTCTGTCCGATCTCTTCTCCGGTTTCATCGACCCTGACGAAGGCGTGCCGGGTGTCGCCGAAGTCGAAGTCGAGGAAGTCGAAGAGATTCCCGAGGGCGAAGAGTCCGAAGGCGACGAAGACGAAGACGACGATTCCGCCTCTGAAGGTGGCCCGGACCCCGAGCTGGCCCGCGTCCGCTTCGAGCAGATCCGTGAGCAGAACGAGGCGACCAAGGCCGCCATCGAGAAGTACGGTTCCGGCTCTGCCGAGGCGAAAGCCGAACAGGATCGTCTTGCCGAGCTGTTCTCGCCGATCAAGCTGGTGCCCAAGCACTTCGAGCGTCTGGTCGGTCAGGTTCGCGTGTCCGTCGAGCAGGTGCGCGAGCAGGAAAAGGTCATCCTGCAGATCTTCGTCAAGCGCGGCAAGGTGCCTCGCAAGAGCTTCATCAAGGCCTTCCCGGGCCACGAGTCCGACATGGACTGGTTCGACAGCTTCATCGGTGGCAGCAAGAAGTACGCCGACAAGCTCGAGCCGTTCCGTGCCGACGTGCTGCGTGCCCAGCGCAAGATCGCCTTCGAGCAGGACATGGTCCAGCTGCCGGTCAGCGAGCTGAAGGAAGTGAACCGTCGCCTGTCGATCGGTGAAGCCAAGGCGCGTCGTGCCAAGAAGGAAATGGTCGAGGCCAACCTGCGTCTGGTCATCTCCATCGCCAAGAAGTACACCAACCGTGGTCTGCAGTTCCTGGATCTCATCCAGGAAGGCAACATTGGTCTGATGAAGGCCGTGGACAAGTTCGAGTACCGTCGTGGTTACAAGTTCTCGACCTACGCCACCTGGTGGATCCGTCAGGCGATCACTCGCTCCATCGCGGACCAGGCGCGCACCATCCGTATTCCGGTGCACATGATCGAGACCATCAACAAGCTGAACCGTGTCTCGCGTCAGATGCTGCAGGAAATGGGTCGCGAGCCGACGCCGGAAGAGCTGGGCGAACGTCTCGAGATGCCGGAAGACAAGGTGCGTCGCGTACTCAAGATCGCCAAGGAGCCCATCTCCATGGAGACGCCGATCGGTGACGATGATGATTCGCACCTGGGTGACTTCATCGAGGACGGCACCATGGTCTCGCCGATCGACTCCGCCACCGGCGAAGGTCTGATCGAAGCGACCCGTGGCATCCTGTCCGGCCTGACCGCACGTGAAGCCAAGGTGCTGCGCATGCGCTTCGGTATCGACATGAACACCGACCATACCCTCGAGGAAGTCGGCAAGCAGTTCGATGTCACCCGTGAGCGTATCCGTCAGATCGAAGCGAAGGCGCTGCGCAAGCTGCGTCACCCGTCACGCTCCGAGTCACTGCGTTCCTTCATGGAAGAGTGATCTGAAGCGCTCGGGGCCACACCTGAACTGCTGGCCCCGCTGACAAGACAACGCCCGCCCCCATGCGAATGGGAGGCGGGCGTTGTCGTTTGTGGGCTTTACGTTGCGGGTCTTTCTCTACGGGCTGTGTCGCCTTCAGGCTTTTCTTTACGGACCTTGCCACCTTCGAACTGCGTCGTTAAAGGTCTGCGTGATGTGCCCTGGGGGCTATCAGGCGCCGTGGCGCAACTGGTGAGACGAAGGCGTTGCCGCCACGCTGAAGACGACACGGCCCTTGATGCATTGACGGGAGACCGGCCCCATCTGCTCGCTGCTCAAGCCGTCGGGATGCTCGCCGCGTAGCCACAGGCGGCCGTTGTCGTCGATGCGATGCAGGCGCTTGACCAGCTGGCCCAGCCTGGGATGTTCCACCACGACGGTGGCGCCGGGCGTCAATCGCCAGCGACTGGGCCAGCGCATGCTGATGATGAGGCTGTGCTGCGGGAGACTGGGGGCAAGACTATGACCGTGCAAGCGGTAGCTACTGAACCAGCGCATGTGAGGCTCCTTGAGAATGAGGGCATGACACGGTCAAGATCCTGTCGGTGCTTTCCTGTGGCAGTGGCGATAGTTGAATTGTATCCACTGCTTAGTAAAATATAATCATTCTCATTTGATGTCCAGCCGTTTTCCGTCAGTACCTCGCGCAATGGCTATCGAGAGACGCCTGTCTAGCGCAGCCTGTCGAGAGAAGACTGTCGAGCAGAGACTGTTGAGCAGAGACTGTTGAGCAGAGCCTGTTGAGAGTAGAAACGAAAAAAAGCCGCGGCTCAGGTGAGCAGCGGCTTTTGGGAGAGTCACGGGTCTGTCTGTCTCTTGCGCTTCACGCTGTGCTTCATGTCACGTCACTTCGCGTTGTTTCATGGGGCAGGGCGAAGTGACGGTCGTGCGACAGGTCATGCGCGCAGCTCGGCAAGAGGGTTTTGCTGCCGGGCTCAGTCGTTGGCGTTGAGCTCACGCAGCAGGGCGCGGCGCTGGCGGCCCATGCGGATCGCCAGCAGCACGATCTCGATCACGGCGATGGCCATCAGGGTGTAGCCGAACAGTTCGGTGACTTCCTCGGCGGCATTCTTGACCGAACGCAGGTAGGAGTCCCCCATCAGGGTTTCCCAGAATTCCGAGCGACCGTAGAGGCGTGAGAAGACGTAGGTCGCCAGGAAGCCGGCGCCGAACAGGCCGAACGCGAAGCTGCGTCCGAAGTGCTCGAACTCGGCAATGAAGCGGTTGCGGTTGCGCCATACGCCGATGATGACCGGGATCGCGACCACGCTGACCAGGAACTGCCAGCTGCCATCGCCGATCATGCCGTCGAGCAGGGCGTCCTGTTCACGGATCAGGGACGCCGCGAACAGACCGAACAGCAGCAGGCTGATGGTGCGCAGGTCCGGCAGGCGTGAATGCACCAGCCACATGGTGGCTGCGCTCAAGGCCAACAGAGTGCTCTGCATGTGTTCTGTCCAGCTGGCTTCGCTGAAGCCGACATCACCGAAGTGGTGGGCATCATGCATGACCAGCGACATCATCGCGGCCACCAGCGGCGCATAGATGGCCAGGCGCAGGCAGGCTTGCATGAAGAGCGAAGTGGGCTTGCGCCCATACAGCGGCTGTTCGGCGCTGATGGGGAGCGGAACAGCGTTATGGTGCTGGGTATGCGAAGTCAGGCGAGACAAGGGACTCTCCGGACAGTCCATGGACTGCCTGTCAGGGTGAGGGTGTTGTTTGCCTGCTCATTATAACGATGCAAAGGTGCTCAGTTAATATTCTGGTAAGAAAACTGTGAGATTCCATTTCAGCATCGATGTTGCGCCGAGCGGAAATGTTCGTCAGCTCTGACGTAACCGATCCCGCTCGGCTTCCTCGACGATCCAGTCATGCACGGCCTGGATGCGGCCATCATCCAGGGTGCCGTGGGGATGGACGATGACGTAGCGCTTGCCGGTCAGTACCCGCTGCGCGAAGGGCGCGATCAGCGTGCCGCGCGACAGCTCGTCGGTGATCAGCGTGCGCCTTGCCATCGCGACTCCCATGCCGGCGATGGCAGCCTCCATCGACAGGTGGTTGCGGTTGAAGGTATAGCCACGCTGAACGTTGATCTCGGGCGCGCCGATGCTGGCCAGATAGAATTCCCACTCGGCGTGGTCGTGACTGCCGCGCCAGGCGGTGATGTCGTGCAGCAGCGGATACCAGGCGAGGTCCTCTGCGCTGCGCAGCGGCGGGCGGCCGCGCATCAGGCCGGGATGGCAGACGGGGAAGATCTCCTCCTCCATCAGGTCGGTGACCTGCATGCCCGGGTAGTGGCCGTCGTTGAGGTCGACTGCCAGCTCGAAATCACCCTCGCGCAGCGGTGAGTCACTGTCCTCGGCGCGCACGTGCAGCTCGATATCCGGAAAGCGTGCCTGTAGGCGCGGCAGCCGGGGCGCCAGCCATTTGGAGAGAAATGACGGCACCGAACGCAACCTGAGCACACCACTCATCAAGCCGCTGCGCAGCCGTTTGACCTCCAGTCCCACCGCGCTATAGGACTGCTCCACGACACGCGCCAGTCGAGCGCCTTCTCCTGTCAGCTCGAGTCCGCGTGAACGACGCAGAAACAGCTTGAAGCCCAGCCGCTCCTCCAGCTGCTTGATCTGCTGACTCACCGCGCCCGTGGTGACGTGCAGTTCTTCCGCCGCACGCGTGAAGGAGCCATGACGTGCGGCGCAGGCGAATACCTGCAGCCAGGCATGGGTCTGACCATTCAGGTGGCGCAGGCTCGGTGTGGTGGCGGGCGTGCCGGTCGCCGTCGGCGGCACGACGGGGCCAGTACCAGGCGTGTTGTCGAGAGAAGACGTCATGGGCGGGTCTCATGCAAGCGCTGGAGGCAGATAGTGAGGGAGAAGCCGCGATGGCCAGATGCAGATGGCGGTGATAGCTAAAGGCATCAGGGCACAAGGTGGCGCGAAGAGCATAGTTTACGCCGTTTTTGATGCATAGGGTTTAGTCAGGCTAAACCCACGACCAATTTTTATGGTTTGTCGCGTCCCGCCCCCATCCATCATCATTGCCTCATCCACTGGCAGGCGCTCAGGCGCGGCGAGTTTCCGAGATGAGGTGTTGTCATGTCCATCAGTGTATTTGATCTCTTCAAGGTCGGTGTCGGCCCCTCCAGCTCGCACACCGTCGGCCCGATGCGTGCTGCCGCGCAGTTCGTCGAGACCCTGCGCTCGCGTGACCAGCTGGAGCGCGTGGCGCGAATCGAGGTGCAGTTGCATGGTTCGCTGTCTGCCACTGGCGTAGGCCACGGCACCGACAAGGCGACCATTCTCGGTCTGATGGGCGAGCTGCCGGAAACGATCGACCCTGCGATCATCGACCCCTGCATCGAAGAGCTGCTGGAGTCCCAGACACTGCTGCTCGACAACCGCATCGCGGTGCCCTTCGTGTGGGTACGTGACATGCAGTGGCACGATGCGCCGCTGCCGTATCACCCCAATGCCATGCGTCTGATCGCCTACGGCCATCGCGATGAGCTGTATCGCAATGTCTATTACTCGGTGGGCGGCGGTTTCGTGGTCGACGAAGTCGAGGCTGCGCGTGACCCGCTGCTGGAAGACGAAAGCCTGCGTCTGCCGTATGAATTCAACACCGCCGATGAGCTGCTGGCGCTGTGTCGCATGCACAAGATGCGCATCAGCGAGCTGATGATGGCCAACGAATGTGCGCTGCGCAGTGAGACCCAGGTGCGTCGTGGGCTATGGCGCATCTGGGAAGTGATGAACGAGTGCATCGACAACGGCCTGACGCACGAAGGCGTGCTGCCCGGCGGGCTCAACGTAAAGCGCCGTGCCAAGCGACTGCATGCGCGTCTGCTGGATGTGGAATCCAGCAAGTCGATCATCACCTCGACCTTCTCGGCGATGGACTGGGTCAACCTGTTCGCGCTGGCGGTCAATGAAGAGAACGCGGCCGGTGGTCGCATGGTGACGGCGCCGACCAATGGCGCGGCCGGCATCATTCCGGCGGTGCTCAGCTATTACATGAAATTCCAGGAAGATGCTCGCGAGGAGGACGTGGTCGACTTCCTGCTCACGGCAGCCTCGGTGGGCATCCTGTGCAAGAAGAACGCCTCCATCTCCGGCGCGGAAGTCGGCTGTCAGGGCGAGGTGGGTTCTGCCTGCGCCATGGCGGCCGCCGGGCTTGCCGAGCTGATGGGCGCGACGCCGGAGCAGGTCGAGAACGCGGCGGAAATCGGTCTCGAACACAATCTGGGACTGACCTGTGACCCGATCGGCGGCCTGGTGCAGATTCCCTGCATCGAGCGCAATGCGATTGCCTCGGTCAAGGCGATCAATGCCGCCCAGATGGCGATGTGCGGCGATGGCGATCACTTCGTCTCGCTGGACAAGGCGATCCGCACCATGCGTGACACCGGCCGCGACATGCAGGACAAGTACAAGGAGACCTCCAAGGGCGGTCTCGCGGTCAACGCCATCGAATGCTGATGCGCCCAGTAGTCACTGACAGGTTCCGTGACCTGGACTGGATTGAGTCTGACTGAATTGAGTCTGCGTGAATTTAACCCGCGCGATGTGAACCTGTGTAATGTGAGCCTGAGTCGAACTGCCATGACTTTCCGCCGGAGGCCAGCCGCCTCCGGCCAAACCCGTTGTCTCTTGTCAGGTACATGATCTCCGGCCAGAGGTCATGATCTCGGCAACCCTCGTTGACGCCTCTTCGGCGCGGTATTCCGCGACGGACAGGCGTCTTTTTTATGGCGGGAATTGCGCTCATCTCGACGGTTCGGCTTTGGCTGGTGGGGGAGTCTGCCGGCCTCGAGATGTCTCGGGAGGGCTGCGTTGTAAAGAAGTCGCTGATATATCGGCTATTGGTCGAGTGAGCGCGCTTGCCGCTGGCAGCGCGCCTCTCGCTATTCTAGTTTACGTTAACGTCAGTTGCGCCGTTCGCAACGATGGCGCATATCAAGGGCCTGTGGATAGCGCCTGTTGATGCTGCGTGTCGATGACGAGCCGCGATGTTGCGGGCATCCGCGCTGACGAACTGCCCTCATGTCTCTTGGAAGACACAGACCACCGGCTTGCCGGTCAGGACGGAGTACTGACATGCCATCACCGCCCATTCAGGGGCCGCGTGCCAGCGGGGGCGCATCAGCGACGGCCCCGATTCTCGAGACGCGTGGCTTGAGCAAGGACTTTCGAGGTTTCACGGCCGTCGATGACGTCAATCTCCAGGTGCAGGAAGGGCATATCCATGCCCTGATCGGCCCCAATGGCGCCGGCAAGACGACAGTCTTCAATCTGCTGACGCGCTTTCTACCGGCCACCCGCGGCGAGATTCTCTATCGCGGCAAATCCATCACTCGCATGAAGTCGCATGAGATCGCGCGCCTGGGGTTGGTGCGCTCCTTCCAGATATCGGCGGTGTTTTCCCAGATAACGGTGCTCGAGAACGTGCGGGTCGCCCTGCAACGCCCCCAGGGCACCTCGTTTCATTTCTGGAAGCCGGAACGCAGCCTCGACAGCCTGAACGAGCAGGCGCTGCATCTGCTGGAGCAGGTAGGGCTGCGCGATGACGCCCACCGTGTGACCGCCAGTCTGCCCTATGGCCGCAAGCGCGCGCTGGAGCTGGCGACCACGCTGGCGCTTGAGCCCACGGTGATGCTGCTGGACGAGCCGACCCAGGGCATGGGCGCCGAGGATGTGGACCGCGTGGTCGAGCTGATTCGTGTCGCGGCGCGGGGCCGTACGGTGCTGATGGTCGAGCACAATCTGAGCGTGGTCAGCCGTCTGTGCGATCGCATCAGCGTGCTGGCGCGCGGCCGGGTGCTGGCGGAAGGCGATTACGCCAGCGTGTCGGCCAACCCCGAGGTGCGTGAAGCGTATCTGGGCAGTGAAGCGCCCGAGTCCACGGCGGATGAGCACAAGGAGGTTTCATGACGGTGGTTATGGAGCAGGCGACGGACAGGCAAGCCTCGACGGCCGACTCGCCGCTGGGGGAAGAGCAGCTCTGCCTGCGCGAGCTGAACGCCTGGTATGGCGAGTCCCATGTGCTGCATGGCGTCAACATGACGGTGCGGCGCGGCGAACTGGTGACCTTGCTGGGGCGCAACGGGGCCGGTCGCAGCAGCACGCTGCGCGCGATCATGAACATGGTCGGCCGGCGCAGCGGAGAGATTCTCATCAAGGGGCAGGACAGCATGGGGCTGGCGCCGCATCGCATCGCCCATCTCGGTGTCGGCTTCTGCCCCGAGGAGCGTGGCATCTTCGCCAGCCTGAGCGTCGAGGAGAATCTGCTGCTGCCACCGCTGGTCAGGAGCACAGGACATGACCAGAGCCAGAGCCAGAGCCAGGGCCAGGGCATGTCGCTGGATGAGCTCTATGCGCTGTTCCCCAATCTGCATGAGCGGCGCACCAGTCAGGGCACGCGCCTCTCCGGTGGCGAGCAGCAGATGCTGGCGTTGGCGCGCATCCTGCGCACCGGGGCGGACCTGCTGCTGCTGGATGAGATCACCGAGGGTCTGGCGCCGGTCATCAACCAGAAGCTGGCCGAAGTGCTGATGATGCTGAAGGCGCGCGGCATGACCATCGTGCTGGTGGAGCAGAACTTCCGCTTTGCCGCACCGCTGGCCGACCGTCATTACCTGATGGAGCACGGCACCATTCTGGAAGAGATCAGCGCGGCCGAATTGCCGGCCCGCCACGAATATCTGCACAAGGTACTGGGGGTCTGAGCTCCCGCTCGGGCTGAGCTGCACAGGGCTGGCCGCCATGCACGGCCTTTGCACTCGTCCATCTGAAGTCCGTACGTCTCGCCACAACAATCACAATATTGCCGGGAAACCGGTCTGGAGATGTCATGCACGCCACCGCTTCATCCAACGCCACTGCTACATCCAACGCCACCGTTTCATGCAACACCACTCCTGTCGCATCACCGTTGTCACGCCGCATCACGGCGGCCACTCGCCGGCGCCTGTTGCCGCTGTCCGCGCTCATGATGGGGTCACTGTTGTCGGCGGGAATCGCGCAGGCCGATATCAGCGACGGCGTGATCAAGATCGGCTATCTGGCCGACATGTCGGGCACCTATCGTGACCTGGCAGGACCGGGCGGCCTCGATGCGCTCAAGATGGCGGTCGAGGACTTCGGCGGCAGCGTCAACGGCATGCCGATCGAGGTATTGAGTGCCGATGACCGCAACAGCGCCGATGTCGGCGCCAATACGGTGCGCGGCTGGATCGATCAGCAGAATGTCGACATGGTCGCCGGACTGGTGGCCTCATCGGTGAGCATCGCGGTGACGCGGATTCTCGCCGAACAGGACACGCTGGGAATCGTCTCCGGCTCGGCGGCTTCCAGCATCACCAATGAGCATTGCACGCCCAATCATGTCCACTGGGTGTATGACACCTACCCGCTGGCGCATGGCACGGCCAAGGCGATCGTCGATGAAGGCGGCGATAGCTGGTTCCTTTTGACCGCGGACTACGCCTTCGGTCATGCCCTGGAAGGCGATGTGGAAAAGGTGGTGAACGAGAACGGCGGCACCATCGTCGGCAAGGTACGTCATCCGTTCCCGACCAGTGATTTCTCCTCCTACATCCTGCAGGCGCAGGGCTCCGGGGCCAAGATCGTCGGGTTGGCCAACGCCGGGTCGGACACCGTCAATGCGCTGACCACGGCGAGCCAGTTCGGCGTGGTGCAGGCCGGGCAGTCGCTGGCGGGGCTGTTGATCTTCCTCAATGACGTGCATGCCCTGGGGCTTGAGGTGGCGCAGGGGCTGCAGCTCACCACCGGCTGGTACTGGGACCTCAATGACGAGACACGTGCCTGGTCCCAGCGCTATCACGAGCGCAATGAGCGCATGCCGACCATGGTGCAGGCCGGTATCTACTCCAGCACCCTGCATTACCTGAATGCGGTCGCGGCCACCGGCAGCGATGACACCGCCACCGTGCGCGCCAAGATGGGCGAGACGCCGGTCAACGACATGTTCGCCAACAACGGCACCATCCGTGCCGATGGGCGCATGGTGCACGACATGTATCTGGTCAAGGTCAAGGCGCCCTCCGACTCCCAAGGCGAGTGGGATGTCTATGACGTGATCCGCACCATTCCCGGCGCTGAAGCCTACCGACCGCTGGCGGACAGCCAGTGCGAGCTGGTCAAGGGCTGAAGCCGAACGTCAGTCGAGTCGCTGAGGCGTATGGCATGGCGCTGCCGGTCGGATGATCGGCAGTGCCGAGCGGCTGACGCGAATGGGCGCTGAAAAGGAATGTGCGGATGACCATGATTTTTGGAATACCCCTGATGGTGCTGTTCGGTCAGCTGATGCTGGGGCTGATCAACGGTGCCTTCTATGCATTGCTGAGCCTGGGGCTGGCGGTGATCTTCGGTCTATTGCGCATCATCAACTTCGCGCATGGTGCCCAGTACATGCTGGGCGCCTTCGCGGCGCTGCTGGGAGCGCAATATCTGGGGCTCAACTACTGGACGGCGCTGATCGTGGTGCCGCTGGTGGTGGGAGCATTGGGCATCGTGGTCGAGCGTCTGCTGCTGCGGCGCATCCAGCATCTTGATCACCTCTATGGCCTGTTGCTGACCTTCGGGCTGGCGCTGATCTTCGAGGGCACGCTGGTGAATCTGTTCGGTGTCTCGGGGTCGAGCTATCCGATCCCCGAGGCGCTGAGTGGCGGCTTCAAGCTGAGCTTCATGTTCCTGCCCACCTACCGCGCCTGGGTGCTGGTGGCGGCGTTGGTGGTCTGCTTCGGAGTCTGGTTCCTGATCGAGCGCACGCGCCTCGGTGCCTATCTGCGCGCGGGAACCGAGAATCCCGAGCTGGTGCAGGCCTTCGGCATCAATGTGCCCTTGATGGTGTCGCTGACCTACGGACTCGGTGTGGCGCTTGCCGCCTTCGCCGGCGTGCTGGCCGCGCCCCTGTATCCCGTCTCGCCGACCATGGGCTCGAGCCTGCTGATCGTGGTGTTCGCGGTGGTGGTCATCGGCGGGATGGGCTCGATTCTCGGTGCCATCCTCACCGGGCTCGCGATGGGGCTGATCGAGGGGCTGACCAAGGTGTTCTATCCCGAGGCTGCCAATACCGTGATCTTCGTGGTGATGGTGATGGTGTTGATGCTTCGCCCTGCCGGGCTGTTCGGAAAGGAGGCCTGACATGGCCGTACTGCAACAGGATCACCAGGCCGCGCGTGCAGGCAGCGCGCCGCGCAGAATCACCCCGCTGGGCGTGCTGTATCTCGTGCTGTTCCTGCTCGGGTTGCTGGCACCCTGGGTCGCCTATCCCGTCTTTCTGATGAAGATTCTGTGCTTTGCGCTGTTCGCCAGCGCCTTCAATCTGCTGCTCGGCTTCGTGGGGCTGCTGTCCTTCGGGCATGCCGCCTTCCTGGCCACGGGCGCCTATATCACCGGCTTCTTGCTCGCGGAATACCCGGGCCTGAGTCCGGCGCTGGGCATCGTGGCCGGTACGCTCGGCGCGGTAGTGCTGGGGACGCTGTTCGGGGCGCTGGCCATCCGACGGCAGGGCATCTACTTCGCGATGATCACGCTGGCCCTGGCCCAGATGATGTTCTTCTTCTTCATCCAGGCGCCGTTCACCCACGGGGAAGATGGCCTGCATGGCGTGCCGCGCGGTGAGCTGTTCGGCGTGTTCGATCTGGCGAACAACCACACCCTCTATTACTTCGTGTTCGCGATCTTCGTGGCGGCCTTTGCCCTGATCCGGCGCGTGGTGCATTCCCCCTTCGGTCAGGTGCTGAAGGCCATCCGCGAGAATGAACCGCGCGCCATCTCGCTGGGCTATCACACCGATGCCTACAAGCTGGTGGCCTTCGTGCTGTCGGCGGGGCTGGCAGGCCTGGCGGGAGCGACCAAGACGCTGGTGTTCCAGCTCGCCTCGCTGGGTGATGCCAGCTGGCACATGTCGGGGGAGGTGATCCTGATGACATTGCTGGGCGGCGTCGGCACGCTGCTCGGGCCACTGGTGGGCTCCGGGCTGGTCATCGGGCTGCAGCATCAGTTGGCGCAATCCGCGCTGGGGGATTGGGTCAGCGTGATTCTGGGCGCCATCTTCGTGGTCTGCGTGCTCAGCTTCCGCAGCGGCATCATCGGTGAATGTCAGCGCTGGATCGCGCGTCGTCAGCAGCGGGAAGAAAAATGAGTGGCGAGAAGCGAGATCAGCAAGAAGGAGTGAGCGGCCCATCGTGCTCTGAAGCAAAGACATCAATGACTTGCCGCTGTCTGCTGGCATAAAAAAAGTCCACCCCAAATAGGGTGGACTTAAATGCCATTGTATATCGAGGGGGATACGCCGGTCCCGGATCCTCGACTCAGCAATGAGCACGCCATGCGAGATAGCCGCCATTTGCCATCTCGCTGTATAGATTGCATGCCCGATGCCAGCTTTTTGGTATTCCCAATAAAAACAATGGCTTGAGGTATTGGTGCCTGTTTGTGGGCTGCCAGGTGGCGGTCAGATGAGTCGAGCCGTGCGCGCTGTTGGGCGATTCATGGTGCGTTGCAGCATGGTTGTGCACCAAATGCGTGCCGTTTTTCGAGCATATCCGTACGTCATCAATAACTTATGTGGCTTGCGGGTGTGGATAGCGGGTGTGGATAGCGGGTTTGGCTAGCAGGCATCGTCTGCCCGCTGGCACTGTATCTGTACCTCGCCGCCAGCCAGACGCACAGGCCACACCGTCAATGCGAGTGTGTCGTCGTCCAGGCATTGGCCATCACTGAGTCGATAGCGCTGCTTGTAGAGTGGCGAGATCACCAGTGGCTCTCCGGCGTGATCACCCAGCAGGCCACGGGCAATCACGTTGGCGCCTGACACCGGATCATGATGGTCGATGGCGAACAGCGTGAGGTCGTCGCTGTCGGCTGTGGCCGGCAGCGTGAACAGGGCGATCTGGCGGACCTGGCCGTCCGCCTCAAGCCAGGCGGCCACGCCGGAGCCCGGCACCAGGTCCTCGCGCTGGCAGAGTGTCACCCAGCGTAGCGGCGTCTGTGCCGCGGCAGAGGTGTCCTGTGTTGCAGAGGACGGGCTGGAGAGCGGATCGGTAGATGTCGTGGCGAGTGCAGGCGATGTCATGAGCGTACCTCCGTGGCCAGGTGGGTCGTTGACTGATGTTCTGCCACTGCTTCGCGGGCGCCACCGTCGCTGATGATCAGATTGCCACTGGCCAGTTCATCGCGGCTGGCGGGGCGAATCTGGTCGCGCTCGACGATATTGACCACGTCAGGGTCCGGGCGCTGGTCATTCACGTAGCTGCGGAAGCGCTTGAGTTTCTCGGGGCTCTTGAGCGCATTGGCCCATTCGCATTCGTAGCGGTCCACCACCTGCTGCATCTGCTCTTCGAGGGTCTCGCCGAGCCCCAGACTGTCCTCGAGAATCACCTCTTTCAGATAGTCGAGGCCGCCTTCGAGGCCCTCGCGCCAGACGGAGGTGCGCTGCAGGCGGTCGGCGGTGCGGATGTAGAACATCAGGAAGCGGTCGATGGTGCGGATCAGGCTCTCGTCATCCAGGTCGGTCGCGAACAGCTCGGCATGACGCGGGCGCATGCCGCCGTTGCCGCAGACATAGAGGTTCCAGCCGTTCTCGGTGGCGATCACGCCGACATCCTTGCTCTGGGCCTCGGCGCATTCACGGGTGCAGCCGGAGACGGCGAACTTGAGCTTGTGCGGGGAACGCAGGCCCTTGTAGCGGTCTTCCAGCGTCAGCGACATCGCCATGCTGTCCTGCACGCCATAGCGACACCAGGTGCTGCCGATGCAGGATTTCACCGTGCGGGTGGACTTGCCGTAGGCGTGGCCGGTCTCGAAGCCGGCGGCGATCAGCTCGCTCCAGATGTCCGGCAGTTCATGCAGCTGGGCACCGAAGAGGTCGATACGCTGACCGCCGGTGATCTTGGTATAGAGGTTGTAGCGCTTGCCGATCTCGCCGATGGCGATCAGCTTGTCCGGCGTGATCTCGCCGCCGGGGATGCGTGGCACCACGGAATAGGTGCCGTTCTTCTGCATGTTGGCCATGAAGGTGTCATTGGTGTCCTGCAGCGGAATGTGCGAGGACTCGGTGATCGGCGCGTTCCAGCACGAGGCCAGAATCGAGCCCACCGCCGGCTTGCATATCTCGCAGCCCAGGGCATCCGGATGGCGGCCGTGGCTGGCCATCAGCTCGGCGAAGGTCTCGATGCCTTCGACGCGCACCAGCGAGTAGAGCTCCTGACGCGTGTGCGCGAAGTGCTCGCACAGTGAGCGATCGACCTCGACGCCACGACTTTCCAGCTCGGCATCCACTACCTTCTTGAGCAGCGCCGCACAGCCTCCGCAGCCGGTGCTGGCCTTGGTACAGGCCTTGATGGCGCCCAGATCACTGTTGCCGGCATCGATGGCGCTGCAGACATCGCCCTTGGAGACGTTGTGGCAGGAACACAGCGTGGCACTGTCGGGCAGGGCATCCGCGCCCAGCGTGATGGCTTCGCCACTGGCATCCGGCAGGATGAGTGCCGCCGGGTCCTTGGGCGCCGCGATGCCATTGGTGACGTACTGCAGCAGGGTGTCGTAGCGCGAGTTGTCGCCGATCAGCACCGCGCCCAGCACCTGCTTGCGGTCCTGCGAGACGATCAGGCGACGATAGACGCCGTCGGCCTCGTCACAGTAGCGATAGCTGATCGCGCCCTCGGTCTTGCCGTGGGCGTCACCGATGGAACCGACATCCACGCCCAGCAGCTTGAGCTTGGTGGACATGTCGGCGCCCTGGAAGCGGAAGCTCTCCTGAGAGGCGCTTGCGGCATCGCCAGCGCTGGCGGCCAGCAGGGACGCCACGCCGCGGGCCATCTGATAGCCCGGCGCGACCAGACCGAAGATGCGCGATTGCCACAGGGCGCACTCGCCGATGGCGAAGATTTCCGGGTCTGAGGTGCGGCATTCGTCATCGATGATGATGCCGCCGCGCTCGCCGATCTCGAGGCTGGCGCTGCGTGCCAGCGCGTCCTGAGGGCGGATGCCGGCAGAGAACACGATCAGGTCGGTCTCCAGATACTCGCCATCGGAGAAGTTCATCCGCCACTGATGGTGCTCGCCGGGCACGATGTCGGTGGTGGCGCGATTGAGGTGCACCCCCACGCCCAGCGCAGTGATGTGTTGCTTGAGCGCAAGGCCGCCATCCTCATCCAGCTGCACCGGCATCAGGCGTGGCGCGAATTCGACGACATGCGCTTCCAGGCCGAGTGACTTGAGGGCGTTGGCGGCTTCCAGCCCCAGCAGGCCACCGCCGACCACCACGCCGTGTGTCTTGCCATCGGCGGCAGCGCGAATCTGATCAAGATCCTCCAGGGTGCGGTAGACCAGACGATTGCTGGCGGCGGCCTCGCTTCCCGGCTCACCAAGGCCCTGGATGGGCGGCACGAAGGGGGTCGAGCCGGTCGCCAGCACCAGGCTGTCGTAGGGGTAGCGCCCGCGCGAGGTGATGACATGGCCGCCATCGCGGTCGATGGCGGTGACACACTCGTCGAGGTGCAGGGTGACGCCCGCCTTGCGGTAGTCGTCGGCGGTGCCGAGCGCGAGAGATTCGGCATCACGCCCGGTGAAATACTCCGAGAGATGCACGCGGTCGTAGGCGATGTGGCGTTCTTCGCCGAAGACATGAATCTGGTAGTGCGCGGTGGCGCCCAGTGCGATCAGCTGCTCGACGCAGTGATGGCCAACCATGCCATTGCCGATGATGATCAGGTGTTTCATGCGGCCTCCTCGAAGGTGTCAGGGGTGTTGTCGGTCTTGTCTGTGGTGTCGCGATCACGATGCTGGTCTGTCATGTCTTGAGTGCCCGGCTTGCCGCTGGGGTCATCGGGCGCCGTCGGCGGGCCGTCCTGGGTCAGTCCTGCCAGGGCTTCTGCCGGCATCAGCAGGAGGTCTTCGCGAATCCGGGCCAGTGGCGTGCCGGCCTTGAGCGCTTCGAACAGGGCGTTGCCGGCACTGACGTCGCCGTAGAGCACCACGCCGACCAGGCGCTCCTCGCGCAGCAGCAGTCGGCGGTAGTCGCCCAGGGCGTGGTCCTGATAGACCAGCACCTCGTCATTCGGCTGGGGGGCAAGCTCGCCGCAGCTATAGAGGTCGATGCCGCTGACCTTGAGGCGCGTCGCCAGTGGCGCATTGCGATAGGGCGGAGTCGGTTGCGCGAGAAGCTGGCGGGCGAGCACTTCGATCTGCGCCCAGATGGGCTCGATCAGGCCGAAGGTCTCGCCATCCACCTCACAGCATTCGCCCAGCGCATGAATGTGCGGATCGCTCGTGAGCAGATGGCCATCGACCTGGATGGCGCGCTGACAGGCCAGCCCTGAAGCACGCGCAAGTTCGATTTCGGGGCGAATGCCGGTGGCGGCGATGGTCAGTCCGGCGTGAAGTTCGCGGCCATCCGTGAGGCGCACGCCGCTGATGCGGCCCGCCGGGGACTCGAGCCACTCTTCGAGGTGCGCGCCAGTGATGATGTCGAGGCCGCGCTCGCGAAGCTCCTGCTCCAGCAGTCCGGCCGCGACCTGATCCAGTTGACGGTTCATCAGGCGCTCGCTGCGCTGCAGCAGCGTCACCTCAAGGCCACCCTTGCGCAGGCCCTCGGCGGCCTCGAGTCCGAGCAGCCCGCCGCCGATGACCAGTGCGCCGGCGCCCGCCTGCCGTCCGGCAAGACAGGCGGCCTGCATCTGCTCGACATCCTTCAGGTCGCGAAAGCCCATCAGTCCCGGCGGCCAGCCATTGGCGGACGACGCCTCTGGCAGGTGAGCGGGCAGAGGCAGGGGCAGCGCCGGCCGTGAGCCGGTCGCGATCACCAGCCGCTGATAGGGGATGCGGCCACCGCTGGCGGTCTCGACACAGCGGGCGGTGCGATCGATCTGGCTGACGGGATCGCCGCTGATCCGTGTGATGGCGTGCCGCGAGAACCAGTCGGCCTGCTGGCTGATCAGGCCTTCGGTTCGTGTCTCGCCGGCCAATAGCGGCGAGAGCTGAATGCGGTTGTAGGGGAGGTGGGGCTCCTCGCCGATCACCGTGACCGGCCAGGGAAGCTGCTGATCAGGGCTCAGCGAGACCAGCTGTTCCAGCAGCTTCTGCGCCGCCATGCCGTGGCCGATGATGACCAGTGCTGGCGTAGGCTCGCGGGTGGTAGATGACGGATGCATTCTGCCTCCTTGCGCTGACGTTCTGGACGCATAAAAAAAGCGCCTGCTTGCCGCCGTGATGATCACGACGTCAAGCAGGCGCCTTTGCCTGGAAGATGAGGGCTAAGCATTGGATAGCGAGTTGCAGCTTCAGGTGACGATGTCGCTGTCACCCGCAACTGCGGCAGGTCTGGCGGACCGTTGGCTGCTGCATGTCACTCATCGGAGTGATGCGCTGCGAGACCTGCGATTCGGGGTCGTCATTGACCCAACCTGCCGATACTCAGGCGAATTCGGTGCCGCTTCAGAGAAAGTCGCTATTTTTCATTCACTTGCAGTTGAAGAGGCTCGAGGCGCTGTCCTGCCATGGCAGAGTCGGTCGCGGTTGCGGGAGGCATCAAGGCAGGGATTGGTGCAGTCGCATGCGCTGATGCACATGGCTGGTGCGTCAGTAGTGCCTGGCGCTGGCCGTCTCGCGCTGTTCGGCTCCTGCATCGGTAGATTATGGCGGCCAAGTAATTGTTATTTATGATGATTGGTCAGGGTTGGTCTGTTAAGTGCGTCTGTCAGGTCATTGGTGTGATACCTGATTGAGGGTTCGTGACTCGGCAAGCTTCACTGTTGCGAGACTCGCGAACCGGCCAACGGCGGCTCTTCAATCATGCACGCCATGTCGACGTCTCGAAGACGAGATTGCGCACCCATCGGCATGGCGAGATCGTATTCACCATCAGTTCCATTGTCAGTCTGCAGGGCAGACCAGGACTGACAACGACAGGCAAAGGCGCCTGATGACCGCACATTACGTGGCGGGTCATCAGGCGCCTTTTTTCATGCTTACTGCACCAGGGAGTGATGTCGATGCAGGCCAGCAAGCCCCAGAGCACAAGTGAGTCTTCCTCCTGCAGCGCCTCGACGACCTGCCCGTATTGCGGTGTCGGGTGTGGCGTGTCACTTGAGCTGGAAACCCGGACGCAGGAGGGCGGTGAGCTCAAGCGCAGGATCACCGCCGTCAGCGGCGACAACGACCATCCGGCCAATTACGGGCGTCTGTGCGTCAAGGGGTCTGCGCTTGCCGAGACACTGTCATCCAGCGGCCGTCTGACGCAGCCTCAGATACGCGATGCCGCAGGCGTGCTGCGAGAGGTGAGCTGGGATACGGCGCTGGAGCTGATCGCCGCTCGCTTCGGTGAGCTGCGCAGCACCCATGGTGGGGACAGCATCGCCGCCTATCTGTCGGGGCAGCTGTTGACCGAGGACTATTACCTCGCCAACAAGCTGTTCAAGGGCTTCATCGGCACGCCGCACCTGGATACCAATTCGCGGCTGTGCATGGCCTCGGCGGTCGTGGCGCACAAGCGTGCCTTCGGAGCAGACGCCGTGCCTTGCAGCTACGAGGATCTCGAGCGTGCCGAGCTGGTGGTGCTGGTCGGCAGCAATCTGGCCTGGAATCACCCGGTGCTGTTCCAGCGCCTCAAGCAGGCGCGTATCGACAATCCCTTGCTGCGTATCGTGGTGATCGACCCGCGTCTGACCGACAGCTGCGAGATCGCGGACCTGTATCTGGGCATTCGCCCCGGCAGCGATGCGCGCCTCTTCAATGGCTTGCTGGCCTATATGGCCGAGCGCGGACGCACAGATCGCCTCTATCTGGAGGCTCACACCCAGGGTTTCGATGCGGCGCTCAAGCAGGCGAAGCGTGACGACTGCTCGCTTTCCGCGATTGCGCGGGATTGCGATATCGATGTGGAGCGTCTCGAGACCTTCTATTACTGGTTCGCCACCCAGTTGCACGTGGTCACGCTGTTCTCCCAGGGCGTGAATCAATCGACCAGTGGCACCGACAAGGGCAATGCGATCATCAATTGCCATCTGGCGGGCGGCAAGATCGGGCTGCCGGGGGCGGGGCCGTTCTCCATCACCGGGCAGCCCAATGCGATGGGCGGTCGCGAAGTCGGTGGCCTGGCGAACCAGCTGGCGGCACATATGGATTACGACACGCCGGGCGCGCGGGCGCTGGTCAGCGAGTTCTGGAAGGCACCGAACCTGCCCGAGGGGCCTGGTCACAAGGCGGTCGAGCTGTTCGCGGCGCTGGGGCGTGGCGAGATCAAGGCGCTGTGGGTCATGGCGACCAACCCGGCGGTGAGCCTGCCGGATAGCGCACGAGTGCGTGCGGCGCTGGCGGCCTGCCCGCTGGTGATCGTCTCCGAGTGCATGGCCGACAGTGACACCCTGGCGTACGCCGATGTGGTGCTGCCGGCCAGCAGCTGGAGCGAGAAGGATGGCACCGTCACCAACTCCGAGCGCTGCATCTCGCGCCAGCGTGGCCTGCTCACTCCGCCGGGTGAGGCGCGTCATGACTGGTGGCAGCTGGCGGAGGTCGGCAAGCGCATGGGCTATCAGGAGGCTTTCGACTACTCGGGGCCCCACGCGATCTTTCGTGAGCACGCCCGCCTCTCGGGGTTTCGCAATTCTGCGCCGCGTCTCAAGGCCGGTCGCAAGCCATCGGCGACCTCCTCGGTCAAGCGGCTGTTCAACATCGCGCCGCTGGCGGAGCTGGATCGCGCGGGTTACGACGCGCTCAAGCCGATCCAGTGGCCGGTACGCCGTGGGGAAAAGGGCGAGCTGATCGGCACGCCGCGCCTGTTCGAGGATGCCACCTTCAATACCCCCAATGGGCGCGCACGCCTGGTGCCCGTGGTACCGCAATTGCCGCAACAGGCGCTGAGCGATGCGGCGCCGCTGCGCCTCAATACCGGGCGTATCCGTGATCAGTGGCACACCATGACGCGCACCGCGCGCAGTGCTCGCCTGATGAATCATCGTGCCGAGCCTTTCGTGGAGCTTCATCCGCAGGATGCGGCGGCTCGCGATTTGCAGGATGGCGGTCTCGCGCAGCTCAAGGGGCGTGATGAGCAGGGCGGGCTGCGTGGAGATTATCGGGCTCGCGTCCGCATCAGCAGTGGTCAGCGTCGCGGTGAGGTGTTCATTCCGATGCACTGGAGCGACCACTTCGCGAGTCATGCCCGAGCCGGTGCGCTGCTGGCGGGGCTCGTCGATCCCTTCTCCGGTCAGCCGGAATCCAAGCATGGCGCGGTCGAGGTCGCTCCATTGCCATGCGAGTGGCAAGCCACCTTGTTGATCGCCCCCTCCATCCTGGCCGGGCGTGAGGATCTGGCAGATGCCGTGGCCCAGCTCGATGGACGCTACTGGGCGCGTATTCCGCAATCGGCATTGGTGCGCTACCAGCTGGCAGGTCAGGGGCAGCCGGATTGGCAGCATTGGTGCGAAAGCCATCTGGGTGTCCCGGCGGGGCTCTGGGCACAGGACGCCGCCCAAGGGGGCATCAGCGCAGCGGGCTTTCGTGATGGACGCCTTGTCTGGTGGCTGAAGGTGATGCCGGGTGACGCACACCTCGATCGCCAACCCAATATCGCCTGGCTGGGCGAATGCTTCGCATCAGAGCAGCTCTCCGCGCATGAGCGGCGCAGCCTGCTGGCCGGCCGTCTCTCCGGGCAGGCGGATGTCGGGGCGATGGTCTGCGCCTGTCATCAGGTCGGCGAGCTGACCATTCGCCAGGCCATCCAGTCCGGTGACGGTTCCGTGGAAGCCCTGGGCGCGCGACTGGCCTGCGGCACTCGCTGCGGTTCCTGCCTGCCTGAACTCAAACGTCTTGTGGAAGAGGAGCGATCCGATGAGCGGACTGATTCGTTGGAAATGGCGTGACCTGATGTCGCTATCCAGCAGTGTAGAGTCTCTCGGGATTCTCATGGCACGGCTGACCGACGGCCTGATGTCGCGGCGCGAGTGGCGTGGCGAGAATCGGCAGGCGCCAACGCGCAGCGATGCCAACGGGATTTCTCCCGCCTGGGAGGCGTTTCTTCCAGGGCAGGTCGCGCTGGTGGGCGCGGGGCCGGGGGATCCGGACCTGATGACGCTCAAGGCTTGGCGAATGCTGAATGCCGCGGATGCGGTGGTCTATGACCGCCTGGTCGGCGATGAGATTCTCGCTCAGCTACCGGTGCACTGTGAGCGCTACTACGTCGGCAAGGCCTGCGGCAATCATAGTGTGCCGCAGGATGAGATCGGCGCGCTGATGGTGCGCCTGGCAGGTGAGGGCATGCGAGTCGTGCGCCTCAAGGGCGGTGACCCTGGTGTCTTCGGCCGCATGGGGGAAGAGCTCGCGGCCCTCGATGATGCGGCCATCACGCGTCATATCGTGCCGGGCATCACCGCGGCTTCCGGTGCGGCCGCTGCCCTGGGGATGCCATTGACGGACAGGGCGCATGCACAGCGTCTGCGTTTCGTGACCGCTCAGCTCTGCAGCAAGAGTGAGCAGCCTGAATGGCAGCAGCTGGCGCGTCGCGATGAAACGCTTCTCTTCTATATGGGGCTCAATCGTCTCGAGGTGATCTGTGATGAGTTGCAGCGTCATGGACTGCCGGCGGACTGGCCGATGATGCTGGTCGCCAATGCCAGCCTTCCCGAGCAGCAGACTCTGCACGGCTCGCTCGGCAATATGGTGAGTCGTCTGGCCGAGCATCCATTGCCGACACCGTGCCTAATCATCGTGGGCAGTGTCTGCCAGATGGCGGCGGGGCGAGAGAGTGCGCTGGCCGATACCGTCGCGCATGCAGCGGCTCACATGTCTTGCAGGGAAGTTTTCGAAGAAGCGTGTTGAGAGGGGGGGGGAAGGTGCGCTTGATGGGGTGGCGCTGGAAGCGCTGATAGAAAAGTGGCTGTATATAGGGCGCTCCATGTGATGCCCTTCGAGATGTCGTCCTGATGGCGCTAGAGAAACGCATGGGCCCGCTTTGCACTGTTTTGGACATTACTGCCAAAAAGCCCTTGCCCTCACGGCGGTTCGTGCGTAAAGTACGCATCCGCTGCCGGGGACGCATGGCGTTACCAGCGGTGAAAGA
>NZ_JARWKS010000025.1:0-53153 GCF_029846405.1 Cobetia sp. 29-18-1
AACCGCCCCTGTAGCCTTGCTGCAGGGGCGGTTCTCTTTGTGGTGAGAAAAGTTGTGCTCAGGAAAATTGGCGCGTAAAAAGCCCATGGATGGCCACCTCATGGGAGGCCTGTACCAAGGGCGGTCATGAAAAGCTCGTCAGGCACTTGTCCTGCACCGCCCCTGTCGCCTTGCTGCAGGGGCGGTGCTGTCTGTGGCAGTGCATAGGGGGGCAAGGTGCCCTGCTGAGGAAGGGAAGCGCACAGAGATCCGCCTGTGGACAACCGGAATCTGGGAGTGGCGCCTGAATTATCCACAAGGGCTTGTCGAGCACGAGGAGTTTCCAGGAGTAGGCAAGCCTTGCTGAAACCATGGGTACAGCCGACTGATGGTGGGGGCTGATCAGGCGTCGCGGGTTCTGCACCTCAGGGTTGCTCATGTTTTTTACGGTCAGGCTGAACTAAAGCTCAATCGGCGACTCTGAGTATGTGAGTTTCGACGTTCCCTTGCTTAGAAACTTGTCTGTGCTATCCCATCAGCAGACTTTTTGCGATCTGGCGCTCCTGCCTTGCAGTCGAGCAGCCTATCCGCCGGTCACTTCCCCAGTGGCCGGTTTTTTTATGCCTGTCATTCGGGCGATGCCTTTGTGGTCTTCGGTGAACTGTTGCGAAGGCTCCGGTGACCTTCTGCAGCGAGACACAAAAAAGCGGCCGGATGAGTGATCATCCGGCCGCTTTGGCATCTGATGTGGCCCTCACGGAGTGAAGGTCACATCAGAGAGAGGAGCGTCTTAGCTGTTCTGCTCGATGCCCTGGATGTGCCAATCGGCGCCATCACGCAGCTCACGGACCAGGTGCCAGGTCTCGTTGAACTCGTTCTGCTCGCCATTTTCATCCAGCACGCCGTGGAACAGGACCGTCGCTTCCGCCTGCTTGCCAATCTCCTGCACGCTGCCCAGTTCAGCAAACAGACGCACGATCTCGGTACGGTTGTTGGCCGGTTGCTGAGCGCGCTCTTCACGCAGCAGATTGTAGAGCTCTGGCGTGACGTACTCCTGAATGCGCGGCAGGTCGTTGTTGTCCCAGGCGCGCTGCAGCGTCATGAAGTGTTCCTTGGCGCCGCCGAGGAACTGCTCCTTGTCGAACCAGGCCGGTTCGCTGGTAGGGGCACCGCCCGTCAGGCCTGCCCCGATACCACCGGCCGGAGCCAGCGACTCGCCTTGCGCCTGATGCGCTTCACGCGCCTGCACATTGCGCGGCTGGTCATCGTGGCGTGTAGAGGAACCACCACCACTACCTGCCGGCCCGCCGCTCGCCATGGCGGCCTTCTTGCGCGCGCTGAGGAACTTGAAGGCGATGAAGGCGATCACCGCGATGATCAGGAAGTCTGTCATGCGCAGACCATCGAAGGCGCCGCCGAAGAACAGCGATGCCAGCAGGCCGCCTGCCAACAGGCCTGCCAGAGGTCCGGCAAACTTGGACAGGCCGCTGGAGGGCTTGGACTTCGCTGCGGTGCTGCTGTTGGTGGCCTTGTTGCTACCAAACAGTGAGCTGGAGGATTTTCCGCTGTCAGCGGATCGTGAGTAGCTACCGAAACTCTTGCCGCCGCCGAGGCGCTTGGCCTCTGCGTGTTCGACGCTCAGACCGAAGCCGAGCAAGCCGACCATCAGCATGATGAACAGATGGCGCATGTGGGATCTCCTTGGATGCGCTAGCGTGTAAGTGGAAGCTCCATTCTAGCCTTAGAATCGTCGTGGGAGGACCAATGGACGACGAAAAGTCTCAACACCTGATGGCGAGGCGATCATTGTTGTTGCTGATCGATTTCCAGGCTCGCCTGATGCCGGTTCTGAGTGGCGGAACCGAGGCCATCAACAGTGCCATCTGGCTGGGCGGAATCGCCCAGGCGCTGGAAATTCCCGTCTGGCTGACCGAGCACTGCCCCGACAAGTTGGGCGCGAGTGCTCCGATGACGCATCTACTGAATGAGCGCACCCGCTGCTTCACCAAGCGCAGTTTCAGTGCGCTGGATGCGCAGGACTTTCGCAAGGCATTGGAGCAGAGTGGCTGTGACCAGTTGGTGGTGTGTGGTGCCGAGGCGCACGTCTGTGTGATGCAGACCGTGCTGTCCCTGTGTGGCGCAGGCTATCGAGTGGCGCTGGTCGCCGATGGTGTCGCCAGCCGCCGCCCGCGGGAGGCGGCGCTGGGAGTGGCCCGCTGCGAGGCAGCGGGCGCCAGTATCGTCAGTGCCGAGATGGTGGCGTATGAATGGCTTGGGTGTGCAGATCACGTCCTGTTCGGCAATATTCATCGCCGTTACCTCAAACCGCGTGCCGCAGAACATCTGACTTTCCCGGGGCTGGGCGAATGAGGCGTTAAGTGACCCGCCGGTCACGTATCAGGCGCGTACCGCGTCGGCCTCACTGCGCGTGAAGACCAGCGTATCGCCCTCAGAGGCGGCATTGGAGAAGCGATAACCGGCCACGTCGAAGTCCTTGAGGTCCTCGGCTGTCTCGATATCGTGCTTGAGCATCCAGGCGCTCATCAGGCCGCGCGCACGCTTGGCGTAGAAGCTGATGATCTTGGACTGGCCATTCTTCTCGTCCTTGAACACCGGCGTCACGATGCGGTGGCGGAACGCCTTGGCATCGATGGCCTTGAAGTATTCATTGGAGGCCAGGTTGACCAGTATCGGCGTGCCGCTGTCTTCCACCGCCTGCTCCAGTGCCGGAGTCAGCGTCTTGCGCCAGTAGGCGTAGAGGTCCTTGCCGGCCGGGTTGCTCAGACGCGTGCCCATCTCGAGACGGTACGGCTGGATGAGGTCCAGCGGGCGCAGCAGCCCATAGAGGCCGGAGAGAATGCGCAGCTTGTGTTGTGCGCGTTCAAAATCTTCCTCGCTGAACGAATCCGCCGCCATGCCCTGATAGACGTCCCCCTGGAAGGCCAGCACCGCCTGTTTGGCGTTATCCGGCGTGAAGGGCGGCTGCCATTCCTGGAAGCGAGCGGCATTGAGGCCGGCCAGCTTGTCGGAGAGCTTCATCAGGCTTGCGATGTCCTGCGGCGACTGTTCGCGCAGGATGTCGATCAGCGGTTGAGCCTGCTCGAGAAAATCGGGTTGGCTATGACGGGAGGTCACGGGGGCGCTGTCGAAATCCAGCGATTTGGCGGGCGAAATCACACTCAGCATGTAGACCTCCTGGCAGGGAAAGGTCTCAGTATATCAGGCAGACAAGATGGCCCCGAGTCCGCCAGGACTATCGGGGCCATAGATTGCACTGCGTGACGCCAGAGGCATCAATAGCGGCGGATCAGGAAGACCCCCGCGAACAGCAGCAACACGCCTGCCACGCGCCCCAGCGAAAGGTCATGCTGCGGGAAGGTCGCCCAGCCGAAGTGGTCCAGCACTACCGAGGCCGTCAGCTGCCCCGCCAGAAAGGTCGCCATCATGGTGGCAGCGCCCAGCTTGGGCACCAGTATCACGCTGGCCGCGACGAAGAAGGCGCCCAGCAGACCGCCGGTCCAGCTCCACCAGGGGGCTGCCTTGAGGGCACCGACGCCCGGCATGGGCAGGCGCATGGCCAGCACGATGACGACCAGCGCGATCGAGCCGACCACGAAGCTGACCATGGCAGCCATGAGCGAACTGTGGGTCTGCAGGGCCAGCGTGGAATTGACGCCAGCTTGAATCGGCATCATGGCACCGGCGGCGACAGCCATGAGGATCATGCTCAATTCAGCGGGATTCATGAGGGGTCCTTGGTCACGAGCAGGCCGGTCATGATGACCGGCCTGTCGGGGTTGTGTATCCGTTACGGGTCAGTGGCGATTCAGGGGCACGGGTTGGGCGCGGTGTTGTGGATCATCTCGATCTCGGCCAGCACTTCCTCGCTCAGCTCCACCTCGAGGCTTTTGATGTTGCTTTCCAGCTGGGTCATCGTCGTGGCACCGATGATGTTGCTGGTCAGGAACGGGCGAGTGTTGACGAAGGCGAGGGCCATCTGGGCCGGGTTCAGGCCGTGACGACGCGCGATGTCCACGTAGCAGGCAATGACGTGCTGAGCCGGCTCGGCGTTGTAGCGCTGGAAGCGCTCGAACAGCGTCAGGCGAGCGCCTTCCGGACGGGCGCCGTCCAGATACTTGCCGGACAGGGTGCCGAAGGCCAGCGGCGAGTAGGCCAGCAGGCCGACATCTTCGCGGTGCGCGAATTCGGCCAGGCCCACTTCGAAGCTGCGGTTGACCAGGTTGTACGGGTTCTGGACGCTGGCCACGCGCGGCAGGTTCAGGCGCTCGGCCAGATTCAGGCACTGCATCACGCCCCACGGCGTCTCGTTGGACAGGCCGACGGCGCGAATCTTGCCGGCGGTGACCAGCTCGCCGAGTGCCGACAGGCTTTCTTCCAGCGGCGTCATGTCTTCCTCTTCGGTCGGCTGGTAGCCCAGCTTGCCGAAGAAGTTGGTCTTGCGGTCCGGCCAATGCAGCTGATAGAGGTCGATGTAATCGGTGCCCAGGCGACGCAGGTTGTCGTCACAGGCGGCGATGATCTGCTCACGCGTCAGGCGCGAACCACCGCGCAGGTAATCCATGCCCGGGCCGGTGACCTTGGTGGCGATCTTGACCTGATCACGATTGCCGCGTGCCGCCAGCCAGCTGCCGACGTATTCCTCGGTACGGCCCTGGGTCTCGCCATTCGGGGGCACCGGGTACATCTCGGCGGTATCGATGAAATCGATGCCAGCGTCGAGCGCGCGGTCCAGCTGCTGGTGGGCATCGGCTTCGCTGTTCTGCTCGCCGAAGGTCATGGTGCCAAGGCATAGCAGACTGACGTCGATGCCAGTACGGCCAAGAGCTCTACGTTGCATGCAGGATTCCCCTATCGGGTAGGTGTCAATATTGCGGGCAGGACGAGTGCTTCCAGCACGCGCGTGGCGCGCGGTTCGCGCGCGTACTTTACCCCAAGGATGGCGCACATATTAGCAGCGTAACAAAAACCCACAAGGCGGGCTTGAGTCCCCCCGATTGCGCGAGTATGCTTGGCGCCCCGCTGTCAGGGGAGCAGTCTTTCTAGGCCGCCCGCAAGGGCAAACTGACAGTGTTGGCAAGGAGAATAGCGTCGCGGGCTCAGGATCGGGCCAGGACACGGCGTCACCCCTCTTATTCTGTATCAAGGTTACTCGTCATGCCGCAGGCCCCAACCCTGATGACTGGACTGAAATACCGCCTGGCGGAGCGTCTGTTCCACGCCTCCTGGCTGTCCGGCTCTCAGCAGAAGCATCGTCTGACCATGCGTCTGTTCAATCACTGCGCCAATGCCGGTCACACCGGTGCGTTGTCATTGTACGGGCACATGCTGTTCCAGCGCGGCAACTCCGCTCAGGAAAAGGCCAAGGGCGCGCGTTTCGTCATCAAGGCCGCGCAGGCCGGCGACGTGCATGCCCAGTATCAGGCGGCGCGTATCTATGAGTATGGCTGTGCCCAGTATCAGAGCGATCCGGCCAAGGCCGTGACCTGGTACGCACGTGCCGCCGAGTGCCGCCATGCTCTCGCGGCCCAGCGCCTGGCGCGTGCCTATCGTGAAGGCTCCCTCGGTCTGGCGGTCTGCCCGCACAAGGCCGAGCAGTGGGAAGCCCACGCCCGCACGGGTGGTGAGGCAGACCTGCACTGAGCTGATGTACTGAACTGATGTACCAGCTGATGTGCTGCCCTCGCTGCCACTGACAACGCCCTCTTCGTGAGGGCGTTGTCGTCTCTGGCCCTCCCGCGCGCGTCTCTTGAACGTGATGCCAGCGTGATGGAGCAGATCGACCTGATGCCTGCGTTGACAGCGTCGCGCTCAGGACTCGCCAAGCAGGGGGCAATTCCCGTAACCTGAGGACATTCAACCTCTTCTCGCCCGGGCCCTGTCTGCCTGAGATACCTTGGGAGATTCGTGTGACGCTGCCTATTCTGCTCGATATTGAAGCCTCCGGCTTTGGCCGTGGTAGCTATCCGATCGAGATCGGGCTGGCGCGTGCCGACGGCAGCAGTTGCGCCTTCCTGATACAGCCTCTTGATGAGTGGGTGCATTGGGACCCGAAGGCGGAGCTGTTGCACGGCATCTCACGGGCACGGCTGGCACGCGAAGGGCGGCCAGTGCGTGAGGTGGCGCAGTGGGTCAATGATGAGCTGGGTGAGGCCGGAATCGCCTACAGCGACAGCTGGGGCTACGACAATACCTGGCTCTCGCTGCTGTTCTATCATGCCGGCATGCTGCCGCGCTTTCGTCTCGAGGCGCTCAGACGGCTGCTCGATGAGGAGCAGCTGAATTGCTGGGCGGAGCTCAAGGAAGCGGTGATCGCCGAGGGTGGCATCCAGCGCCATCGCGCCGGAGATGACGCCCGTCTGCTGCAACTCACCTGGCAGAAAGCCCAGTCGATCGGGCGTAGCGAATAAGCCTCTGCCAGGTGCCTCGGGGTCTACGCCTGGCGGCATGAGCGACACTGCTGTCAGGCCGGGTGTTGTCAGGTCAGATGTTGTCAGGCGGAGCAGTGAGCACGAGATAGCGCCAATAAAGCCAAAAAAGCGGCAGCCCAGTGGGCTGCCGCTTTTTCATGCTGCCGTTTTTTTCATGCTGCTGATGTCATCAGCGCCATGACGAGGCTCAGGCGCCCGTCACCGCCAGCAACACCTTGCCGGTGCTGGCGTTGTCCTGCACATAGGCATGCGCGGCATCGGCTTCCTGGATCGGCCAGCTCTTGTCGATATGCGGGCGCAGCTCACCCCGCGCCAGGCGCGGCCACACATGCACGTAGAGCGCATCCAGCACCATGCCCTTGCCATCGGGGGAGCGCGACCGCAGGGTCGAGCCGATCAGGCGCTGACGCTTCATCAGCATGCGACCCAGATCCAGCTCATCCATGCGCCCGCCCATCAGGCCGATCAATACCATGCGGCCATCCTGTTTCAGCACCTGCTGATTGTCGGCCAGATAGCCGCCGCCCACCGGGTCGAGAATCATGTCGGCGCCGCCCCAGTCGTTCACGGCCTCCACGAAGCTGCCATCGTGGCGATTCCAGCCGGCATCCGCGCCGAGGCGCAGGCAGGTCTCCAGCTTTTCCTGGCTGCCGACGGTCACGAAGCACGGATGCCCGAACAGCCCGCACAGCTGGATGGCGGTGGTACCGATGCCGCTGGCACCGGCATGCAGCAGCACGCGCTCCTTGTGCTTGAGGTTGCCCTCGATGAACAGGTTCAGCCAGGCGGTGGCGAACATCTCCGGCAGCGCGGCGGCGTCTCGCAGGCTATAGCCCTCCGGCACCGGCAGCACCTGCAGGGCGTTGACGACCACTTCCTCGGCATAGCCGCCACCGGACAGCAGTGCACAGACCGGATCACCGACCTTGAAGCGCTCGACGTGGCGGCCGACCTCGCGAATGGTGCCACTGACCTCCAGTCCCAGGATCTGACTGGCACCTTCGGGTGGTGGATATTGGCCGGCGCGCTGCATCAGGTCGGCGCGGTTGACGCCGGCCCAGGCCACCTCGATACGCACCTCATCCGAGGCGATCCCGTGCGGGGCCTCGGTTTCCTGCCAGACCAGTGATTCATTCTCGACGGCTATCGCAAACATTCGCTCTCTCCTTGGCGTGGCAGTCGCGCTGCCTGTTCGTACGCGGATGATCTCCGTGCCGGGGCGCATCGGCCGCGGATCACGTGGGCGACTGTCATCTCACTGTACGGGGACTGTGACGCATCTGTCATGAAGTGGCGCGAACCTGACGTGATATCAAGCCCCATGATCCAGACATCGCGTTCCGCACTCCGTGCGGCCAAGGAGAGAGCATGATCGATACTGCCCGCGTCATCGCTGCCAAGTATCCTGCCTTTGCCAAGCGTCACCCGCTGATCCGGCGGCCAGCTCTGGCCATGCTGCGGCGCCTGGTGCACGAGGGCGAGATCAATGCCTTCCTCGGCGAGAACTCGGACCAGCGCGGTTTCGACTTCATTGACCGCGTGCTCGATCACTTCTCCTTCGGCTACTCGGTGTCCTCGCGGGAGCGCGAGAACATTCCGGCCTACGGGCGTGTCGTCATCGTCGCCAACCATCCGCTGGGGTCACTGGATGGCCTCGCGCTGCTCAAGCTGGTCGGCGAAGTGCGCCGCGACGTCAAGATCGTCGCCAATGACATCCTGATGAAGGTCGAGCCGCTGGCACCCTTGCTGCTGCCGCTGGACAACCTCAGTCGCCGTGGCTATCGCAAGAGCAGTGGTCAGATCTGCGATGCGCTGATGAATGAAGAGGCCGTGATCATCTTCCCGGCCGGCGAGGTCTCGCGTGCAGGCCCGACCGGGCCACGCGATGGCAAGTGGCTGTCGGGTTTCCTGCATTTCGCGCGCAAGACCAACGCGCCGGTGCTGCCTATCCACGTCAGCGGGCGCAACTCGACGCTCTTCTATGCGCTGTCGTCGATCAACCGCAGCTTCGGCACACCCCTGCTGGCGCATGAGATGTTTCGCCAGCGCGAGCGGCAGCTCAAGCTGCGCATCGGCGAGCTGATTCCGCTGGAGCGCCTCGACAGTGATGCCCTCAATACCAACGCCAAGACGCGTCTGCTGCGCAAGCACCTGTATCGCATCGGGCGCGGCAAGCGTGGCCTGTTCGTGACCGAGAAGGCCATCGGCCATCCCGAGGAGCGCCAGGCGCTGCGTGAGGAACTGACGCCCTGTGAATTGCTGGGTGAGACCCGCGACGGCAAGAAGATCTATCTGTTCGATGCCTTCCCCGGCTCCAGCGTGATGCGCGAGATCGGGCGACTGCGCGAGATCAGTTTCCGGCGGGTCGGCGAGGGCACCGGCGAGCGGCGCGATATCGATCGCTATGACGCCCACTACCGGCATCTGGTGCTGTGGGATGACGCCGATCTCGAGATCGCCGGTGCCTATCGCATCGGAGAGGTACGCAAGATCATGGCGGCACATGGCGAGAAGGGGCTCTACAGCCCGACCCTGTTCCGCTTCACGCCCGAGATGTTCGAGCGCATGCAGGACGGTCTGGAGCTGGGGCGCAGCTTCGTGCAGCCGCGCTACTGGGGGCGGCGCAGCCTCGATTACCTGTGGCAGGGGCTGGGCGCCTATCTGCGCTGTCATCCCGAGATTCGCTGGCTGTTCGGCCCGGTCACGCTCTCCAACAGCTATCCGGAGGCCGCCAGGGCACTGATCGTCAGCTACTACCGTCACTATTACGGGGATGATGAGGGGCTGGCGCGTGCGCGGGCACCGGTTGCCCAGAGCGTGCCGGGCAGCGCCGCCCATGAAGCGGAGCGCCTGTTCGATGGTCAGGACGCCGATGGCGATTTCCGCCGCCTGCGTGCCCAGCTGGATGCGATGGGTGTGACGGTGCCGACGCTCTACAAGCAGTACGCCGAGGTCACCGAGCCCGGTGGCACCCGTTTCCTCGATTTCAGTGTCGACGCCGATTTCGGTTACTGCATCGACGGCCTGGTGATGGTCGATGTCGAGCAGGTCACCGCCAGCAAGCGGGCGCGCTATATCGGCAAAACCGTTCAGCAGCAGGCCGCCTCGGAGGATGCCGTTGAGGCTGTTGGCGAGACGGCGCTGAACTGAGGTGGCGCGCTGCTGAGATAGCGCGTTGAGCTGAGACGGCCGCTCGCAGAGTCACTCCCCATGGCGCTGGCGTCATGCGCTTGATGGGGAGTGACGCGACAGCCTGTCAGGTCTCAGGCCTTACGTCTCAAGCCTTACGTCTCGGGCGCCAGTCGCTTCAGCAGGGGCGCGATCTCGCGCTCGCTGATCAGGCGTGCGCGAGTGTCCGCATCGAGGAAGCCCGCCTCGACGGTGCGGTCCAGAAACTCGAGCAGGGGCGCGAAGAAGCCGTCACTGTCGAGGACGGCGATCGGCTTGGCGTGAAAGCGCAGATACTGCCAGGTCCAGGTCTCGAACAATTCCTCCAGGGTGCCAATCCCGCCGGGCAGGGTCACGAAGGCATCCGCCAGTGCGGCCATCTGCGCCTTGCGCTCATGCATGTCCGCCACCTCGATCAAGCGCGTCAGACCGGTATGTGCCTTCTCGTTGCGTACCAGTGCCTGGGGGATCACGCCGATCACCTCACCGCCCGCTGCCAGCGCGGCATCTGCCAACGCCCCCATCAGCCCGGCGCGCGCGCCTCCGTAGACCAGTCCCCAGCCGCGCTCGGCGATGGCCGTGCCCAGGGCTTCGGCCAGTTGGCGGTGCTGTGGGGAGACGCCCTCGCGGGAGCCCAGATAGACACAGATGCGATGCATGTTGCTCTCCTGAATGTTTCTCGGCGGCGCTCACTGCTGGCTGCCGTGCCTTGATGTCATGTCCTTCCTATCCTACGCGAGTTGTGCGGCGACGCTATGACGCCGGTGAGGAACTCGGCATTGCCCCGTGGCCAACGCGGGCACGTGCTGACTTTCGGCGTTGTCGCCTGCATTCGCGGGCCTGCTCTGCTACCCTTGCCGCCCCCGCAGGCGACGGCTGGCGGGCGCTGGCGCCCCGTGAGCTTGCATCGGGATGCACCCCAACTCATCGCGACGTCGTCTTCGGCGAGCGTGGACTCATCGCGACGTCGTCTTCGACGGACGCGGAACAACAAGGCAGGAGAGGCAGATGGCGCAGGTGCGCGGACGCTTTGCCAGTCGGCTGGGCTTCTTGATGGCCGCCGCTGGTTCGGCAGTAGGACTTGGCAACGTATGGGGCTTCCCGTCCCAGACGGCCAACAACGGAGGCGGGGCCTTCGTGGTGATGTATCTGGTGCTGGCCTTCCTGCTGGCATGGCCGGCCTTGATGGCTGAGCTTGTCATCGGCCGTCATGGTCAGGCCAACATCGTCACCAGCATGAGTCTCGGTCGAGGCATCACCAAGCGCTTCGGCGCGCTGGCGGGCTGGGCGGGCATGCTGACCGCCAGCCTGATTCTGGCCTTCTATGCCATCGTCGCGGGCTGGCTGCTGGGCTATACCGCCGCACCGGTCAGCGAGGCGCTGGGCATGAGCTCCGCCGCCAGCTGGCTGACCACCTTCGACTTCACGCGCAATGTCTCGCTGACGGCGGTCTTCCTCGCGTTGACGATGGCGATCGTGGTCGGCGGCGTGCGCGGCGGGATCGAGAAGTGGTCCACGCGTCTGATGCCGCTGTTGCTGATGCTGCTGGTCGGTCTGATCGGCTACGTGCTGACCCTGCCGGGCGCCGATGAAGGCCTGAGTGTCTACCTGACGCCGCAGTGGGACCGCATCTTCGATGCCGACCTGATGCTGAGCGCGATGGGCCAGGCGTTCTTCTCGCTGTCTCTCGGCGTGGGCGCGATGCTGATCTACGGCTCCTATCTGGGGCCGGAGCAGAACCTGCCGCGTCTGGGCGTACTGGTGACGCTGATCGATGTCGGCATCGCCTTCCTCGCCGGCCTGCTGGTGATTCCGGCCATGTACGCCGCGCGTCATCTGGGCGTCGAGATCTTCGATGCCGATGGCCTGCTCAAGAGCTCGGACACTCTGCTGTTCGACACGCTGCCGGCGCTGTTCGGCCAGATGGGCGGCGCAGGTGACGTCTTGATGGTGGCGTTCTTCGCGCTGATGAGCGTGGCGGGCATCACCTCTTCCATCTCGATGCTGGAAGTGCCGGTATCCTTCGTGGTCGAGCGTGGCTGGCTGGGTCGGCGTGCCGCCACCCTGGCCGTCGGTGCCACCATCATGGCCATCAGCCTGACCATCGCCGCCAACTTCGGGGCACTGTTCGGCCTGGTGATCATGTTGACCACCCAGTACAGCCAGCCACTGGTCGCGCTGGTGATGTGCCTGCTGGTCGGCTGGGCGATGTCGCGCCATGCGCTGCTCAAGGAGATCCAGAGCGGGGCGCCGGACATCGAGTCCAGCCTGTTCTGGAAGATCTGGCCGTGGTACGTGCGCCTGATCTGCCCGCTGTGCATCGCGCTGGTCTTCGCGCACTCGCTGTAGATCTGACGCCCGTCCCAACGCAAGAAGCCCGCCAATTGGCGGGCTTCTTCGTCTTCTGTATTCAAGCCGACGGCATCGGATCGATCGTCGCCAGGGCTCAGGGCAGCTCGGACAGCACGTCGTAATGGGCATCGACCCAGTGACCGATGGCGTTGCCCTCGGCGTAGGCGAGATGCTGGGCGTACTGGGTGTGCAGGCAGCGCACTTGATTCCAGTCACGGATACCGCCGACGCCACGTTCACGCATCAGGTCGGTGAAGCCCTGGGACTCGATGGCGTTGCGCTCGGCCTCGCTCATGAAGCTCCAGCGTTCGGCGACGTAGGCCTCATGGCTGGCACGATAGCGCGCCAGCAGTTCCTCGTCGGTCTTGAGGCGTTCTTCCAGCCCCTTGATGACGCCTTCGGCCTCGATGCGTGACAGCGAGATCTTGAGGCGTTCATCGCACAGCCAGTAGAGGGTCGGGAAGGGCTTGCCGTCCACCAGCGAATGCATGCGCAGCACCAGCGGAGTGCCCTCGCCATCGGTGGCGGCCACGGCCTGGATGCCGCGCGGCTTGCGCCCGAGCTGGCGCTCGATGATCTCGAGCTCCCGTGCGTCGGGACTATGATTGGTCAGGATCACCATGCTTGCGGTCAGGCTCCAGCACACACTTGTTGGACCGGGATACGGCCCGGAAGAAAGCCTGGTTGAGCTGCTGGGGGCTCGGCACATAGCCATGCCACTCGCGCTCGCAGTAGTCACTGCCGCGCGCCATCAGCTCCGGGGCCAGACGATTGAACCAGCCATCATAATCGTAGGGGTCAAGGCCCGGCAAGCTGATGTGCGGGTAGTCGGCGAAGCGCTCACTGAACCAGTGCTCCAGCGCCGCCTCGACCTGCGCATGCAGCTCGGTCATGTCCGGGTAGATCCACTTGCTGTAGCGAATGCCCATCGGGCCTCCTCGCTGATGCGGTGCTGTGGCGGGTGCTCGTCATGGTGTGCCACGCCCGTGGCTATCATTCGTCACGGGCCAGCGGGGCGAACTGGCCATTGCCCAGCTCACACAGTAACGCGGGGGCGAGCGCTATCTCCAGTCCACGACGGCCGCCGCTGATGAAGATTTCCGCCTGCGTCGCGGCGCTGTCATCGACCCACAGTGGCAGGCGCTTCTTCTGCCCCAGTGGACTGATACCGCCAACCACATAGCCGGTGGCACGCTCGGCGGCCTCATGCGCGGCCAGCGCCGCCTTGCGTGCCCCGCAGGCGCGTGCCAGTGCCTTGAGATCGAGCGTACCGCTGACCGGCACCACGGCAACCACCAGCGGCTGACGTGCATTGCCGCCTTCCAGCTGGCAGACGAGGGTCTTGAAGACCTGGGCGGGATCAAGCCCCAGCGTGCGGGCGGCCTCTTCCCCATAGGCGGGGGCGCGTGGGTCGTGGGCATACTCGAGTGTGCGGTGCGGCTTGCCCTTGAGCAGCTTGAGCGCGGGTGTCATGCCGGCACGCTCCCTTCGGAGGTTGCGCTGTGCGTCCCGAGTGCCCGGGCGGCCTCGCGCAGGGCGGGGACATCCAGTTCGGCGCTGTCGGTGTGCTCGTGCACATGGCTGACCAGGGTCGCGCGCAGCTCGCCCTCGATGGGCAGCGACTGCTTGGCATGATGATCGAACTGCACCAGCACGCAGTGGCCACGCGCGCCGCAGACGCCGCTTTGCCACGCTTCCTGGGTCACGGTGAAGGAGCTGCCGCCGAGACGCGACAGCCAGGTGCGAATCTCCACCGGCTGGCCGTATTGCAGCTCGGCGAGGAAGTCGACCTCGATGCGCGCCATGATCAGCGGCCACTTGCGCGGGTCGAGGTCCGGCACGAAGACGCGGAACAGGTCATTGCGCGCCCACTCGAACCAGGCCGGCAGGCGCGTGTTGTTGACGTGCCCGAGGGCATCGGTGTCGTAGAAGGCCGGTTCCAGCGTCTTGAAGTACATGTCATCGCTCCTGGGCATCCATGCGGCATTTCAGCCTATCAGGAAGCTCAGGCGCTGGCTGTACGTCGTGAGGCTAGTCGACGTTGCAACGGCGTGAACACGCCCAGCCACGCCGTCGCCACGATGAAACCGAGCAGGGTGCCCAGGCCGACCCCCATGCCGGGGTAACTGAGCGAGACCACCAGCGCATAGCACAATAGCGAGCCAAGGCCGGCCGGGTAGTGCTTGATGACGGTCGCGACGGCCACTGGCCCCTGGGTGAGATGCAGAATCACCAGCAGCGGGTACATGGTGACCGGGAAGGCCGCCACCAGACCTGCCCACGAGGGCGGCAGCAGATGGGCCAGCGCGGTGATGCCGAACACGATGCCGGCGGCCAGTCCGGCGCGCGCCAGCAGCGAGACCCAGGAGAAGGGCGACTTGCGCGCCGTGCTCTCCGGTACGCCGCGATAGAGGCGCATGCACAGCACGATGGCGATCAGCGTCACGATCACGCCGCTGACACGCGTGAACTCGAACTGCGCCAGCACCAGACTGGCGAGCAGCCAACCCAGCAGGCCGCCCAGAGTGCCGTTGATGACGCCGCGCAGTCCTTGTGCGCGCCCGCATAGCCAGTAGCCGACCCCCAGCGCCAGCGTCGAGGAGAAGCCGGCCAGAGTGTAGACGGCGCTCTGGCCGGCGAACTCGGGGGAGATCTCAACGCCGATGAAGCCCAGCGTGATGGCCGTGCCGAGCGGGTAGCCGGACAGCAGCCCGGCCATGCGCGTCGAGAGGCGCTCCGCGATCAATGACAGCCCGATCACCACCGCCACCGAGATCAGCAGCTTGAGCAGTTGCAGGCCCAGCTCACCCTGAAGCGCTGCGCTCATTGGGCGGCGTCCCAGAACTGACGACGCACCAGCGAGATCTTGCCCACTGCCTTGCCGGAGGCCTGATGACGATGGGCCTCGGCGACCTCGCTGAAGTCGAACTGGCGCTCATCGAGGCGCACCTTGAATTCGCCTTCCTCGACCAGCTCCACCAGCTTGCCCAGCGCCTGGCGCTGCTGCTCATGCCCGATGCCAGCGGTCAGCGGCAGCAGGATCGACAGCACTTCCAGGCTGCGGCTGCCGGCGTGCAGCGGCGAGAGATCCACCGTGGTGCGGGCATTGATGGTCACGATGCGTCCGCCCAGCTTGCTGGCGGCGAAGCTGGCGGCCAGGTTGTCGCCGCCGACGCAGTCGAAGACCAGATCGAAGCCCTCGCCCCCCGTCAGCCGGGCCACGTAATCGGCCACGGCTTCCTCGCGGTAGCGAATGACGTGGTCCGCACCGCAGTCACGTGCCGCCCGGGCCTTGTCATCGCTGGACACCGTGGTGGCGACTTCCGCGCCGATGCAACGGGCAATCTGCAATGCCACATGGCCGACGCCACCGGCGCCGCCGTGGATCAGCACGCGTTGTCCCGCTTCCAGCTGGCCACGCTCCACCAGTGCCTGCCAGGCGGTGATGAACACTGCCGGCAACGCGGCGGCTTCCATGAAGCTCAGGCGGCGCGGCTTGCGGGTGATCAGGCGCTCATCGGCGAGCATGTAATCCGCCAGCGCGCCCGGATGAGCGGCGACACCGCCGGCGAAGCCGAGCACCTCGTCGCCGGGCGAGAAGGCCAGCACGTCATCACCGACGGCATCGATCACACCGGCCACGTCGCCGTGCAGCACGCAGGGTGCTGGCGGCAGGAGAGGCACCTGGCCGCTGGCCAGCTTGAGATCCAGTGGATTGACGCTGGAGGCAGCGACGCGAATGCGCACCTGGCCGGAGCCGGGAGTGGGCAGCGGGCATTCGGTCGCCACGAAGTCGGCATCCGGGCCGGGATTGCGCAGCACCATGGCATGCATGGAAGCGAGCATGAGACGTCCTCGTTGATACGGGTTCCGGCCAGTGTGGCCAGTGAGCGCCACACCCTACCCATTGCGCTGCGTTGCGGCAATCCGACTTGGGTGGTTTCAGCCGTCCAATGCACGGAATTGCATGATCGACAACGAAAAAGCCCCTGCCGATGGGCAGGGGCTTGGGTCATGCGGCGGCTGACGGCTGTGTCAGGCCCGCCTGGGCGTGATGGGGATCACGCGTTCTGGCGCTTGGCCTCCTTGTCGACCGGTGCGATCTCGCCGGACTTCAGCTTGGCCATGTACTGGGCCAGCTCACGCTTCACGACCGGCATCAGGTAGTAGAGGCCGATGATGTTGGCGATGGACATGGCGAAGATCATGGCGTCGGAGAAGTCGATGACCGGGCCGAGGCTCATGGAGGATCCGATGACCACGAAGGCGAGGAAGATCAGCTTGTAGACGATCTCGGAGCCCTTGCTCTCACCGAACAGGTAGGTCCAGGCCTTCAGGCCGTAGTAGGACCAGGACAGCATGGTGGAGAAGGCGAACATCAGCACTGCCAGGGCCAGCACATACGGGAACCAGGGGAAGGCGGTCTCGAAGGCGTAGGAGGTCAGCTGGACGCCGCCGAGGCCTTCGACCTGATAGGCGCCGGTGATGACGATGACCAGTGCGGTCATGGTGCAGATGACGACGGTATCGATGAACGGTTCGAGCAGGGCGACGATCCCTTCGGTCGCCGGCTGGGAGGTCTTGACGGCAGAGTGGGCGATGGCCGCGGAGCCGATACCGGCTTCATTGGAGAAGGCAGCACGCTTGAAGCCCTGGATCAGCACGCCGACGATACCGCCGCCGACCGCGACCGGTGCGAAGGCACCTTCGATGATGGCGCCGAAGGCGGCCGGAATCGCACTGAAGTTGAAGCCGAGAATGATGAGTGCCGCGATCACGTAGATGACAGCCATTATCGGCACCAGCTTCTCGGTGACACGTGCGATGGACTTGATGCCGCCGATGATGACCATGCCGACGATGGCGGCCATCACGAGACCGAATAGCCAGCCGTAGCCGACCAGGAAGCTGGCATCACCGCCGGTGACGTTGACGGCCTGCTGATAGGACTGGTTGGCCTGGAACATGTTGCCGCCGCCGATGGAGCCGCCGATGGCACAGATGGCGAAGAAGATCGCCAGAATCTTGCCCAGACCCGCCTTGCCGTTTTCCGCGAAGCCCTTGGACAGGTAGTACATCGGGCCGCCGGAGATGGAGCCATCCGCATTGACGTTGCGGTACTTCACGCCAAGCGTACATTCACAGAACTTGGAGGCCATGCCGAGCAGACCGGCCAGAATCATCCAGAAGGTCGCGCCCGGGCCGCCCAGCGAGACGGCGACTGCGACGCCGGCGATGTTGCCAAGGCCGACGGTGCCGGACAGCGCCGTGGCCAATGCCTGGAAGTGGGACACCTCGCCTTCATCCTTCGGGTCGGTGTAGTCGCCCTTGACCAGACGAATGGCATGGCCGAACAGGCGGAACTGCACGAAGCCGAAATAGAGCGTGAAGATGACGGCCGCGATGATCAGCCAGCCGACGATCAGCGGGAACTGGGTGCCGGCCACCGGCACGGAATAGAAGATGGTCGAGACGATCGGATTGACGATCGGTCCGACGATGTCACTGATGGCCTGGTCCATGCCTTCGGCACGGGCAGAGCTTGCGGCCATGAGGGCTGCCATCGCGGCAGCCCAGGGGGCCAGGGAGCGGAATCGACTCATGAGAGGTAACCTCGAAAAGCGAATTGTCGTTATTGTCTGGTGCGAATCTCTGCAGGCGGCGGGTGCGGGAGGCGCCTATCTCAGGGAACGATGGTGACGGGCACCGAGGCCTCTTGAATCAGATGGGCGGTGACGCTGCCGAAGATGCGTGAGCGCACGCTTTCCCCCTTGCGGCCGACGATGATCTGCTCGGCATTCACTTCACGCGCCAGCAGGCTGAGGATCTCGGCGGCATCGCCGTGGCGGACACGCCCCTCGACCTGATAGCCCTCCTTTTCCAGCTCGCTGATGGCAGGCGCCAGCACACGCTCGCGGGCCAGCTTGATCTCGTTCTCACGGCGGCTGGCACGCTGGGCGTTCTCCTCCGGCGTGTTGAAGCTGTAGGGCGACCATTCGACCACGTAGCAGAGAATGATCCTGGTTTCCGCGCCCACCAGAGAGGCGACGCGCTTGGCATAGGCAATGGCACTGTCGCCGCCCGGGGTTCCATCCAGTCCGACAATCAGGGAGGTGGTCATGGAGCTTCTCCTGAAGCTTGCTGGTCGTCGTGTCGCGCCAGCGGATTCTTGTTGAATTACCGTTTCGTTGCGGTTGAAAGAACTTTACTCCTCGCTCACACAAGAAATCCCTTCGGGTGTATCGCTTCACAAAACGATGATTAAACGAAATGGCGTCAGTTACGCGTTGACGAGACTCAGGTTTCCGCTACGCCATTAGCCGGTGGTGACGATATTCGCTGAGAAAACTGCTACCCATGGCTGTCAGCAATGCCGAGAGCGGGACGAGCTGCCCTATGAGGGGGCCAGCAGGGTCACCATCAGAATCGCCATCAGTGGCAGGGGGGAGCGGGAGTGAAGAGGATGTGACCAGGGAGTTTCGCAGGGGCAAGGAGTAAGAGCCGCAAGGAGAGGGAGCCGCAAGGAAAAGGAGCCGCAAGGAGAGTGCGGGCAGAGATAGAGCGCAGCGGACAGGGACGGGCGGGAGCGTACAAGGAAATAGAGCAGGCAAGAGAGGGTAAGCAGGGGAGGGAAAGCAGAGGAGAGGGCGGTGAGGAAGGAGAGCAGAGTAGAGAAAAGCGCAGCGCTGCTCACCAACAGCGCTGCGGGCGCTCGACAATCGAGCGCGGCTAGATCAGCCGCTGATGCGTCAGGTCTTGCCAGGCGGCTTCGATGGGCCAGGCCAGCGGCTGACGCAGGTGTTCCGGCAGCGCCATCAGGGCGGCCGTGGGGCTGTCGTGTTCGCGCATGCGCAACCAGCAATAGGCCCAGGCGCAGGCATCATCCGGGCTCTGCGGCACCGGGCGTGCCGGCATCTGCATCAACAGGAACAGCGCTGCCTTGGGTGCCCACAGCGGCGCACCGCCCTCGGCGGCCCACTGCTCCAGCGTCTCGCCATCGGGATTGCTGGCGGGCTGGCCAAGACTTGCGACGCGCGCGGTATCGGCCAGCAGCACGGCGAGACGCTCGCTGTCGCCGCGGCCATGGGTCAGCCAGGCACGCAACAGGCCGGGCAGCCCGCGCTGGGCCTGTGGGTAAAAGGTGTCTTCAGACATGCACAAAGCCTTATGCTGTAGTTGGTCCACAGGTATTCTTCTCGCCGCCCTCGGGCGGCGTGAGTCGAGAGCACTGCTCGCGTTGCCTGCCAAATTTGCCCGCCACAGGGAGACTCCATCTTGCCATTCGATTTCATCACCCCGCTCGATCGACGCCAGTATCCTTCCCAGAAGTGGGATCGCTACGCCTCGGACGTCATGCCCCTCTGGATCGCCGACATGGACTTCAGCGCCCCGCCCGCCGTGACGCGAGCGCTGGCCGAGCGAGTGGCGCACCCGGTCTACGGCTATGCCAAGCCGTCGGAGGGCCTCGATGACAGCCTGTGTGACTGGAGTCGCGAGCATTATGGCTGGGAGGTGCCGCGTGACGCCATCGTCTGGTTGCCGGGCGTGGTGCCGGCCTTGCACCTGGCCAGTCTGGCATTGACCTCTCCCGGCGCGGGCGTGGTCACGACGACCCCGATCTACCCGCCCTTCCTCAAGGTGGCCCAGAAGACCGGGCGACTGGCACAGATGGCGCCGCTGGCAGAGCCCGAGACGCAAGGCGGCCCCTGGCGTCTGGATCTGGAGGCGCTGGAAGCGGCCATCACGCCCGAGACCGAGCTGCTGCTATGGTGCCACCCGCACAATCCTACCGGCCGCGTCTGGCGCGAGGAAGAGCTCGAGGCGCTGGCGGAGCTGGTCGAGCGTCACGATCTGCTGGTGGTCTCCGATGAGCTGCATGCGGATCTGGTGGTGGACCCGACGGCCCGCCATATCCCGCTGGCCAGCCTGAACGAGCGACTGGCGGCGCGCTGCGTGACCCTGTGGGCGCCCTCCAAGACCTTCAACACCGCCGGGCTTACGTTCGCCTGCGCGGTGATCACCGATCCCAAGCTGCGTGCACGCTTCACCGGCGCCGCCAATGGCTTGATGCCCGATACCAATGTGCTGGGCATGGCCGCGACCGAAGCGGCGTGGCGCGAGGGCGAGCCGTGGCGTCAGGAGTTGCTGAGCGTGCTGCGTGACAACCTCGATCTGCTGGAAAGCCATGTGGCACGTTGGGACGGCGTCAGCATGTCGCGCCCGCAGGCCACCTATCTGGCCTGGCTGGATATGCGCAAGGCAGGGCTCGGGGAGTCTCCGCAGCAGACCCTGCTCGAGGAATGCGATGTCGCGCTGTCGGATGGCGCAGACTTCGGCTGGCCGGGCTTCGTGCGCTTGAACTACGGTACCACGCGCGTGCAGCTGGAGAAGGCGCTGCAGCAGATGGATGAGCGACTGCAGAAAGGCTGAGTTCGGTAGAGAGGCGAAATTGATCTGGGTCAGCCTGCGGCGTTTCGTTGGCAGCTATCGCTCATCGCAAACTTGAATTGAGAATCATTATCGTCAAATCTGAAGCTAGGCCGCTCATCGGGAGGGGCTTGTCATCAGGAGATGCGACGATGAGACATGAGGTGGCAGAGACGCCGCGACAGGGGCGGCCAGCAAGCAGGGATGCAGGCGTGACGGCCTGTCGTGAATGGTGTTGTCAGGGCGGGAGCCTGCGCCTGGCGCGTTCATCGCCGCCATCTTCCCGCTGCCGTGCGCCCGCGGCGTCATCTGCCACCCCGTCTGCGCCAGACGCCGTGAAGTCTGCGGGCCAGGAACTAGAGGTGGACTTTCCGCCCAGCGTGCGCGAATCGCGTGCTCGCCCCTCGCTTCTCAAGGGCTGGAGCCGTCGTTAGCCCTTGAATCGGCGCGACGGCAGGCCCTCAATGACAAGGCCCCGCTTCCTTTACCGGAGGCGGGGCCTTGTCGTCTGCGTGGCGTGATCAACTCATTGATACGATCAGCAGTACGATCAGCAGTACGATCAGCGCACCAGCACGATCAGTACATCAGAGCGAACAGTTGGCGCCGGAAGCGCACGGTCAGCTCATGGGTCGCGCCGAGGGCGTCGAAGACACGCAGCAGCGTCTTGCGTGCCAGATCATCGCCGTACTGGCGATCGGTCTTCACCAGGCTGATCAGGGCATCCAGCGCCAGCTCGTAATGGCCATCCGCCAGGTCACGCATGGCGCGCTGGTAGCGGGCTTCGCTGTCGTCCCGCTCGATCATCGCCTGCACCTCTTCGGGAGACGGTGCCTCGGCGATGAAGTCGATGCGCGCACGTACGCCACGCGCCTGGGCGCCGTCACGGTCTTCCGGCTTGAGGGAGTCCAGCAGCTGACGGGCCTCTTCACCATTGCCTTCGGCGACCAGCACCGAGGCGAGGTGGATGCGGTATTCCGGTGTCTCGGGGGATTCCTGCGCCAGCTGCTGATACAGCGCCTTGGCGGTGACGAGGTCGCCGCTTTCCAGTGCAGTGGCCGCCTGCTCCGCGAGGCTGGGACCTGCTCCTGCCGCCGGCTGGACCTTGTGCTGCTCGAGGAACTGGCGAATCTCGGCTTCCGGACGTGCGCCGGTGAAGTTGCCTGCCAGACCGCCCTGGATGACCAGCTTGACGTCCGGCACCGAGCGCACGCCCAGCTGAGCAGCGATGTCCTGCTGTTCCTCGGCGTTCAGCTTGGCCAGGATGAAGCCGCCCGCATATTCACGTGCCAGCTTCTCGAGGATCGGTGTCAGGACGAGGCAGTGCTCGCTCTGCGGCGACCAGCAATCCAGCAGTACCGGCACTTGCTGTGAGGCTTCCAGCACCTGCTGAAGATTGCTCATGTCCACATCGATGATGTAGGTGTTGGCGTCTTCTGCCTGGCGCGGTGCACTGGCGGCACCGCCGCCGACCACCCCTTGTGGCTGGGCGGCGGTGGTGTCATTGCCGGTCAGTGGCTGGCCGGTATTGGGATCGATGATCATGGTGCATGCCCCGAAATTCTGTCTGCGATTCAAGGCTCGCGCGCGAGCCGGTTGGCCTGATGATGCGGCCCGTCGCAGTGGAGTTCAAGGCGCTGCCGGACACTTCCTCGCGCGAGCGTCCCGGGCGCGTCGGTTCACGGCAGCAGGGTGTCGCCGGCCAGGCTGGCGATGCAGGCGGCTTCGCTCTCGCTGAGCGGCATCACGGACAGGCGTGCGCGGCGCACCAGGTGGCTATCCGCCAGCTCGGGCCGGGCCTTCAGGCGCGCGATGGGCAGGGTGGTGCGCAGCGGGCGAAGGTAGCTCAGACGCGGGGCGACCCAGCGCGGAGGCTTGTCGGCATCGATATCTGCCACCTGACGTGGGTCGAAGCCCTTGTGCTCGGGGTCACTGGCCGTCGGGTCGGGCAGGGCGAGTTCGCTGACGACGGCCAGTCCGACCACCGCAGGCACCTTGCAGCTGGAGTGCTGGATGAGCACGACATCACCGAGCTGCATCTCGCGCAGGAAGTTGCGCGCCTGATAGTTGCGCACGCCATCCCAGAGCGCCGGTGATTCGCGGCGCAGGTCATCCAGCGAGAAGGCATCGGGTTCGGTCTTGACCAGCCAGTGGCGCATGCAGGCACTCCCTTGGGACTGACGTGATGAGTGTGAAGGGCCAGGTGTGAAGAGGCCTGGTGTGGATAGGGGTAGCCAGGCCCGTGAACCGGCTTCCTCGCCATCATCGCACAGGAATTTCACGCATACGAAAAAGGCCTGATGCATGGCATCAGGCCTTTCGAATTCTTGGTAGCGGGGACCGGATTTGAACCGATGACCTTCGGGTTATGAGCCCGACGAGCTACCAGACTGCTCCACCCCGCAACACTGGGTACTGCCTTTGCTCCAACTCTGACGCATCAGAGGTTGGTAGCGGGAACCGGATTTGAACCGATGACCTTCGGGTTATGAGCCCGACGAGCTACCAGACTGCTCCATCCCGCAACATTACGTTGGTGTCTGACCGGCAATTACCTTGATAGGCAACGACTTGTCAGTGGTAGCGGGGACCGGATTTGAACCGATGACCTTCGGGTTATGAGCCCGACGAGCTACCAGACTGCTCCACCCCGCATCAACGTGGGGCGTAGTATAAGGATATACAGTGCTGCGTCAACCGTTATCCCGTAATTGACGCAAACTTCTCGTGTCCGGTGAGTCGTCACCAACCCGTCTTCGCCCCTCGAGCGATTATCGGCATCTTGTGTGAGAGATCTGCTACATACATTCCCGCTGCATCCTGTCCATACTGAGGGTGACGCGCCTCGCGCAGGCGGATGGCAGGCGTCACAGAGTGCACGATTGTCATCAGGCTGTTAGAGACGCGGGTCATTGTTGTCGTTGCAGGCATTCTCGTTTTCTCAGGGCGGGGGTGTCCGCAGATTCGCCAAGCTGTGCCCAAGCCAAGGACACAGGACGTTCCAGGATTAGGGAGACACAATAAGATGACACAAACAGCACCCGTCGCATGGGTTACCGGTGGTACCGGTGGCATTGGTTCCGCTATCTGCCGCGAGCTGGCGAACCAGGGGTATCAGGTCATTGCGGGTTACCGAAACAAGGAAAAGGCAGAAGGATGGCTGGAGGAACAGCGCGCTGCCGGTTTCGAGAACATCGCACTGTCCGGCATCGAGCTGGACAACTTCGAAGCCTGTCAGGCAGGCGTCAACGAAATCCGCGAGCGCTTCGGTCCGATCGCGGTACTGGTCAACTGCGCCGGCATCACGCGTGATACCTCCATGCGCAAGATGAGCTATGAGCAGTGGCGCGAAGTCATCAACTGCAACCTCGACAGCGTCTTCAACACCTGCCGTGCCGTCATCAATGACATGCTGGAGCACAAGTACGGCCGCATCGTGAACATCTCCTCCATCAATGGCCGCAAGGGCCAGTTCGGGCAGGTCAACTACTCGGCCGCCAAGGCGGGCATGCATGGTCTGACCATGGCGCTGGCGCAGGAAACCGCGACCAAGGGCATTACCGTCAACACCCTGTCACCGGGCTACATCGCCACCGACATGATCATGAAGATCCCCGAAGAGATCCGTGAATCGATCCGCGAGACCATCCCGGTCAAGCGTTATGGTCAGCCGGACGAGATCGCACGTGCGGTCGCCTTCCTGGCCGACGAGAAATCCGGCTTCATCACCGGTGCCAACCTGGATATCAATGGCGGCCAGTTCATGGGCTGATGCTCTGCGCTAGCGCGAGCCAGTGCAGGGTTGGCACCCGGCCCCGCCTGGCAAGAGAATGAAAAAGCCCCCGTCTCTATCGAGGCGGGGGCTTTTCGTTGCCATGACTTCAGTCTTGCGAGCGCGTCGTCACCAGCTCAAGAGCACTGGCTCAGTGATTGAACAGCGCATCGAAGCGCGGCAGTTCGGTCTGCCAGGCGTCCCAGTCCAGCGGACCGTTGGCGAGCAGCGCATCCAGCACCTCATCCAGCTCTTCTTCACGTTCCATGCGCTCACCCAGCTGCTGGTTGATGCGCGCGACCTGCACGGTCAGGCGGCGTGATTCATCTTCGCTGCCCAGCGGGGCCTCGAACAGAATGGCAAGGTGAACACGCAGCTCGGCCAGGCGCTCGTTGGCGGCGCTGCAGTTGCTCGGCAGGGCCTGACGCATCTGGTTGCGCGCCGCATTGGCCTGACGGCTGTTGTCGTCGAAGGCCGAGGTGTTCGGCAGCTCGACATCCTGCACGTCGCCGTTGCGCGCGCTGGCATCCGCCACGGCGTGCTGTTCGAGCAGGTCACGCCATTGCTGCCATTCCTCACGCAGTTGCAGGGCGTGCAGTTCATCCAGACGCTGCTCGCGACGCTTGAGAATGCCGGTCCAGCGACGACGCATGCCGTCGCCCCGCTTGCCGCGCGGCAGCGGGCCGAGGGTGTCGGCTTCCTTCAGGGCATCATCGAGCAGGGCGGCGTCTTCCAGCGTCTCCGGCTCCCAGCTGTCGAGACGTTCGATCAGCGCCTGCCACTGATCCAGACGTGCCTGCTCGCGGCTGTCGCGGTCTTCACGGTCCTGATCGCGTGCAGCGAAGATGCGGTCGCACGCCGCGCGGAAGGCGGCCCACAGACGTTGCTCTTCGCCCTTGGGCGCGCGGCCCATCTCGCGCCAGCGACTCTGCAGGGCCTTGGCCTGTTCGGCGCGGGCACGTGCCGGTGAGTCCTCATTGGCCAGTGCCTCGACGGCATCGACCAGTGCCTGCTTGGCGGCGGCGATCTGGCCCGCGCGGCTGTCGATCAGCCCCTGCAGTGCCGTCAGTGCTTCACCGAAGCGGTGCGATAGCTGGCGACCGGGGCCCGCGGGCACCGGCGTGTGGCGACGCCATTCCTCACGGGCGCGATCACGGATCTGGCGCAGGGAGTCGGGGTCGGCATCATCCATGGCGTGGCCGTTGAGCGATTCGAGCTGCTCGCAGAGCGCTTCGCGCATGGCCAGATTGTATTCACGCAGCTGCTTGCGCGATTCGCGGTAATCCCGCAGGCGCAGCTTGATGGCGTCAGAGGCGGTGCGGAACGCCTGGCTGGCATCGCGGCTGGCGGCCGCATCGCCCAGCTCGCGCCATTGCTGAATCAGTTGTTGGTGCTGGCGGTCGCGCTGCTCATCGCTGATGTCATCGCGCTCGCTCAGGGTGGTGATGGCCTCGAGCAGCTGCTCGCGCTTGGGCGCCGCGACGAAGTTCTGCCAGTCACGGAGTTCCGCGACCCGCGCGCCCAGCTGGCGCAGGCGTGTCTGGCGGGCATTGTCGAGCTGGCCTTCGGTACGATCGCGCAGTGAGCGATGCAGTCGGCTGGCCGGTTTGAGCTTGCCGGCATCGAGATCCGCTTCCAGGCGTGCCAGTTCGGCATCCAGTGCGTCCAGATCCAGGCTCGCCTTGCGCGCAGTGCCGTCGCCCTCGCGGGAGGCGTCAGCTGACTCGGCGTCTTGTGCTGGGCTGCCATCGAGCGCGTCCTGCTCCTGCGCTGCCTCTTCCGGCTCTTCCGGCTGCGCCGCGCTGATCGCCTGACGCACCGCGCTCAGGCTGGCGGTCTGCGGCAGACCCGCAGGCCAGGCCACTTCGCTTTCCAGACGACGCAGCTGGTCGATGTCATTGTCGACCAGCGCGGCATCCAGCTCGCCCTGGCACAGCTGATGGCGATGCCAGGCATCGAGGGCGTCCTGCAGCTGCTGTTGCAGGCGCTGCTGACGTTCGAGCAGTTCGGCCGGGGCCGAGAACTGGTCGGTCAACTCGCTCCAGCGCTCTCCCTGCAGACGGCGCTGGGCCTGCAGGCTGGCGAAGTCGTGGTCATTGACGCAGTCGCGGCTGTAGAGGTCTTCCCGCGCCTGATCCACGGCGCTGAGAATCTCTTCCAGGTGCGTGTTGAGGTTGGCGCTCAGGCGCTCATGGGCGCGAATGGCTTCCTCGCGGGCCTCGTGGTCGCTGATGACCTTGTGCGCCTGCTGGCGCGCCTCTTCGAAGCGCTGTTGAATCTCGTAGTCCGCGGCCGGCAGACGCTCCCACTCGCGCAGCAGCGAGCGGTAACGCGAGGGCACGCTGTCTTCCCACGCCTGACGCGGCAGCTTTTCCATCTGGCGCAGCAGGTTGTCGCGGCTGGCGGCCAGCGCGTCGGCCTGCTGAGCATCGGCACGGCGCTGGGCGAGGGTGTCGCGCGCCTGACGCTGCACGTGGCGGTCTCGCTTGGCATCGCGCACCAGACGCTCGAGGCCGGCCTGGCTGGTGATGCGGGCGGCAGCGGCATGGCGCACGGCGGCGATGGTGTTGTGGCAGGCCTGATGGATCAGCGCCTCTTCATCTTCCAGACGGCTCAGTGCGGTCAGACGCAGTTGCTGGTTGTCACCGCGGGACGCCACGGCCGACAGCAGTTCGCTATCGTCCAGGCGCTCGACCAGCTGTTCACGGCTCAACAGTGAGGGCGCATCCTGGCCGCCGCTCAACAGTTCGATCAGGCGCTCGCGTACCAGGCCATCGGCGCGGTCGAGCAGCGGCAGCAGACGCTCGGGAGATTGCATGCGCGTCAGGGCGGCATGGCGAACTTCCAGGGCATCATCTTCGAGAATCAGGGTCTCCAGGATCTTGCGCTGGTCTGGAATCTCCGGGTCAAGCTGGTCAGTGGCAGCGGAGCGAATGGCAGGGTTGGCGTGTTGCCAGCGAGGAGTGAACAGGCGGCCAGTGAGGCGGGAGAGCAGTCCGGTCATGAGAGAGCGGTTATCCAGGCAAAAAATAGAGGGGCGCAACAATTGGCCGCACACTCGGCGGGTGCAATCGGGTGGGCACGACGGAGTGGCGGAGTGACGGCGCATGAATTTCGTCACCCCGCTATCTTACCAGTCACAGCCCCCCGTTGTGTGGTATCGCATGTCGATCGATGTGCCTTATTGCACGTGCGCGGCGGCGTGCAGGGCGACCGGCGGCGGGTGACAAGTCGGCAAGGGAGCCACGTCGTAGGCTCGCGACACCTGACAGTGCCTGCTGCTGGCCGTATCATCAGTTGCAGCACTGTGTTCGCTCACATAGTTTTGTACGTTACCGCTATGCCATTCAGTGTCTGTCATTCATGCTCGGCGCCTATCAAGCAGTCGCTGTGCCGTGTGCGACGGCGAGCTATGTTATTCAGGTGGCCTTTCCAATCGAGGGTCGCCTTGAGGATGCCGTGAACAGCACGTGCATCATCAAGAGTGTCGGAGGGCTTCGACACTCCTTACGCAACCGGAGTCAGGTCATGAGTCTCAGTACGGACAGGGCCCCTCAGGCCTTCACCTTCAAGGGCGGCATGCTGCCGATGACGGTCATGGAGCTGGTCAGCGGTGATCCGGAGCAGATCCGTGCTCAGCTGGCCAGCAAGCTCAGCCAGTCGCCGGCCTTCTTTCAACATACGCCGGTGGTGCTGAGCGTCGAGAAGCTCGACGAGCCGCATCTGGCGCTGGAGCGCATCTGTGCCGTCTGCCGAGGGCACAAGCTGCTGCCGGTCGCGGTGCGTGGCGGTGGAGACCCGGTGCGTCAGTCCGCCTGGGCGTTGGGGCTGGGGTGGTTCCCGCCGCAGGAGAATCGCGGGCGCTCCCTCGAGTCCGTGCCGCCGGTGGCCGCTGAACCGGTCGCCGAGCCTGCCGAGGCAGTCGCGGACAGCGCGGCCGAGAAAGCGGAGCCAGCCCACGCCAGCAAGGTGTATCGCGGCACGGTGCGCTCGGGCCAGCAGGTCAGCGCACCGGAGGGCGATCTGGTCATCATCGGCGCGGTGAATGCCGGCGCCGAGATCCTGGCCGCCGGCAGTGTGCATATCTATGGCGCTCTGCGTGGCCGCGCGCTGGCGGGTATCCATGGCGATCGCAACGCCAGCATCTACTGCAAGGAACTGCACGCCGAGCTGCTCTCGGTGGCCGGAACCTACAAGCGACTCGATGACATCGACAATCGCCTGCTGGGTGCCAATGTCGAAGTCGTGCTTGAACACGACCAACTCTGTATCGCACGACTCGGCTGACCCCAGCACTGTGTTCTGAACGATATCCAATATTTACAGGTGATCCTCGCTCGGCGAGGGACTCTCAGCAAGGAAGATACCTTTGGCCAAGATTATCGTAGTGACTTCAGGCAAGGGCGGAGTCGGCAAGACGACCAGCGCCGCCGCCATTGCCACCGGACTGGCTTTGCGCGGCAACAAGACCGTAGTGATCGATTTCGATGTGGGCCTGCGTAACCTGGACCTGATCATGGGCTGCGAGCGCCGTGTGGTCTATGACCTGGTCAACGTCATCCAGGGCGAAGCCAATCTCAAGCAGGCCCTGATCCGCGACAAGCGCATCGACAACCTGCACATCCTTCCGGCCTCCCAGACCCGTGACAAGGACGCGCTGACGCTGGAAGGCGTCGAGAAGGTGCTCGACGCGCTGCGCGAGGAGTTCGATTACGTCATCTGTGACTCGCCGGCCGGTATCGAGCGCGGTGCCCAGCTGGCGATGTACTTCGCCGACGAGGCCGTGGTGGTGACCAACCCGGAAGTCAGCTCGGTACGTGACTCCGACCGCATCATCGGCCTGCTGTCTTCCAAGACGCGTCGCGCCGAGAATGGCGACACCCCGGTGCGTGAACACCTGCTGATCACCCGTTACCATCCGGCGCGCGTCACCGGCGGCGACATGCTCAACCTGACCGATATCCAGGAAATCCTGTCGATCCCGCTGATCGGTCTGATTCCGGAATCCGACGCCGTGCTGCGCGCGTCCAACCAGGGTGTGCCGGTCACGCATGACCAGAAGAGCGATGCCGGCCAGGCGTACGTGGATTGCGTGTCCCGCCTGTTGGGCGAGGAAGTGCAGCTGCGTTTCCATGAAGTCGAGAAGCGCGGTCTGCTGGCCAGAATGTTTGGAGGGGGGCGCAAGTGAAATTACTGGATTTTCTGAAGCGAGAGCGCAAGAAGACCGCCAATGTCGCCAAGGAGCGGCTGCAGATCATCGTCGCGCACCAGCGTAGCCAGCGTGACCAGCCGGATTACATGCCGATGCTGGAGCGTGAGCTGCTCGAGGTGATTCGCAAGTATGTGCAGGTCGACCAGGATGCCATCAACATCTCGCTGGACCGCGAAGACGACTGCTCGGTGCTGGAACTCAACGTCACTCTGCCGCGCCCCGGCGAGGCCTGAGTTCGCGGGGCGTCGGGTGCTTGCCTCCTGAGGCGCTGCCGAGCGGGCAGCGCCTGCGACGTCCCGACCCAGCCCATGCCCATTGCCTGCCAGAGCACCGTGCCAGCCTTGCTGGAGACGGTGCTCTGGCGCGTTCATTTTTCGACCGCCCGCGTGGAGACATCCTGTGGCAGAGCCCACCTTCCTGTGGCACGACTACGAGACCTTCGGCGCCGACCCGCGCCGTGACCGTCCTTCGCAGTTCGCGGCCATCCGTACCGATGCTGACTTCAATGAGGTCGGCGAGCCGCTGACCCTCTATTGCAAGCCGGCCGATGACTTCCTGCCCCAGCCGATGGCGTGTCTGATCACCGGCATCACCCCGCAGCAGGCCGAGCGTCGCGGCATTCCCGAGGCCGAGTTCGCCGGGCGCATCAATGATGAGATGAGCGTGCCGGGGACCTGCACGCTGGGCTACAACAGCCTGCGCTTCGATGATGAAGTCAGTCGTCATCTGTTCTACCGCAACTTCCTCGACCCCTACGGGCGTGAGTGGCAGAACGGCAATTCGCGCTGGGACCTGATCGATGTCGTGCGCGCCTTCCATGCCCTGCGCCCGGAAGGCATCGAATGGCCCAAGCGTGAAGATGGTGCGCCCAGCTTCCGTCTGGAGCATCTGACGGCGGCCAATGGCATCGAGCACGCCGGCGCGCATGACGCGCTGGTGGACGTGCGCGCCACCATCGCGCTGGCACGCCTGCTCAAGTCGCGCAATGCGCGCCTGTTCGATTACCTGCTAAAGCTGCGCAACAAGCGCCATGTCGCCAGTCTGCTGGATATCGGCGCACGCAAGCCGATGCTGCACATCTCGCGTCGCTATCCGGCCTCGCGGGCCTGTGGCGCGCTGGTGGTGCCGCTGGCGGAGCATCCTTCGAATGCCAATGGCGTGATCGTCTATGACCTCTCGGTCGACCCGGCGCCGTTGATGGAGCTGTCACCGGAAGAGATACGTGCCCGTGTCTTCGCCAGTGCCGATGACCTCGCGGAAGGCGAGGAGCGGATTCCGCTCAAGGTCATCCATCTCAACAAGAGTCCGGTGCTGCTGCCGGCCAATGCGCTCAAGGATGTGTCCGGGCCGCATGAGGGCGAGTACGGCGAGATCGCCGCGCGCTTCAAGATCGACCCCGCCCAGTGTCGCGTGCACTGGAAGTGGCTGAAGGACAACGCCGGTGTCGGCGCCAAGGTGGCGCAGGTGTTCGCCGAGGCGCCGCCGGCCGGCCCGGCTGATCCGGACCTGATGCTCTATTCCGGCGGCTTCTTCTCGCCCGCGGACCGCAAGGAGATGGAGCGGGTGCGCGCCACCCATCCCGAGGCGCTCGACGATACGCCTTTCGCCTTCCAGGATGGTCGGCTCGAGGAGATGCTGTTCCGCTATCGTGCGCGCAGCTACGGCTACACGCTCAACTCCGCCGAGCGCGAACGCTGGGAGCAGTGGCGTTGGGAGCGCATGAACGATGAGCAGGTCGCGAGCCTGACCGTGAAGGGCTTCGTCAGCGAGATCCAGCGGCTGGCCCAGAGCGAGCAGGACCCGGACCGCGTGCAGATTCTCGAAGAACTGGCGATGTACGTGGAAGGCATCATGCCGCCGCAGGCCTTCGGCTGATGACGGGCTAGCCGGCCCGCTATGCTTGCCGGCAAGGCATGAATGAACAAGACCCCGACGCGGTTATTGAACTGCACCGCGTCGGGGTCTTGTCGTTTCAGGCGCCCGTCCGGTGAGGGCCGGCGCCTTGTTTGCCCGCCAAGCCGCTGGCGGGCCGGCGAGACTCAATGCTGGGCATTGCCGCTGGCCTCGGCTGAGGGTGCCGCCAGGGTCGCGCCTGTCTCGGCGCGCGGCGCCTCGGGCAGTGGCGGCAGGTCCAGTTCGTTAAGGCGCTGGTCGAAGTCGCTGGGCGTGCCGGGGTCGAAGGCCAGTTCCAGCGCGCTGGAGTCATTCAGCTGTTGCCAGATGGCGCGGATATCCTGCGCGCTGACCTGCTCGACGGCCGCGACCAGTTGCTGGCGGCGGTCAAAGCCTGTCCAGCCGAAGCTCAGCTCGCTCCAGTTGCGCGCTGCCAGCTCGGACAGCTTGCGGGGCTTCTGGGTCAGGCTGTCGACGACGGCGTCACGGTAGCTGGCAAGCGCGGCCTCATCCAGCGATTGCACGCGGCTGCCGAAGCGGGTGAGGAAGGCATCCATGCGCGAAAACAGCGTCTTGCTGTCCTTGGACGGCGACTGCACCAGCAGGCTCAGCCCCGGCGCATCGAGCATGGGCGAATAGCGCGCGGAGACGATATAGCCGAGTTGCTCCTCGGTGCGCAGCTGGCTGTAGAAGGGCGCTTCGAGCAGCTGACCCAGCACCGCGATGCGGGCCTGGGTCTGCAGCGTACGGTCCTTGCCCTGCAGGTAGCGCAGGGCACCGGAATCGCCGCGTGTGCTGTCCGGGCGCAGTACCGTGTGCTGGGTGACCTGACGCACTTCCAGGTCTGGCACCGCCTCGCGCGTGATGCGCGGCGCAAGCCCGTTGATCACCAGCTGGCCGGTCTCGCGGGCCTGGTCGGCGGTCAGATTGCCGGTCACCATCGCCTGCACGTGCAGCTTGGCAAGGAAGCGCTTGCGGAAGCTGTCCAGTGACTGGGCGTCGATCTTGTCCAGGGCCGCCAGTTGCTGCTCGGCGGTGCTCGGCAGGCCGACCAGCGTTTCGCTGAGGCTGCGACCCAGGCGCGTGTAGAGCGGTGCCTGAACGCGATTCTGCAGGCTGCGACGCAGGCGTTGAGTAATGCGCTCCAGGGTGGCGGGGGCCATCTCGCCATTCACCAGCTGGTCGAGCACTTCACGCATTTCCGGCTGCTGACCATCGCGCCAGCCACTGAACTGCAGCGTGATGCCACGCCCATGGGCATAGACCAGCGCATCCTGCCCCGCCAGACGTGCCGGATACAGACGCGCGTTGAGGCTGTCATTCAGCCACGCCGCCAGCACCTGACTCATGGCCTGGTCATCCACCGAGCGACTGACGTCGGGATTGAGCAGACCGAAGCGCCATTCGGCCTTCGGCACGCCGAAGCTCGCATCGCCCTGATACCAGAGCTCGGCACCGGGCTCATCGATCAACTGGCTCGGCTTGGCGTCGGCCAGGTCGAGTACGCGGAAGTCCTTGGCCAGATAGGGGTTGGGCCTGGGCAGCGCCAGCTGGCTGGCCAGGGTGTCATCGACGGCGGTCTGAGCAGCGGCATCCGCCGTCAGGCGCGTCAGGGTGTAGGGCGCCTTGAACCACTCGCCCTGTTGATCCCCCTCCACCTGCGGGCCGGAGTAGACCTCCAGCAGGTTGTCGGGTGTCAGGCGAGCGAGGGTGTCCTTGATCAGGTCCGGGTCGAAGTCCTGCATCAGGTAGGGCGCCGCCAGCACATCCTCGATCGGATAGCGCGTCATCATCATCGCCAGATTGCTGGCCAGATTGACCGGCGAGCTGCGCTGCTGGAAGCGGAAGCTCTGCTCGCCCAGCTGTGCCTGTTCGGTATAGCGCCAGTCGTTGATGCCCTCAGCGCGGATCAGGGCCAGGTAGTCGAACAGCGCGGCACGGATCTCCGCCTGATGCTGCGCGCCCTCCGGGGTCAGGCTGATGTCGACGCTGAGCAGGGCATGCGCGCCATCACTGAGACCACCGCCGGCCGAGAGGCCATCTGCCCAGCCCTTGTCCTTGAGCACTGCCAGCAGACTGCCTTCGCCCTCATGACCGATCAGGTTGGCCAGGTAGCTGACCGGCTGTGAGCGGTAGTGGGCAATCGGGTCGTCGATGGGGAACATGAACGACAGCTTGCGCTCCTGCTTGAGCGCCTTGACCTCGAGGCGTGCCGGCAGCTCGTCACCGCTGGCCAGGGGCGTGGTGATCTCGGGGCGCGACAGCCCGCGGTCGGGCACATCACTGAAGTTGTCACGGGCCAGCTGTTCGAGCGTTTCCAATGACTGCGGCCCGACCAGTGACAGGCGCATCACGTTGGCGCCGTAGTGCGCCTGATAGAAGTCGACCAGACGTTGGCGCAGGCTGCCGGCCTCGGTGTCCTTGAGGGTCTCGAGGCTGCCGACACTGAAGCGGTTGAAGGGGTGTTCCGGGTTGAGGGCCGCTTCGACAGCCTCGTAGATGCGCCGGCCATCATCCTGCAGGCGTGCCTGATACTCGGAATTGACCGCATGGCGCTCGCGATCCACGTAGTCGGCATTGAACTGCGGGGCGACGAAGAAGCGTGCAAAGCGCGGCAGCGCTTCATCGAAGGCATCCGGGTCGATGTCGAAGAAGTAGTTGGTGTCCTGGCTGGCGGTGAAGGCGTTGTGCTGGCCGCCATGCTTGGTGATGAAGTCCTGGTAGGCATCCGGCTTCGGATAACGATCGGTGCCGAGGAACAGCATGTGCTCCAGGAAGTGTGCCAGCCCCGGAACATCGTCGGGGTCCTGGGCGCTGCCGACTTCGACATCGACGGCAGCGGCGGCCTTGTCGGCCTTGGCATCACTGACCAGCAGGACCTTGAGGCCGTTATCGAGGGTCAGGCTGCGATAGAGTCGCTGGTCGTTCTCGCTCTTGATGACGGGGCTAGCTTGCTCGGCCCTGGCGGGCGCCGTGCTTGAGGCGGAGTTGGCGGCCGGCGCGAGGGACGACGCGGGCGCGGAAGCCGGGCGGGTATCGGCATGGCTGATGGCCGGCGCCAGGCCACTCATGACGATGGCGGCAATGGCCGTGCTCAGTGCAAGAGGGCGAAATCCTGAAGGCAGTGACATCTTCTCTCCTGATTCATGCCACCGCTGCTCGGGCAGGTGGCGCTGACTCGGTGATGGTTCTCATTGGGCGAACATGCGCGCGAGGCGGTAGAGCGATGCAGTGCCGCCATCCTCGATACGTGCCGTCGGCGCAGGCGGATTCAGGTCAGCATCGGGCCGGTGGGGTGCGCGACGCTCCACTCCTGATGCTCGGGGTCGTTGACGAGGCGTGCGACCGGGAAGGCGGCCAGGCTGGCGTTCGGCGTCAGCATGCTGCGTACCGTCTCCAGCGGCGTCTCGGCATTCAGCCAGTCGCGTACCTGATGCGGCGCAATCACGGCGGGCATGCGATCGGTCAGGCGTGACGTGACCCCGGCACACTCGACACTGATCAGCGCGAAGCTGTCGCGCCCCTCGGGGGGCAGCCCCTCCATCAGGGGGGCGCTGAAGTGGCGCGTCCACAGGGCGGCCAGCAACAGCGGGGCGCGGGTCGGGTGCGTGACCAGAAACGGCTGCTTCATGCGCGGTTGTTCCTTCCACACATAGACACCGCCGACGGGGATCAGTGCCCGCTGGCTGATGAACGACTCGCGGAACATGCGTCGCGTTTCCAGCGACTCTGCCCGCGCCACGTGCGGGGCGTGGTCCATGATCTCCAGCCAACTGGGAGTCAGGCCCCAGAGTGCCGGCACCAGGCGCAGGCGGGGGCCTTCCATGCGCAGCATCGAGGCGGGCATGCGCGGGGCGCGATTGGCGCTGACCAGCAGTTCGCTGCGCAACTGGCGTTCGAGCGCGGGAGTCGCCAGCGACCCGAACAGTTCGTCGGGGGGCAGGTCAGCGGGGTAGGGGGGGATATACAGACGACCGGCCACGAGAATCCTTTGAGGCGATGAGGCGAAGGGAACATGCAGCGGCAGCTGCTGCCTGAGATGGGGTGTGGATCGCGCTGCACGCCACGGATGCCAGCATGCCACACCTTGGTGGTGCTTGCGTTTGTGCTCAGTCTCGATATGCTGGACGGAAACACTGTTCGATTCAATGACCGATACGGGGTGCTCCAAGAGATGCCCGCAAGGCGTCGCAACCCTTTGCCCACCCGTGCTGTCCGAACACACACCGCGTCAGATTCGCTACGCGGTAACGCATCTCAAGCATCAGAGGAATTCGATGGCCCGTCCACGTCAGCATGCACCGGAAGCGCTGCATGCGCGGGTAATGGAGACCTGCGATGAATGGCTCAAAGCGCAGCCCGTTCACGCCCTGTCTCTGCGCAACCTGGCTCGCGAAGTCGGTTGTGCGCCCAGCACCCTGCTCAAGCTTTATGGCAGCTTCGGCAACCTGCTCCAGCACGTCAATCTGGCGACGCTGGACAGGCTGCACGATGCGATAGCCGGACAGGAGACGCCGAGTCCTTCGGAACGCCTCAAGGCCCTGGCGCGCGCCTACTGGGGCTTCGCCCAGCGCGACCCTTACCGCTGGCAGCTGCTGTTCGACTTCCCGCTCGCGCAGGAAGGTGAGCTGGACCAGCGTCAGAACGCGATGATCGAAGGGCTGTTCGAACGTGTGGAGGGGGCCTTGGTCGAGTACGCCCCACGCGTCGAGTCCGTCGAGGCCAAGCGCATGGCGCGCACGCTGTGGGGTAGCGTGCACGGTCTGGTGCAGCTGGGCATGAACGAGCGTCTGGGACTCTGGCAGGGGCAGCCACTGGAAGTGACGGAGCTGCTCGATCAGTTGCTGGACACCATGTTGGCGGGGCTCAAGGTGCGCAGCGAGGCTGCGTGTGCGGGGGATGCCACGGAAGCTGGCAAATGAGTCGAGAACTGCTCCGGCGACCCCGTTTTGCGCCCTTCTTCTGGACCCAGGCCCTCGGGGCCTTCAATGACAATCTGTTCAAGAACGCCTTGCTGCTGCTGATGACCTTCGTGGTCATCGAGCAGCGGGGCTGGGACACCGGCATCGTCAACAACCTGGCGGCCGGTCTGTTCATCCTGCCTTTTCTGTTGTTCTCCGCCTGGGGCGGCCTGTTGGCTGACCGCCTCGACAAGCAGCGCCTGATCGTGCGACTCAAGTGGCTGGAGCTGGCCACCATGAGCGTGGCGGCCGGCGCCTTGATCTTCGAGGCCTGGGAGTTGCTGCTGGCGCTGCTGTTCATGATGGGCACCCAGTCGGCGCTCTTCGGGCCGGTCAAGTACGCCATCCTGCCCCAGCACCTCAAGCCGGATGAGCTGGTCAGCGGCAATGCCTGGGTCGAGCTGGGCACCTTCCTCGCCATCCTGATCGGTACCCTTGCCGCCGCGGCCTTGATGGCACTGGGCGGCGAGCTGGCACGCTGGGCGCTGTCCGCATCGCTGGTCTCCCTGTCTCTTCTAGGCGTGATGGCGGCCGGCAAGATTCCGCCGGCACCCTCCGCTTCGCCCGGCCCTGTGCCGTGGCGTCCGCTCTCCGGCAGCATAGCGGTGATGCGTGAAGGGCTGAGCAACCGCCGGCTACGCTGGGCGCTGCTGGGCATCAGTGCCTTCTGGTTCCTCGGCGCCAGCTATCTGACGCAGTTGCCGGCCTATGCGCGCGATATCGTGCATGGGGCTGAAGGGGCGACCTCTGCCTTGCTGGCGGCCTTTGCCATCGGTATCGGGCTGGGGTCGCTGGCCTGTGAGCGTGTCTCGCGCGGGCGTCTCGAGACGGGACTGGTGCCCTTCGGCGCGCTGATCATCTTCGCTGGCGGGCTGGATCTTGCCCTGCGCCCGGCGCTGGCCGAGGCACAGATGGCCACGCCCTTGATCGAGCTGCTGGGCATCGCCGGTTTCTGGCGCATGTGGCTGGATCTCGGCGTCATCGGCTTCGGCGGCGGCCTCTATATCGTGCCGCTTTATACCCTGCTGCAGATTCGCAGTCCTGAAGATCACCGCGCGCGCATGATCGCCGCCAACAACGTGCTCAATGCCCTGCTGATGGTGCTGTCGGCCGGTGCCGGCATTCTGGTGCTGGGCGTGATGGGGCGCGATATTCCGGACTTCCTGCTGCTGCTGTCCCTGATCAGCGGGCTGATCGCGGTGGTCTGCATGCTGCGTGACCCGCGGCCCTTCCTGCGCCTCAATATCTTCATCCTCATCCACCTGATGTATCGCCTGCACCTCAAGGGGCGCTGGCGGATACCGGCGGAAGGGGCGGCGCTGGTGGTGTGCAATCACGTCAGCTTCATGGATGCGCTGATTCTGGGCGGGGCCAGTCCGCGCCCGCTGCGTTTCCTGATGGATGCCGAGATATATCACTCGCCGTGGCTGAAGTGGTTCTTCCGCATCGCCGGGGCGATTCCGGTGGACTCCTCGCGCAAGGACCCGGCAGGGGTGCGCCGCTCGCTGGAGGAAGTCGGCAAGGCGCTGCGCGAGGGAGAGGTCGTGATGATCTTCCCCGAGGGCAAGCTGACGCGCGACGGTGAGGTCGGGCGCTTCCGGCGCGGGCTGGAGTTGATTCTGGCGCGTGACCCGGTGCCGGTGATTCCGATGGCGCTGGGTGGCCTGTGGGGCTCCTGGTTCTCCCACGGCGGCGGGCCTGCCTTCGCCAAGTTTCCGCGCCGCCTGCGCGGGCGGGTAGAGCTGTGTGTCGGGCGTACCTTCGACCCTGTCGGCACCAAGGCGGTGGAGCTCGAAGAAGCGGTGCGTGATCTACATCGCAAGGCGACACGCCTGGCGCGCTCCCGCTAGCCCCTCACTTTTTTCAGTGCTGCATGAAAATGCCGCCCATGCCGACACGATCGTCAGGCAGGGGCGGCATTTCACGTTCTGGCGACCAGCAAATGGCCACTGGTGGTGAGCGCGGCGTCGCGTCAGTCGCTGGACTGCTCGGAGGGAGCGGTGTGGCGCGTGACCCAGAAGCCGAAGCCGCCGATGGCCCAGGCGCCCAGCATGACCAGCGGCACCGCCAGCATGTCATCGCCGCTCAGCCACAGGCTGGCCAGGGCGCCATAGAGACCGCCGCCGAGATACAGCACCGTGCCGGAGATGGCATTGGCGGCACCATGGCCACGTGCGAACAGCGACTGGTAGTCGGCCATCACGTTGGGCGTGATCATGCCGCCGGCGCCCAGCACGAACAGGATGCCCGGAATCAGGGTGGCGACCTGGACGTTGTCGGTGATGACCAGCGAGATCAGCCAGGTGATGCCGATCCCCTGCATGCACAGCGCCACCTGAACCAGCTTGCGCGTGCGCAGATGCTTGAGGCCGAAGTGGTTGAGGCGGTTGCCGATCAGCATCGCGCCGACATTGGCGCCGAAGGCCAGCGCGAACTCACCGGAATTCAGCCCCAGCACACCCTGATAGAGATAGCTCGCGTTGGTCAGGAAGGTGAACATGATGCCGGGCCCGCACAGCAGCAGCATCAGGTGCCCGGGGACGCCGCGCGTCGTCAGTACCGTGCGATAGCTGGCCAATGCGCCGCGCAGGCTGAGCGGTGAACGCTCGCTGGCAGGCAGGGTCTCCGGCAGCCACTGGCGAATGGCGACTCCGGCGATCACGCCATAGACGGCCAGGCCGATGAAGACCATCTGCCAGGTGCTCAGCGCCAGGATGAGGGCGCCGAGGCTGGGGGCGACCAGCGGTGCTGCCATCAGCACCATCATGACGTTGGTCATCAGGCGCGCGGCGTCCTTGCCGGTCGCGACATCGCGCACCACGGTGCGAGAGACGCCGCCGGTCATGCCGGTCGCGATCCCCTGCAGGACACGGAAGACCATCAGCCATTCCAGGCTATGCGTCATGGCGCAGCCGAGACTCGCGATCAAGAACAGCACGATGCCGCCCAGCGCGATCGGGCGACGGCCCAGGCTGTCCGACAGCGGGCCACCACTCAGCTGACCGAAGGCGTAGCCGGCCAGGAAGAAGGTGATGGTCAGGCCGAGGCGGGAGTGATCGACACCGAATTCCGCGGCCATGGCGGGGATGGCGGGCAGGAAGGCATCCATCGATAGCGGGGCGAGCGCCACCATCAGGGCCAGCAGCACGGTGAAGTGAGGTTGTCGATGCAGGGCGGGGGTCGCCGTTGGGGCGGAAGCTGAAGTCATGAGGGCCATTCGAAGGTTGTGGGGCATTGCAGCGGGAGCGGTGAGTCAGCCTGCTCTGGCGCAGGTCCGTGACGTCTGGCGCTGGCGGGCAGCGCGAACGCGCACAGCATAGCGTGGGTTCGGGCCGCTTGCGTGTCGTGGTCTGCAACACCGTATTGCAGCTGGTTCTTGCACCTGAGCAGCTGCAAATGAGCACCCGCAAATGAGTACCTGCAAGTGAGCACCTGGGCGAGTTGGCGTGCCCCAGACGCGACAGGCCCGCCAATTGGCGGGCCTGTCGTCGAGAGTGCCGTGCTGCGTGGCAATGCGGGGGGCGTCAGCTGCGCGTGGTGCGAGCCGCCTGCCAGCAGCGTGCCGAGGTGATCTGGTTGTCCTTCACCTGCTGGATCTCGATGCGCGTGGTGCCGATGGCGAGACTGGCCGGGGCATCCGGGAAGGATTCCAGATGTTCCAGAATCAGGCCGTTGAGCGTCTTGGGACCGTCAGTCGGCAGCTGCCAGCCGATGGCCTTGTTGATCTCGCGGATGTTGGCGGTGCCTTCGATCACGTAGCTGCCGTTGTCCTGCGGGTGGATCTCCTGATGCGTACCGGCGACATCGGTGGTGAACTCGCCGACGATCTCCTCGAGGATGTCCTCCAGCGTCGCCAGCCCCTGCACATCGCCATACTCGTCGACCACGATGCCGATGCGGCGCTTCTGCTTCTGGAAGTTGAGCAACTGGGTATGCAGCGGCGTGGATTCCGGGATGAAGTAGGGCTCGCGGGCTTCCTGGATGATGGAGGCCTTGGTGACCTCGTCCAGTGACAGGAAGCGTGCCGCGTTGCGCAGGTGCAGGATGCCGATGATGTTGTTGATGTCACCCTTGTAGACCGGCACCCGCGTGTGCTGACTGGCGCGGATATGGCTGAGGATGATGTCGAGGTCATCGTCCAGGTCGATGCCGAAGATCTCCTGACGCGGCACCATGATGTCATCGACGGTGACGTTCTCGAGATCGAGAATCGACAGCAGCATGCCCTGGTGGCGACGCGGGATCATGCTGCCGGCTTCGTGGACCACGGTGCGCAGCTCGTCACGGGTCAGGCTGTCGGCGCCGCCGCTGACATCGCGCACGCCGAACAGGCGCAGCAGGCCATTGGAGATGCCATTGACCAGCCAGACCAGCGGGTAGAGCAGCTTGAGCAACGGTTCCAGCACCAGCGAGGCCGGATAGGCGATGCGCTCCGGGTTCACGGCGGCCATGGTCTTGGGCGTCACTTCGGCAAAGATCAGCACCACGATGGTCAGTACGGCGGTCGAGACGGCCGGGCCCGAGACATCACCGAAGTAATGGATCGCGATGATGGTCGCCAGCGAGGCAGCCAGGTTGTTGACGAAGTTGTTGCCGATCAGGATGACGCCGATCAGGCGGTCCGGACGGGAAAGCAGGCGGGTAACACGCTTAGCGCCGCGCTCACCGCCCTTGGCACGGTGACTGAGACGGTAGCGGTTGATCGACATCATGCCGGTCTCGGAGCTCGAGAAGAAGGCAGACAGGATGATCAGGATGACCAGTAGGCCGAACAGCAGCCCCAACGGGGTGTCGTCGCTCAAGAGTGAAGGGTCCTCGGTGGCGGATTTAGGCGCATGATACTGACACGCTCGCTGCAATGCATCAGGCGCAGCGAGCGATCTCTGTCGGGGTGGCAGGGCTTAGTGGGAAAATATCACTTGCAGCACGAACTTGGTGCCGAAGAAGGCCAGCGCCAGTACCAGGCAGCCGCCCAGTGTCCAGCGGGCGGCACGCTGGCCGCGCCAGCCCAGCACGTGATGCCCGAACAGCAGCACGGCGAAGATGATCCAGGCGCCGAGGCTGAGCACCGTCTTGTGAGCCAGATGCTGGGCGAACATGTTGTCCAGATAGATGGTGCCGCTGATGATCGACACGCTGAGCAGGATCATGCCGGCCCAGATCAGCTCGAACAGCGCGCGTTCCATGCTGGTCAGTGCCGGCAGCACCTGGACGATGCCGCGGGTATGGCGCTTCTTGAGCGCGTGCTGTTGCAGCGACAGCAGTCCGGCCTGCATGGCCGCGATGCTGAAGAAGGCCAACGCCGCCACCGAGGTGAAGACGTGGGCGACCAGACCGGGGGAGAGCGGGTTCTCGGTGGTGGCGCTTGGCAGGTTCATCACGCCGAGCACGCAGGCGGCGGCGACCGGGAACAGCGCCGCGCCCCCGGCGATCACCGGCTTGAACAGGCTGGCGATGACCAGCAGCAGGCAGATGGCCCAGCTGACCAGCGACGCGCTCTCGAACAGTCCGAGGTGCAGCGCGCCACCGTGGTTGAGCGTGACCCAGACGATGACGGCATGGCAGGCGACGGCGATCAGCGCCAGACTGCGCACCAGACGCGTGCGTGCCGGGACGCGGCGTGTCAGGGTAAGGCCCTGCCAGAGGCCGGCGCCGAGATAGAAGATGATGGCCAGAAAGGCAAAAGGCAGAGCCTGCATGTGCTGTTGTCCAGGTGCCGGAGGGTAGCGGGAGATCAGGCCTCGCATGAGGCACTGTCTATCTGCAGAGACTATACCGAATGCGCCGCCGGGATTGCATCCACTCGCGGTGTCCTGTCGCGTGCTCTCGCGGGCGATGAGGCCTGCGCGGCGACAGACTCCGCATTGCATGACGATTGTCGGCGCTGCTTCCTTCATGCATGTCATCGCCAGGATGGCGACTTGCAAGCCTTGCATGCATGGAGACACGGCCGCCCTGTGCGTATAATGCGCGACAGGATAACCATTCACGCGCTGGGGCGTCATGCCGTGCGCCGGTCACGAGGTGGCTTACGCCCTCGTCCCCGCAGCGCGGACCCCAGACGTCCCTAGCCGGAGAGGCCCATGTTTCAAAGTTTGAGTGATCGCCTGTCGCATACGCTGAAGTCGATTACCGGCCAGGCCAAGCTGACGGAAGACAACATCAAGGACACCCTGCGCGAAGTGCGCAAGGCGTTGCTTGAAGCCGATGTCGCGCTGCCGGTGGTCAAGGCCTTCATCGAGCGAGTGCGCGAACGTGCCGTCGGTCAGGAAGTGTCCAAGAGCCTGTCGCCGGGCCAGCAGTTCGTCAAGATCGTCCAGCAGGAGCTGGAAGCGATCATGGGCGAAGCCAATGAAGGTCTGACGCTCAAGGGCAGTCCGGCCGTCATTCTGATGGCAGGCCTGCAGGGTGCGGGCAAGACGACTACCGTCGCCAAGCTGGCACGCTACCTGCGCGAGCGCGAGAAGAAGAAGGTGCTGGTGGTCTCGGCCGACGTCTATCGCCCGGCCGCCATCGACCAGCTGGAAACGCTGGCCAAGGAAGTCGGGGTCGATTTCTTCCCCTCCGACTCCTCCCAGCAGCCGGTGGCCATCGCCGAAGCGGCGATGAAGCACGCGCGTATCCAGTTCCACGACGTGGTGCTGGTCGATACCGCCGGTCGCCTGCATGTCGATGCCGACATGATGGACGAGATCGCCGCCCTGCACCGCAGCGTCAATCCCGACGAGACGCTGTTCGTCGTCGATGCGATGACCGGTCAGGATGCCGCCAACACCGCCAAGGCCTTCCATGAAGCCTTGCCGCTGACCGGTGTCGTGCTGACCAAGGCCGACGGTGATGCGCGTGGCGGTGCGGCCCTGTCCGTACGTCACATCACCGGCAAGCCGATCAAGTTCATGGGCATGGGGGAGAAGGTCGACGCCCTCGAGCCCTTCCACCCGGACCGTATCGCCTCGCGCATCCTCGGCATGGGCGACATGCTGTCGCTGATCGAGGAAGCCGAGCGCACCGTCGACAAGAGCAAGGCCGAGCAGCTGGCCAGCAAGGTCAAGAAAGGCGAAGGCTTCGATCTCGAGGACTTCCGTGACCAGCTCCAGCAGCTCAAGAACATGGGTGGCATGGGCAGTCTGATGTCCAAGCTGCCGGGCATGGGTCAGCTGGCGGAAGTCGCCCAGAGCCAGGCCAGCGAGAAGGAGCTGGGCAAGCTGGAGGCGATGATCAACTCCATGACGCCCAAGGAACGCCGCAACCCGGATCTCATCAATGGGTCGCGCAAGCGCCGCATCTGCATGGGCTCCGGTACCCAGGTGCCGGACCTCAATCGTCTGCTCAAGCAGCACAAGCAGATGGCCAAGATGATGAAGAAGGCCGGCAAGAAAGGTGGCATGCAGAAGATGATGCGTGGCATGTCCGGCATGATGGGCGGTGGCGGTGGTCCTGGCGGCCCCGGCGGTATGGGTGGCATGGGCGGTATGGGTGGCCCCGGCGGCATGGGCGGCGGACGCTTCCCGCGTCGCTGATTGCTGACCCGATGCCCGATGCAGCGCTGATGAGACATGGGCGCTGACACCAGGAATTGCGCTCCGTGGCACGTCCCGTGTCGCGGAGCGTGTGCATGGCCTTGGAAAAAGGTTTCCAAGGCTTGCCAATTTCCGTAGAATGTCGCCTCTTCGTGTGGACCCTCCATGCGAAGACGAGTTCTGTGGCACGATTTTCACTTCAACACGAAGGACAGATTACGCAATGGTTACCATTCGTCTGGCACGTGGTGGCGCCAAGAAGCGTCCCTTCTACCACCTCGCTGTGGCTGATTCCCGCACAGCCCGTGATGGCCGCTTCATCGAGCGCGTCGGCTTCTTCAACCCGGTCGCTCGCGGCCAGGAAGAGCGTCTGCGCGTCGATCTCGAGCGCGTCGCTCACTGGCAGCAGCAGGGCGCACAGGTCTCTGACCGTGTCGCTCAGCTGATCAAGGAAGCTGGCAAGCAGCAGGCTTGATTCCAGGATGCCTACTCAACCGAACAACCCGCAGCCGACCGCAGCGTCATCGCATGACGATGATGTCGTGGTAATGGGGAAGCTTACCAGCCCCTATGGCGTCAAAGGCTGGCTCAAGGTGTATTCCTACACCAGCCCGATTGACGGCATCTTCGATTACGCTGGCTGGATGCTGAAGCTGGACGGGAAGCAGATTCCCGCCCGCCTCGCTCAGGCACGTCGCCATGGCAAGGGCCTGGTGGCACAGCTCGAAGGTATCGACAGTCGCGAAGCAGCACAGGAGCTGGCCGGGGCGGAGATTCTCCTGCCCAAGCAGCACCTGCCGCAGCTGGAAGTCGGTGAGTACTACTGGCATCAACTGGAAGGTCTCGAGGTGGTAACGCTGGATGGCCAGCGCCTCGGGAAAGTGAGCACCCTGATGGAAACCGGTGCCAACGACGTTCTGGTGATAAAGCCGAACGACGACAGCATCGATGAGAAGGAACGGCTCGTGCCGTACCTTCCCGATCAGGTGGTTCGCGATGTGGATCTCACCACTGGGCGCATGAGCGTCGACTGGGATCCCGAATTCTGATGTTAAGCACAGAGAGCTGACGCCTGTGTGGATTGGTGTAGTGAGCCTGTTTCCGGAAATGTTCACGGCGATTACCGCCAGTGGCGTGACCGGCCGAGCGGTCGACAAGGGCCTGCTCGAGGTCGATTTCTGGAATCCTCGCGACTACGCCACCGACAGGCACCGTACGGTCGATGATCGTCCCTACGGCGGTGGTCCCGGCATGTTGATGAAGGTCGAGACCCTGCGTGGCGCCATTCGTGACGCCCGCGCCGCTGGCGGTGACAACGCTCGTGTGATCTATCTCTCCCCGCAAGGCCGCAAGCTGGATCAGGCCGGTGCCCGCGAACTGGCGACGCAAGAGCGTCTGATCGTGGTGGCCGGGCGCTATGAAGGCATTGATGAGCGCGTGGTGGAAGAGGAGATCGACGAGGAGTGGTCGATCGGCGATTACGTCCTGTCTGGCGGGGAACTGCCGGCCATGGTCCTGATCGATACGGTGGCACGCCTGGTGCCGGGCGTACTCGGGCATGAAGCCAGCGCGGAGGAGGATTCCTTCACCGATGGCCTGCTCGACTGTCCGCACTATACCCGCCCTGAAGTCATCGACGGCAAGCGGGTGCCGGATGTTCTGCTCAGTGGCAATCATGCCCTGATCAAGCGCTGGCGGTTGCAGCAGTCTCTGGGACGTACCTGGCTCAGGCGTCCGGATTTGCTGGAGAGTCGCACGTTGACTCGTGAGGAGCGCAAGCTGCTCGACGAGTTCATCGCGCAGCACGCCCGGAAAGGCAAGGCCTGACCGCTGCGAGCCGAAGGTTCGCTGTCAGGAGAAGGCCGCCACCGTGGCGGAGGTGCGGCACGGCCCGGAGTCATCTTGCGGGAGTTCCGTGGCGCGTCACACACAAGGTCGATCCCCGTGTTCAAGGCCGTTTGCGGTGCCGGGGTCATGACGAACATCAATCCCAGGATTGATGCTAACGAATTTGGAGCTAGCGATGAGCAGCAAGAATAAACTGATCCAGGCGATCGAAAACGAGCAGATGGCCAAGGAAATCCCGGCCTTTGCACCGGGCGACACCATCGTCGTCCAGGTCAAGGTCGTCGAAGGTACTCGCGAGCGTCTGCAGGCCTTCGAAGGCGTGGTGATCGGCAAGCGTAACCGCGGTCTGAACTCCGCCTTCACCGTCCGCAAGATCTCCCACGGTGTGGGCGTCGAGCGTACCTTCCAGACTTACAGCCCGCAGGTTGCCGCTATCGACGTCAAGCGTCGTGGTGACGTCCGTCAGGCCAAGCTGTACTACCTCCGTGAGCGTAGCGGCAAGTCTGCACGCATCAAGGAAAAGCTGGGCTAAGCGCTCCGCATTCCCTGACTGCAGAACTCGGCAGTACTGCGGGGGAGCGAATTGCCACTTGCTCCTCCGCCATATGAAGACCCCGCCATGCATCGCATGGCGGGGTCTTCGTGTTTGTGCACCAGGGAAATCCGCTATGACTTGCAGCGGGTTCATTTCATCGTCAGGGCATCACGGTAGAATCGAGGCTCACGCAGGCCAGGTGCCGCGGTAAATGACGGCCACGGCGAGCGTGGATGGCGCGTCATTCAGGACGGGGAAGCGGGAATGATGGACGACGATGCGTTGGTCGAGGTCTTTCTCGATACGTTGTGGCTAGAGCGGGGTGCCAGTGACAATACGCTCGGCGCCTATCGCAGTGATCTCACGGCCTGGCGGCGCTGGTTGGCCGATCAGGCGGAGGCGGGCGCTGACACGGTGCCGTTGCTGAGCGTGGCACCGCAGCAGGTGCAGGCCTTCTGTGACTCGCGGCGTGAGTCGCATGCGCTGCGCTCCACGGCGCGTCTGCTGTCGGCGCTGCGGCGCTTCTATCGCTGGGCGCTGGCCGAAGGCATGATCGAGGCGGACCCGCTGCATGAGGTGCGCCTGCCGCGCGTGATTCCCAGCCTGCCGGGCACGCTGGATGAGGAAGAGGTCGAGCGCCTGCTGGAGGCGCCGGATCTCGACACGCCCATCGGGCTGCGCGACCGCACCATGCTCGAAGTGCTCTACGGAGCGGGGCTGCGCATCAGCGAGCTGGTCAACCTGAGTGTCGATGCGCTCAATCTGCGCCAGGGTGTCGTGCGAGTCACCGGCAAGGGCGATCGTGAGCGGCTGGTGCCGCTGGGCGAGGAGGCCTGTGACTGGTTGTCACGCTGGCTGTCCGTTGGCCGACCTGCGATGATGGCCGACCAGACGCGTCCGGCACTGTTTCCCGGCCGACACGACAAGGCCATGACGCGACAGACCTTCTGGCATCGCATCCGGCGTCACGCCGTGACTGCGGCCATCAGCAAGCCTCTGTCACCGCATACGCTGCGCCATGCCTTCGCCACGCACCTGCTCAATCACGGTGCCAACCTGCGTGTCGTGCAGCTGTTGCTGGGACATCGTGATCTTTCCACGACCCAGATCTATACCCATGTGGCCCAGGCGCGACTGGAGCGTCTGCATGCCGAACATCATCCGCGTGGCTGAGTGTCCTTCCCTCTGCGCGCGGACGCCAAGGAGTGTTTGATGAGCAAGTCTTTCCGTCGTCCGCAGGCCCTGTCCCATGCGATCCGCCTCCTGAGCGCCGGTGCCATGCTGACGCTTGTGGCGCCATTGGCCCAGGCTGATGCGCTGGATGATCTGCGCGACAAGCTTGTCGTCAATGGCCAGCCGCTGCCGGTCGAATCACTGGCCTCAAGCCCCATCGACGGCCTCTATGAGGTGCGCCTGACCAGTGGTGAGAGCTTCTTTACCGATATCGACGGCAAGCATCTGATCGTGGGTGAGATGTACCGCAACGATGGCGACAAGGGGCTGGTCAATCTCAGCGAGCAGAAGGCCAATGGCGAGCGCCTCGAGCTGCTGGCCGAGGTCAGTGAAGATGATATGGTCATCTTCCGCCCGGCGGGTGAGGTCAAGGCGGTGATCAGTGTCTTCACCGATACTACCTGCCCGTATTGCCGCAAGCTGCACCAGGAAGTGCCGGAACTCAATGCGCGTGGCATCGAAGTGCGCTATCTGGCCTTCCCGCGCGGTGGCATGCGCTCGCAGGGCGCGCGTGAGCTGGCGCAGGTGTGGTGTGCGGACAACCCCACCGAGGCGATGAACCAGATCAAGAATGAAGGCGAAGTGCCCAAGCAGGCGGCCAGCTGCGATGCGCCGGTGCAAAGCCAGTATCAGCTGGGCACGCGCATGGGGGTGCAGGGCACCCCGGCCATCGTGATGCCGGATGGCCAGATGGTGCCGGGCTACCTGCCGGTGGAGCGTCTTGCCAGCATGCTGGGCATCGATGACTGAACCACAGGCGACAAGACTGCGCGTTGACAGGGCGTCCTGCCTTGCTACCGTGGTCACGACAGACGTACGTGCAGGATGTCTGGATAATAGACCGACGTGAGATCGGCAAGGCCGTCGCTGACAGTGGCGCGGCCCTCAAGGCTGGATACCGTAACAAGAGAGGAAAGCGACGTTGAAACCGGTGAAAGTAGGAATCTGTGGTCTAGGGACCGTAGGCGGCGGCACTTATAACGTGCTGATTCGCAATGCCGATGAGATTGCGCGTCGTGCTGGACGCCCGATCATCGTCGAACAGGTCGGCGCACGACGCGACAATCCTGACTGCGATATCACCGGCGTCAGCCGCACGCATGACATCTTCGAGGTCGCGCGCAATCCCGAGGTCGACGTGCTGGTCGAGCTGATCGGCGGCTACGATGTCGCCTATCAGCTGGTGATGGAAGCCATCGCCAACGGCAAGCATGTCGTGACCGCCAACAAGGCGCTGATCGCCGTCCACGGCAACGAGATCTTCCGTGCCGCCGCCGAGAAAGGCGTGATGGTGGCCTTCGAAGCCGCAGTGGCCGGTGGCATTCCCGTCATCAAGTCGCTGCGTGAAGGCCTGGGTGCCAACCGCATCCAGTGGCTGGCCGGCATCATCAACGGCACCGGCAACTTCATCCTCAGCGCGATGCGTGATGAAGGTCGCAGCTTCGAGGACGTGCTGGCCGAGGCGCAGGCGCTGGGCTATGCCGAAGCCGATCCGACCTTCGATGTCGAAGGCATCGATGCCGCGCACAAGCTGACCATCCTGGCCTCGATCGCCTTCGGCGTGCCGCTGCAGTTCGACAAGGCCTACACCGAAGGCATCTCGCGCATCACGGCCGAGGACATCGAGCAGGCCGATAACCTGGGCTACATCATCAAGCATCTGGGCATCACCCGCGCCACGGCCAAGGGCCTCGAGCTGCGCGTGCATCCGACGCTGATTCCCAAGGAACGTCTGCTGGCCAACGTGCATGGCGTCAAGAATGCCATCGAGGTGATGGGCGACGCTGTCGGCCCGACCCTTTATTACGGTGCCGGCGCCGGTGCCGAGCCGACGGCCTCTGCCGTGGTCGCGGACCTGCTCGACGTGGCGCGCGATATCGCCACCGACCACCGCTACCGTGTGCCGTATCTGGCCTTCGCCGAGATCAATCAGCACGGCGACACCCTGCCGATCCTGCCGATGGAAGAGATCGAGACGGCCTGCTATCTGCGTCTGCACGCAGTGGACCGCCCGGGCGTGTTGGCGCGTGTCGCGTCGATCCTCTCCGAGCAGGGTATCTCCATCGAGGCGATCATCCAGAAGGAAGCCACCGAAGGGGAGCTGGTGCCGATCATTCTGCTCACGCACCGTGCGCGCGAACTGCACATGAACGAAGCGATTCGTCAGCTGGAAGCGCTGGTGGATGTCGCCGGTTCCGTGGTGCGCATTCGTGTCGAGGATCTCGACGACAACGCCTGATCGCGGGCAAACGGGGCGGGGCTATCGACGGTGATGGCACTGCCCCGCTGGGCAGCCGGCGCAGGCCGGAAGAGCAAGAATCATAACGGTGGCAAGAGCCACGGGAAGACACGACATGCGTTATATCTCCACGCGCGGCCAGGCGCCGGCGCTCGGTTTTGAAGATGTGGTTCTCACGGGGCTTGCCAGCGATGGCGGCCTGTACGTGCCGGAAACCCTGCCGCAGTTCAGCGCCGAAGAGCTGACGGCGATGGCCGGTGAGTCCTACGCGGAAATCGCCTTCCGTGTCATGAAGCCCTTCGTCGATGGCGCCATCGATGACGCGACCTTCCGTGACATCGTGCGCGAGACCTACGCGACCTTCAGTCACGATGCCGTCGTGCCGCTCAATCAGCTCGACAGCAACCATTACCTGCTGGAGCTGTTCCACGGCCCGACACTGGCCTTCAAGGATGTCGCGCTGCAGCTGCTGGGTCGCCTGCTGGATCACTTCCTTGCCAAGCGCGGCGAGCGTGCGGTGATCATGGGCGCGACCTCCGGCGATACCGGCTCTGCCGCTATCGAGGGCTGCCGTGCCTGCGATCATGTGGATATCTTCATTCTGCATCCGCACAACCGTGTCTCCGAAGTGCAGCGTCGCCAGATGACCTCCGTGCTGGCGCCCAACGTCTTCAACATCGCCATCGAAGGCAACTTCGATGATGCCCAGGCGATGGTGAAGGCCAGCTTCGCCGACCAGGACTTCCTGAACGGCACGCGTCTGGTCGCGGTCAACTCGATCAACTGGGCGCGCATCATGGCCCAGACCGTCTACTACGTGGCCGCCGGTGTGGCGCTGGGCGCTCCGGCGCGTCAGGTCAGCTTCACGGTGCCGTCGGCCAACTTCGGCAACATCTTTGCCGGCTATCTGGCCTCGCGCATGGGGCTGCCGGTACGCCAGCTGGTGATCGCCACCAACGCCAACGATATCCTGCATCGCACCATCTCCTCCAATGACTTCTCACGTCAGGAGCTGAAGGCGACGCTGGCACCGTCGATGGATATCGTGGTGTCCTCCAACTTCGAGCGCCTGCTGTTCGAGGCCTATGGCCGCGATGGTCAGGCGATCCGTGAGCTGCTCGAGCACTTCTCGCGTGAACCGGCAGCGCTGGCGGATGCCCCGTTGGCGAAGCTGCGTGAGCTGTTCTCCAGTCACAGTGTCGATGACGAGACGATCCTCGAGGTCATCCGTGAGGCGCACCATCGCACCGGTGAGATCCTCGATCCGCATACGGCAACCGGCTATCGCGCGGCTGAGGTCTGCCGCACCGATAGCGCGACGCCGATGATCACGCTGGCGACGGCGCATCCGGCCAAGTTTGCCGAAGCCGTGGCGCGTGCCGGCTTTGCTGGCGTCGATCTGCCGCCGCATCTGCATGACCTGCTGGAGCGCGAGGAGCGTTACAGCGTACTGCCGGCGGAGTTGGCGGCAGTGCAGGACTTCGTGCGCGAGAATCGCCGCGGGTGATTGCAACAACTGCCGGTTGGCCCGTTCGGGGTAATCGGCAGTCATCTTTTCATGGCCGTCATGTCTGCAGCCCGCTGCCGAGATGACGGCCATGTCGTTTGTCAGGAGCTCTTCATGTCTGTCACTTCCCCCGTGTCGCCCCCATTCTCGCAAGATTCCATGAGTCGTCCGGACGAGCGCACGCTTGCGGCCAGCATTGCGCGGGTCATTCAGCCGCGCGCGCGTGACGAGCGTCTCTATCAGCAGGGCATCGCGACCGGGCTCAGCGAATTGCAGGCGCGTGTGCTGGCAGGGCGTCTGACGCTGGAGAGCTGCAAGGCGCCCCTGGAGGCGCTGGTCACGCCGGCGCTCCGGCATATCGAGCATCCCGAACGGCTGGCCGATGGCCGGCGCGCGGCAGAGCGCATCGCGCGCGCCGTCGCCGAGGGGGAGCATATCGGCATCCTCACGGACTATGACGTGGATGGCATCACCTCGCATGTGGTGATGCTGCGCACGCTGACCGAGCTGTTCGATGTGCCCTACGACCGCGTGCACAGTCTGATCGGCCATCGTATCCATGATGGTTATGGCATCAGTCTGCCGCTGGTCGAGCGCATCATGACGCTGTCGCCGCGCCCGTCTCTGATCGTGACCGCGGACTGCGGCTCCAGTGATGAGGCGCGTCTGGCGTTGCTCAAGGAGGCGGGGATAGAGGTGGTGGTGACGGATCACCATGCGTTGCCTCAGGAAGGGCCGCCGGCTTCCGCCTACGCGACGGTCAATCCGACACGAGATGACTGCGCCTATCCCGATGCGACCATTGCCGGTTGCATGGTTGCCTGGCTGACCATGTCATTGACCCGTAACGTCTTGATCGAACAGGGCAGGTTGCCGAGCGATGCCCCCAAGCTGTCGCCGTGGCTGTCGTATGTGGCGCTGGGGACGGTGGCGGACTGTGTGTCACTGGGGGGGAGTGCGATCAATCGCGCGGTGGTCAATCTCGGCCTCACGCTGATCAACCGCATGCAGGAACCCTGCTGGCGCGCGATGGCAGAGCGGCTCGGGGCGGATAGCGTGCCCTTCAATGCCGAGACGCTGGCCTTCCAGATGGGGCCGCGTATCAATGCCCGCTCGCGTCTGGATGACCCTTACGCCGCGCTGCATTTCATGTTGGCGCGGGAAGATGACGCGGCGCAGCGTGCGCTGGAAGTGCTCGATCAGGACAACCAGTCCCGCAAGGCGATCGAAGCCGAGATGGTCGAATCGGCGCGTGCCCTGGCGCTCACCTCCTTGCGGGAAGGGCATCAGGTGATCGTGGTCCACCTGGAGGATGGTCATCCCGGGGTGCAAGGCATTGTCGCTTCGCGCCTGGTGCAGCAGTTCGGGCGACCGACCGTCGTGCTGACACCAGCTGCGGTGCCCGGCATGTTGACGGGCTCCGGGCGCTCCATCGAAGGGTTGCACCTGCGGGATGCGCTGCAGCGCGCCCATGATCTCGCGCCGCAGTGTCTGCCGCGCTTCGGTGGGCATCGCGGCGCCGCCGGGGTGGGCTTGCCGCTGACGGAAAAGGACACCTTCACTCGTGCCCTGCAACAGGCAGCCGCGGAGCAGTTGGGGGAGAGGGCGCTCAATCCCTTGATTCTCAGCGATGGTGAGCTGCTGGAAGGGCAGTTGAGTCTGGAGACGCTGGATGAGCTCGAGCGTCTGGCGCCTTTCGGGCGTGAGTTCGAGGCGCCTCTCTTCGAGGGCAGCTTCCTGGTCGAGAGCCTCAGGCCGGTAGGCGCCGATGGCACGCACCTGTCATTGGAGCTCTCGCTCGGGCGTACACGCCTCAAGGCGATCTGGTTCCGTGCGCTGTCACCGGGGGAATCACCGGCATTTGGCGTGGGGGCCTCTCTGAAGTGTGCTTACAAGTTGTCGCGCAATCGCTGGCGGGGGAGAGAGTCACTGCAGTTGATGCTGGAGCACGCAGTGCCTGCATGAGCTTGTTTGAATTGATAGCGATATCTGGCCAAAAAGCCCTTGCCATCAAGCCGATTCCTGCGTAAAGTACGCATCCGCTGCCGGGGACGCATG
>NZ_JARWKS010000026.1:0-48843 GCF_029846405.1 Cobetia sp. 29-18-1
ACCGCTGGTAACGCCATGCGTCCCCGGCAGCGGATGCGTACTTTACGCACGAACCACCGTGAGGGCAAGGGCTTTTTCAATAGATTGTCATCAGGGTGTCATGCATCTCGAACACCTCCCATCACCTTGGTGCCGATGCTCTATCGACCAGACCGAGAATCGATTGATAGCTGAGCCCGGAGTGCTCACTCAGCCCTATCTCGCAGGTGCGCGAGTTGGAGACCCCGTAGTCGCAATCGGCGACTACCTCCTTCAGTCCCTTCAATGCCGAGGCATTGAGCTCCGGTGTACTGAAGCCCTTGTCGCCGGCGAAGCCGCAGCAGGTGATCTCTTCCGGCACGACGACTTCACTGGCGCACTGCCGCGCCAGCGCCACGAACTGCTCTGCCAGCCCCATACGGACACTGGAGCAGGTGACATGCACCGCGACTCTCGCCTTGAGCGGTGTGATCGAGAGATAGGGCAATAGATAGTCGAGTACCAGTTGCACCGGCTCGACCAGAGTCAGCGACACCTCGAGGTGCTCGCGCGCATAGGCCTGAGCCTGTGCCAGGCACGGGCTGGTATCACAGAAGATCGGCAGCCGTCCGCCGTCACTCGCCTCCACCAGCGCCGTTGCCAGCTCGGCGGCCTTGGCATCTCCCGCCTCGAACTGCCCCTTGGACTGGAAGGCCATGCCACAGCACAGCGCCTCCAGACCTTTCGGCAGCACGACCTCGAAGCCGGCCTTGTCCATCAAGGCCAGCGCCATTCCCGTGACACTGCGCGGATCGCGATCATCAGCAGCGACCCCGAAGACACGCGTGGCGCAGGACGGGAAGTAGACGACATGCCCATTGGGCGCTGCACTGCGCCCCAGTGGCTGCGCGAGACGCTTGAGATAATCACGCGCAGCGGCGGCCGGCATGCTGGGAGTCCATTGCTGCACCCTGTCGCCGGACACCTTGCGAGCAGCCTGGGTCAGGCGGCGCATGTTGCGCGTGCCGACGGCGCCATGCAGCCCATCCGCCAGCCTGAGCACGCCACGCATGCCACTGGTGACCCGCGTGAAGTGCTCACCGGCCCAATGCGCCACCTTCACCTTGCCTGGATGATCGGCACCGGCGTTCTCCTCATGACGCAGCCCCCGGATCAGATCACCGGTATTGATACCGACCGGACACTGGGTCGCACACAGGCCATCGCCCGCACAGGTCTCCATGCCCTGATAGGCGTATTCCTTCCTGAGCACTGCCAGCTGGTCGCGCTGTGCATCATCCGGTGCCTCGAGCGCAGCCAGGCGTGCGATCTCCCGTCGGATGACGATGCGCTGGCGCGGCGTCAGGCTCAGGTTCTTCGACGGGCAGACCGATTCACAGAATCCGCACTCGATGCAGCGGTCCACCAGCGGGTCCGCCGCCGGCAATGGCTTGAGGTTTTCCAGATGCAGACGAGGATTGCGCGTCAGGATCACTTCCGGGTTGAGCAGGTTGTCCGGATCGAAGGCCTCCTTGATACGCCACATCAGGGCATAGGCATCCTTGCCCCACTCAAGCTCTACATAAGGCGCCATGTTGCGACCGGTGCCATGCTCGGCCTTGAGCGAGCCACCATATTCCTGCCCCACCAACTGCGCGACGTCATCCATCAGCGCCTGATAGCGCGCCACCTCGCCTTCGCGCTCGAAGCCCTGCGGGAAGACGAAGTGAAGATTGCCCTCCAGCGCATGGCCAAACAGGATCGCCTGGGAGTAACCATGCCGCTGGAAGACCTCCGTCAGCGCACCGACGCCTTCCGCCAGCCGCTCGATGGGGAAGGCGACATCCTCGATGATCACGGTGGTCCCCAGGTCACGCACTGCACCGACCGCAGGAAACAGCCCCTTGCGGATCTTCCAGTACAGCGCATAACGCTGCGCATCCTGAGTGAAGGCCCACGACTCGCAGGTCTCGATGCCTTCCAGCACGCGGGCAACCTCGGCCATGCGCGCCTCCAGCTCCTGATGATGCGCGCCCCGCACATCCACCAGCAGCGCGACCGCCTCTTCCGGCAGGGTGCGCAGCACGTCCGGCATGCCCGGTGCATCCTCGACAGAGCGCAGCGCCGCGCGATCCATCAGCTCCACCGCCGCGACCGGCGCCGTCTTCAGCAGCATGGTGGCGCGACAGGCCGCATCGATGCTCGGGTAGTACACCAGCGCCGCCGCCTTGTGCGGCTCCTCGATCACGGTGCGATAGGTAATGGAGGCGATGAAACCCAGCGTGCCTTCCGAACCGATCATCAGATGCTTGAGGATCTCGAGACCATCGGCATAGTCGACCAGTGCATTGAGGCTATAGCCAGTGGTGTTCTTGAGCCGATACTTGTGGCGGATGCGCTCGGCCAGCTCAGGGTCGGCGCGCACACTGGCCGCCATGCGCTCCAGCTCCGCCAGCAGACCACCATGGCTGGCGCGAAAGGCCTGCACGCTCTCCGGCGACGCCGTATCCAGGCAGGTGCCATCGGCGAGAATGACGCGCAGGTCCTCGACGGTGCGATAACTGTTGTGTGCCGTGCCGCAGCACATGCCGGACGCATTGTTGGCCGCGATACCGCCGATCATGCAGCTGTTGATCGAAGCCGGGTCCGGGCCGATCTTGCGTCCGAAGGGTGCCAGCAGCTGATTGGCACGCGCCCCGATCACCCCCGGCTGCAGGCAGATGCGACTGCCCTGCTCCAGCACCTGTGCCCCTCGCCACTCACCACCCAGCTGGATGAGCACCGAATCCGTCAGCGCCTGGCCGGACAGCGACGTCCCCGCCGCACGGAAGGTCACCGGCAACTTGCGCGCCCGGCACTCGCGCAACACATGCCCCAGCTCCTGCTCGTCATGCACCCGCACCACCAGCTGCGGCACCAGCCGATAGAAGCTGGCATCCGTGCCGTAGGCCAGGGTGCGCAGCGGATCATGGATCAGGCGCTCACCGGGAATGTGCTGCGCCAACGCCTCGCGCAGAGCGTCATAGGCAGCAGCACGCGCCTGGGGTGAGGCATGCCCACCCATGGCAGGGTGAGCAGTGGAGTCAGGGGCAGCAGCGACGGTCATGGCCAGTCTCTTTATCAGTCAGTCAGGATGTCTTTCAAGGTATCAGTCAGCACAGATCACGCTTACGGCAGCAGCGGATCACTCAGACCCACCAGGTGGAACGCCAGCATGCCCAGCACGCCGGAGGCCAATAGATAGTAGGCGGTCGGAATCGCCGTCATGCGCAGGGTACGACCCTCACGCCCCAGCAGACCGACGGTCGCCGAGGCCGCCACGACGTTATGGATGGCGATCATGTTGCCGGCCGCAGCCCCGACCGCCTGCAGCGCCACCATCAGCGCTCCCGACAGCCCGAGCTGGGCGGCGACGTTGAACTGGAACTGGGACAGCATCATGTTGGAGACCGTATTGGAGCCGGCGATGAAGGCGCCCAGCGCGCCGATGCCCGAGGCGAACAACGGGTAGGCCTGACCGAGGCTGTCTGCCACCACGTCCGCCATCACCACCGGCATGGACGCCAGGTCGTTCAGGTTGACGCCGGAGTTGATCAGGATGCGCACCATCGGAATGGTGAACACCAGCACGAAGCCGGCGCCGACCAGCGTGCGCCAGGATTCGCTGGCCGCCGCCACCAGCTGGCGAGAGGCCATGCGATGCAGCAGCAGCGTGATCAGGGCCACGAAGACCATGATGCCGCCCGGCAGATAGAGCGGCTGTATCGCGCCGGAGATACCGCTGGCACCCAGCAGGTCAGTGGCACTGAATTGCACGCTGACCAGCCAGCCCTTGAAGTCACTCGATACGCGTGAGGCGACCAGCAGCAGCGCGATCAACCCATAGGGCAACCACGCCAGCCACAGAGGCAGCGGCTTTCTGCCTGCCGCGGCGGCCTCGACATCATCACGCTCCAGCGTCAGGTCACCCAGCCAATGCTTGGGCCACTCGGCCTCGGGCGGAAAATCCCAGCTGTCCTTCGGCAGTAGAAATCCGGCACGCGCCGCTGGCACCACGAGGACCAAGCCGACCAGAGCGCCGATCAGTGACGGGAATTCCGGGCCGAGGAAGATACCCGCCGCCACGTAGGGCAGCGTGAAGCACAGGCCGGCGAACAGCGCGAACGGCGCAATCGACAGCCCCTCGCTCCAGCTTTTCTTCGCGCCGAAGAAGCGCGTCATCATCACGGTCATGAACAACGGCATCAGCAGGCCGACGATGCCATGCACGATGGCGACCTCCGAGGTGATCAGCTGCATGAAGGCCTCCCAGCTGGAATGGTTCGCCAGCAGCTGCTCACCGAGATTGGCCTTGTCGAGGCCCGCATTCACGCCGATCACGATCGGCGTGCCCACCGCCCCGAATGATACCGGGGTCGACTGGATCATCATGCCCACCATCACCGCCCCCAGCGCCGGGAAGCCGATGGCGACCAGCAACGGCGCCGCGATGGCCGCAGGCGTCCCGAAGCCGGAAGCGCCCTCGATGAAGCTGCCGAACAGCCAGGCGATGATGATGGCCTGTACGCGACGGTCGGGACTGACGGTGGTGAAGGCGCCGCGGATCACCGCGATCGCCCCGGAATGCTTGAGCGTATTGAGCAGGAAGATGGCGCCGAAGATGATCCACAGCACCGAGACGGTCACCATCAGCCCCTGCAGCGTGGAGGCCAGAATGCGCGTCAGCGACATCTGCCACACGAAATAGCCGATGGCAGCGGTGACGAGAAAGACCAATGGCATGGCGCGACGCGCGGGCCATTGCAGACCGACGAGCAGGATGCCCGCCAGCAGGATAGGGGTGAAGGCCAGCAAGGCCAGCAGTGGCTCAGACATGACGGAAACTCCGCAGGCGAATTGTTGTGATTGTTGTCTGGCACGGCAGTGAAGGACTCGGGGGTTGGCGCACCCTTGGGTCAGGCCTTCCGATAAATTGGTCATACCAATTTACCCTGATGTGCTTCGGCATAATCTAGGCGTCGCCTCGAAAGGGGTCAAACATCATGTGGTGCAAGGTATCTAGACATTGGTCAAAGCAGCTTCATTGCGTAAAATTGGTCTTACCAATTATTGATAACACTCATCTCCCACGCGAGGCGTGGTTATCACACATATTGGTAAGACCAATGTCGGCTGTGGCGTGGAATGCCCACGGGCCACACTGATCATCGGCAGCGCCGCAAGCGCCCCTCTCTTGCATGCCGCGTACCGGCATTCCAGCGTTCGGCGCCGCCTTTCACCTTTGCCGCAAGGACACTTCCATGCGTTACGCCCCCGTCCGCCAACCCCGTATCGCCGATGTACTCACCGAGCGCCTCGAAAGCATGATCATCGAGGGCAGCCTGAAGCCCGGCGAGCGCCTGCCACCGGAGCGCACCCTGGCTGAGCAGTTCGAGGTCTCACGCCCCTCCGTCCGGGAGGCCATCCAGAAGCTGGCCGCGCGCGGACTGCTGACTTCACGCCAGGGCGGCGGCACCTACGTCTCTGAAGAGCTGGCGCGCGCCTGGTCGGACCCGCTCAGCGCGCTGCTGGGTCGCCACGGAGAGTTCAATCTCGATCTGCTGGAATTTCGCGATGCGCTGGAGGGCATCAGCGCCTACTACGCCGCCATGCGCTCCACACCTGCCGACAAGGCAATGCTGCGCCAGCGCTTCGAGGACCTAGAGAAGAGCTTCGAGGGACGTGACCCGGAGCGCGAGGCCGGTGCCGATGCCGCCTTCCACCTCGCCATCGCCGAGGCCGCGCACAACGTGGTGCTGCTGCACTCGATGCGCAGCCTGTTCCAGTTGCTGGAAAAGAGTATCGTGGCCAACCTGCGCCACCTGTTCGAGAAGCCGGAATCACGCCCGCGCCTGATCCAGCAGCACCGCAGCCTGTTCGAGGCGATCATGGAAGGCCGCGCCGAAGATGCACGCAACGCCGCCCATGAGCATCTGGTATTCGTCGAGGATTCGCTGCTGGAACTGGAACGCGCCGAGACTCGTGCCCAGCGCGCCTTGCGCCGTGCCCAGGCGGCGCCGGATGGCTCATGACGCTCAGTCATGACGCTCTGGCTGAATATGGAGTTCCGGATATGCAGTGCTTGAGATGAGGGCCTGAACATGAAGGCTTGCCGATGAAGGACACGCGCCTGCCCCAGCTGTGGCGTCTCGTACTGGCGGTCGTGCTACCGCTGGGGCTGATGCTGTGCGTGTGGCAGGCGGTCTCGATGGCGCGCAGCCAGGGTCTGGAGCGCCTGGGGCATGAGGCAGACAACGAACTGCGTCTGACCGCCGCCAGCCTGCGTGGCCAGCTGAATCGCCACGCCTATCTGCCCAGGCTGGTGGCAGAGAATGACCAGCTGCGCGACTTTCTCGATCACCCAGAAGACCCCAGCGCGGAAGTGGCACTCAATCAGCGACTGGACCGCATGCGTGAGCTGGCCGGCATCTCGGACCTCTATCTGGTCGATGACACCGGCACGACCATCGCCGCCAGCAACTGGCGTTCCGCCAATACCTTCATCGGCCAGAACTATCGCTTCCGCCCCTACTGGCAAGACGCCATCAATGGCGGCGAGGGGCGCTTCTACGGGCTGGGCACCAGCTCCGGTGAGCGCGGTTATTTCTTCAGCGCTGCCGTCACCAGCCCCCAGGGCCGAAGTGGCGTGGCCGTGGTCAAGGTGCAGATAGAGGCGCTGGAGGCGGCGTGGCTCGACCAGAATGCCGACATCATGGTCACTGATCCGCATGGCGTGATCTTCATCGCCAGCCAGGCGCAGCGGGTACTGCGCACGCTGGAGCCACTCAGCGAGGAGACACGCAACCGGCTGCTCGACACCCAGCGCTATGCCAATCAGCGCCTGCGCCCACTGCGCCTGCATCATCGCGAGGCGCTGCCGGAGTTGCTGGGCCAGCCCTTTGAGTCGCGCCGCGACACGACCTCCATCGAGCTGTTGCAACTGACACCGGGGGATCTCTGGCAGCACGCCTGGTTGAGCCTGTCCCAGCCACTGCCGGATATCGGCTGGCGCCTGCATGTGCTCAAGCCACTGGCACCGCTGCGAAGCAGTATCTGGCAAGCGGCCGGACTCGCGGCCGGTGGCTATGCCTTGCTGTGTCTGCTGGCAGGGCTGGGCTGGCAGCGACTGCGCATCCTGCGTGAGCGTCGCCTGTTCGCCGAGCGCGAGCGCCAGAATCTCGCCAGCAGCCAGCAACGGGTGCGCGGCATCATCGACCGCACTCAGGCTGGCCTGTGCATCCTCGATGAGCGGGTCCGGCTGGTGTATCTCAATCCGACAGCCATTGCGCTGTTCGGCTCGCCCTTGAGTGCCGATGCCTCACCGGAAGACTCATCCCGCCAGCCCAGCGCCCGTGAAGGGCGTGATCTGCGCGAGCTTTTCCTGCCAACCGAGCGCCACCTGCTGGACCGCCTGACCCAGGCCCGCTCAGTCGGGCCGCTGGAAGTGCATGGCCTGCGCGAGGGTGTCGCGGTGCCACTGGAGCTTTCCTGCTCGCCACTGCCCAGCCCCAATGGTCCGCGCTGGCTGGTCACGGTCTTCGATGTCAGCGAACGCCGTGCCCAGGCCGAACAGCTCGCCCAGGCACGCGATGCCTTCGAGCAACGGGTGGTCGAGCGCACCCGCGACCTCGCCGCCAGCAACACGCGCCTGAGTGCCGAAGTCGAGGAGCGCACCCGCGCCGAACGCGAGCTGCGCGAGACGCGTGATGAATTGATCCAGACCGCCAAGCTGGCGGTACTGGGGGAACTGGCCGCCGGCATCAATCACGAACTCAATCAGCCATTGGCCGCCATCCGCGCCTATGCCGAGAACGCGACCGCCTTCCTCGCCCGCGCCCAGACCGCCCAGGTCGAGAGCAATCTGCGCCAGATCACCGAGCTGACCCAGCGCATGGGCGAGATCAGCGCGCAGCTGCGTCAGTTCTCACGCAAGAGCGGTGACCGCCTGGAGGCCATCGATCTCACCACCAGCCTCGACTATGCCCTGCGCCTGCTGCATGCACGCTGCGAGGCACTCGGCGTGACCCTCATTCGCGAAGCGAGTCCAAAGCTGGCGCGGGTGCGCGCCGAGCCGGTACGTATGGAGCAGGTGTTGGTCAACCTGATCGGCAATGCACTGGATGCGCTTGCCGACATGCCCCCCGAGCGCACGGAGCCCCCCAGCATCCAGCTCAACCTGCATGAGCAAGCGGGCAGCGCCGGCAATCAGGTCGTACTGGAAGTCCACGACAACGGCCCCGGCCTCGAGCCATCGCAACTGGTGCGCGTGTTCGAACCCTTCTATACCCAGCGTGCCGACGGCCAGGGACTCGGGCTGGGGTTATCGATCAGCGCGCGTATCGTCGCCGACCTCGGCGGCACCCTCGAGGCGCATCCCTCGCCGCTGGGCGGCGCACTGTTCCGGCTGACGCTGCCGGCACTCTCGATGCACTCACAACCCCCGATGCCACCCACCGCCAACCATTCACAGGAGCCGTCATGAGCGACGTCACGAATACCGACATGCAGGTGCTGGTGGTGGATGACGAACCGCATCTGCGCGACAGCCTGAGCCAGAGCCTGATGCTGGCCGATTACCGCACTCGCCCGCTGGCCAGTGCCGAGCAAGCGCTGGCGATCCTGCGCGCCGAAGCGCCCTTCGAGGGTGTGGTGGTCACGGACATTCGCATGCCGGGCATGGATGGCCTGAGCCTGCTGCACGCGGCGCATGCCGTGGATGACGAGCTGCCGGTGATCGTGATGACGGGGCATGGCGACATCGATACCGCCGTCGCAGCCATGCAGGCCGGTGCCTGGGATTTCATCGAGAAGCCCTTCGATCGCGAGCGCATGCTCGATGGCGTGCGGCGTGCGGTGGCCGCTCGCCGGCTGGCGCTGGAGAACCGCTCGCTGCGCGAACAGCTGGATACCCAGCGCAACAGCGCCGGCCCCAGGCTGGTCGGCAGCAGTGACATCATGCAGCGCCTGGATGCCCAGGTATCACGCCTGGCGGCGGTCGATGCCGACACCCTGCTGTATGGCGAAACCGGCGCCGGCAAGGACCGTGTCGCCCGCTGTCTGCACGAGCGCAGCGCCCGCGCCAGCAAGCCCTTCGTGGCACTCAACTGTGGCGGCATGCCGGAGACGTTGATCGAGTCGGAACTGTTCGGCCATGAGAAAGGCGCCTTCACCGGTGCCAGCGAGCGCCGTATCGGCAAGCTGGAACACGCCGACGGCGGCACCCTGTTTCTCGATGAGATCGAATCGATGCCGATGTCGTTGCAGATCAAGCTGTTGCGGGTGCTGCAGGAGCGCAGCATCGAGCGGCTCGGCAGCAATACGCCACGCCCCATCGATATCCGAGTCATCGCCGCTACCAAGCGGGATCTGCGCGAAGCGGCCAGCGCCGGCGAGTTTCGCGAGGACCTCTACTACCGCCTGAACGTAGTCACGCTGTATCTGCCGCCGCTGCGCGAGCATGCCGAGGATATCCTGCAGCTGTTTCGGCACTTCGCGATTCTGGCCAGTGAACGTACCAGCCTGGAAGTCCCGCCGCTGGACGCCACCACCCTGCAGGCGCTGCTGGCGCATGACTGGCCGGGCAACGTGCGTGAGCTGAGAAACTGTGCGGAACGCCATGTGCTGCTGGGCGGACTGGAGGGCAACATCGGCGACAGCATGGCGGAAGGGCGACCGCTCACCGCGGGCACGAGTGGCCCGTCCGTGAACAGCACGGAAGCCGCAAGAGAGACGGACAGAGAAGGCATCACCGCCGGCACAGGCGAGCGGCATGCATCAGACGCACCGAGGGAATCAGGCGAGCTGGGGGAACTGGAGCACAACGTGAAGGCAGCCACCCAGGCGCAATCGCTGCCGCAGCGCATGGAGGCGTTCGAGGCCGCGCTGATTCGCGAGGCCCTGGCGGCCAGCAAAGGTCAGGTGGTGATGGCCTGCGAACGGCTGGGGCTGCCGCGCAAGACACTCTACGACAAGCTCAAGAAGCACGGCCTGAGTGCCGAGCCCTATCGTGCCTGATGCATCACAACCAAGGCATCACAACAGTAACTGAGATTCGCGCCGGCCTTCAGCCAGACGGCATCAGACGCCGGCCATCAGCCGTAACAGGCCTGCACCGAACACGGACAGCGGCCCCTGCAGATGCATGATGTCCACCAGTACCGACAATGGTGGCAGCCAGGGCGTCATGGCGGCGATCACCGCCACCATCGCCAGCGAGTTGCCCGGCTCACGATAATCGAACAGCTTGAAGGCGGTGCCGAAGCTGCGCTTCAGGCGTGCGCCGACCATGTCGACGCTGTACATCTCATCGAGCAGCAGGTGGATCATGGCGCCGAACAACAGGGCCGCGCCCTGCCACCAGGCCTGCTCTTCACTCTGGCCCAGCACATGCAGGCTGGCGGCCGTCACGCCCAGCGAGCACAGCAGTGACGCCAGCAGCGAGTGCCAGATACCACGATGGACGGTGAAGCGCTTGAAGATGGCGCTGGCCACATAGCGCACGCCCAGATAGGTGGCGCCGCCCGCCATCATCAAAGGCCCCGCCAGCAGGCGGTCCTGCAGCAACAGCACGCAGGCCATGGTCGCCAACACCGCAAACAGCGTGAACAGGATACGGATGGCACGCGAGTTGTCGGAGTCGATATCCGGCAGGATACCGCCGAAGGTGGTCAGGCTCGCCAGCGGAACCCCCTCCGCCAGCGACCACAGGCCGCCCTGCCAGCCCGCCGCCGCGACAATGCCGCCGGCAAAGGCCGCTACGGTGATATGGGTACGAAAATTGGCCATGAAATACGGGTCGCGAGCCCTCGACGATGTCACTGGACCAGACGCCACACGCTGGCACTGGATATACGTCCAGATTATGACGCAAGCATTTCATGAAAAACAATGGCTTGTCCTGGTTTGTGCGCGCCACTGCCACATCTGCCTTCTAAAGCTCGTGGAAAAACCGATCCTGGCTTGTGAAAAACCGATCCTGGCTTGCGGAAAATCCGGCCCTGAAACGAGCACTCCCCCGCCGGACTGAGCCAACGGGGGAGTGATCATTGCTACGTCTGCCGCTCTGTGCGAGGGAGATTCAGTCGACGTAGTCTTCGGCCAGATGCTGATCCTTCAGCTTGACGTAGTTCACCGCCGAATAGGTGAAGAACTCACGCTCACTGTCCTTGATGGGGCGCAGTGCCTTGGCCGGGTTGCCGGCATACACATGACCGCCCTCGAGGCGCTTGCCCGGCGGCACCAGCGCACCCGCCGCGATGATGACTTCATCTTCCACCACCACGCCGTCCATCACGATGGCGCCCATGCCGACCAGCACGCGGTCGTGAATGGTGCAGCCATGCAACACGGCCTTGTGGCCGATGGTGACATCATCGCCGATTTCCAGCGGATAGCCGCCCGGATTGAAGTCACTGGCGTGAGTGATATGCAGTACCGCGCCATCCTGCACGCTGGTACGCGCACCGATGCGGATACGGTGCATGTCGCCGCGAATCACCGCCAGCGGCCATACCGAGCTGTCATCCCCGAGGGCGACATCACCCAGCACCACACTGGCCGGATCGACGAAAACCCGCTCGCCCAGTCGCGGCGTCAGGCCCTTGAAGGATCTAATGCTCATGCCTTACCTCCTGAAATAGGCAACCAGCCTACTGCGCCAAACACCGGGATGCCAATAGCGCAACGGCCTGACTCGCGTTGCGATGTTTTCGACACCCCGTCCCGACGCCCCGCTTGCAGGCTCGCCATGCCCCGCGCATCGCGCCACGCCGTGCGCTGACTCAACGCCAGATTCACGTACCGATGGCGCAAGCGGGCTTACTTGAAGAAGCTCCAGCCCAGCACGACGACGACCAGCGGAATCGAGATCCAGCGCAGCACCCAGCGCCAGGTACGGAAGAAGCCACGCGAGGTGCCGAGGCCTGCCAGCGCACGATTCTGCGGCATCACCCAGGCCGCGAAGATGGCGATCAGCAGCCCGCCGATCGGCAGGAAGAAGTCAGGCGGAATCGTCGTCACCGCATCGAAGACATTCATCTCGCCCAGCACGTGCACGTCCTTGAGGCTCGAGAAGGACAGCACCGACAACAGCCCCATCGCCCACACCGAGACACCGACCACCAGTGCCGCGTGGCGACGCTTGAGACCCCAGCCCTCCAGCACCTCGACGATGGGCTCGGCGATGTTGATCGAGCTGGTCCAGGTCGCCAGCAGCAACAGCAGGAAGAACAGCGCCAGCAGCACGCTGCCGCCCGGCAGATTGGCGAAGGCGATCGGCAGGCTGACGAACATCAGGCCGGGGCCGGAGGCCGGGTCCATGCCCTGGCTGAAGACCGCCGCGAAGATGGCGATCCCCGCCAGCAGCGCCACACCGATATCCAGTGCCGCCACGGCGATCGCGGCCGTCGGCAGGCTCTGGCGCTCCGGCATGTAGGCGCCGTAGGCCATCAGGGCACAGGCACCGACCGCCAGAGTGAAGAAGGCATGCCCCATGGCATTGAGCATCACGTCCAGCGTGATGGCACTCGGATTGGGCATGAACAGCCAGCTCAGCGCGGGGCCGAAGCCGGGCGTGCTGATGCTGTAACCGGCCAGCGCCAGCAACAGCACATAGAGCAGCGGCATCATCAGGTTATTGAGGCGCTCGAGCCCGGAAGAGATACCGGCGGCCACCACACTCATCGTCATCAGCATGAAGACGGTGTGGTTGAAGGTCATCGTGACCGGGTCTTCCAGGAAGGCACCGAAGGAAGCGCCGATCTCCGGCGGGCTCATGCCACTGAAGTCACCCTTCAGCGAATCGACCAGATACTCGATCGACCAGCCCGACACCACCGAATAGAACGACAGGATGAAGAACATGGTGATGGCGCCGAACAGCCCCAGCCAGCGCCAGTGCGGGGTGCGTCCGCCGCTGACGGCCAGATGGGCCAGCGCCTGCATCGGTCCGCGACGTCCGGCGCGCCCGATCATGATCTCGGCCATCATCACCGGCAGCCCCAGCAACAGCACGAAACCGATATACAGCAGCAGAAACGCGGAACCGCCGTTCTCGCCGGTCATGTAGGGGAAGCGCCAGATGTTGCCCAGCCCTACGGCGGCGCCGGTCACGGCCAGAATGAAGGCTCGGCGACTGCCCCAGCGTTCGGTGGTTTCGCTCATGTCTGCTCTCGTGGTCTCGGTACGGGGGAAGGATACGGGCCCCACTCAGGGGCCAAGGCCAGCAAGATAGCAGCCGTACCGGCCTCGGCCAATGCGACATGCGCGTGGCGACGCCCGCCTATCGAGGCGATAGATTGAATAACACGCGCCGAGGCCTCACATTCTAGGTATCCCCGCGGCAGCGGTGACGCCGTTTTCACGGCGCTATTGATGCGCAAGTTCTCCTTTACCGCTCACCGCTGCCGCCCACCCGAATGACGCGAGGTACATGATGTCGATCAATCCCCTGCTGGAACGCAACACCCTGCCCCCCTTCGACACCCTCAAGGCCGAGCATGTCGAGGACGCGATCAGTGAGCTGCTGGAGCACAACCAGCAGGAGATCGAACGCCTGATCGAGGCCACCCGCGATGACACGCGCTGGGACAACTTCGCCGCGCCGCTGGAAGCGCTGGGTGACCGCCTGAGCCAGGCCTGGTCGCCGGTCTCGCACCTCAACTCGACCATGAACTCGCCCAAGCTGCGCGAGGCCTATCAGGCCTGTCTCGCCAAGCTGTCGGCCTACTCCACCTGGGTGGGTCAGAACAGCGACCTGGCCGCGGCCTATCAGCGCCTCGCGGACAGCGATGAGTTCGCAAGCCTCGATGAAGCCCAGCAGAAGGCGATCACCAACAGCCTGCGCGACTTCCGTCTCGCCGGTGTCGACCTGCCGCAAGATAAGAAGCAGCGCTACGGCGAGATCCAGGCGCGCCTGTCCGAACTCTCCAACACCTTCTCCAACCATGTGCTGGATGCCACCCAGGCCTGGCACAAGGATGTCGGCGAAGAGGCGCTGGCGGGCGTACCGGAAAGCGGCCTTGAAGCGCTCAAGGCCAATGCCGAAGCCAAGGGGCTGGAAGGCTATCGCATCACCCTGGACTTCCCGAGCTTCTTCCCGGTGCTCAGCTATGCCGACAACCGCGAGCTGCGTGAGGAGGTCTACACCGCCTTCGTCACGCGCGCCTCGGAGAAGGGCCCCAACGCCGGTGAGTTCGACAACGGCCCGGTGATCGAGGAGATTCTGGCCCTGCGTCAGGAACTGGCCGCGCTGATCGGCTTCGATGACTACGCCTCGCTGTCGCTGGCGACCAAGATGGCCGACTCGCCGGCGCAGGTCATCGCCTTCCTGGATGACCTCGCCACCCGCGCCGTGCCGCAGGCGCGTGAAGAGTTCAACGAGCTGGCGGCCTACGCCACCGAGAGCCTAGGCATCGACGACCTGCAGCCGTGGGATGTCGGCTATGCCAGCGAGAAGCTGCGCGAGTCGCGCTACGCGATCAATCAGGAACAGCTGCGTCCCTACTTCCCGGCGCCGCAGGCCATCGACGGGCTGTTCGAGGTCGTCAACCGCCTCTACGGCATCACCTTCAAGCAGCGTGACGTGCCGGTATGGCACGAGGACGTCAGCTACTACGAGGTGGTCGAGAATGACACCCCGATCGCCGGCTTCTATCTCGACCTCTACGCGCGTGAAGGCAAGCGGGGCGGTGCCTGGATGGATGAGTGCCGCGTCCGTCGTCGCCGCGAGGATGGCAGCCTGCAGTTGCCGGTCGCCTACCTGACCTGCAACTTCACCCGCCCGGTGGGCGATCGCCCGGCGCTGCTGACCCACGATGAAGTGGTCACGCTGTTCCACGAATTCGGGCACGGTCTGCATCACATGCTGACCCGCCAGGAAGTCGCCGAAGTCTCCGGCATCAACGGCGTGGCCTGGGACGCCGTCGAGCTGCCCAGCCAGTTCATGGAGAACTTCTGCTACGAGCGTGAAGGGCTGGATCTGATCGCACGTCACGTCGACACCGGCGAGCGCCTGCCCGATGACATGCTCGAGCGCCTGCAGGCAGCCCGCAACTTCCAGGCGGCGATGACCATGGTCCGCCAGCTGGAGTTCTCGCTGTTCGACTTCCGCCTGCATCATGAGCTCGACAAGCCGTCGGCCAGCGATGTCCAGGCGCTGCTCGACGAGGTGCGCAGCAAGGTCGCCGTGGTGCCGGCGGTCGAGTTCAACCGCTTCCAGAATGGCTTCAGCCATATCTTCGCCGGCGGATACGCCGCGGGTTACTACAGCTACAAGTGGGCCGAGGTGCTGTCGGCTGACGCCTTCAGTGCCTTCGAGGAAAGCGCGGTCTTCGATACCGCCACTGGCCAGCGCTTCCGTGACGAGGTACTGGCTCGTGGTGGCTCGCGTGATGCTGCCGAGCTGTTCCGCGCCTTCCGTGGCCGTGACCCGCAGGTCGATGCCCTGCTGCGTCACTCCGGCATCGGTGCCCAGGCGGCCTGATCTCGCCCTGTCTCGGGATGGCGCAAGCCTGACCACGAGCTGCTGACCATGCGCCCCTGACCTTTACCGGTCGGGGGCGTATCATATGGCGCATCATCCGCCCGAGGCGGGATTGCCAGACCTACCCTGACCCTGACTGGAGGCACCATGTCTACCATCAAGCGCTTCATCGCCGGTGCCGTCTGCCCGCGCTGCGGAGCAATGGACCGCCTGCGTACCTGGGAGCAGAACGAGACCCGCTACCGTGACTGCGTGTCCTGCGACTTCTTCGAACAGCAAGCCATCGAGGAACCGCCGACCCTCGCCGAGATTTCCACGCGCGTGAGCGACCCCCGCGAGACGCCGGCGAGCGATGAGGTTCAGCCGGTGCGCATTCTGGACCCCGGCAAGCTGCACTGACATCTGCTGTAGCGCTGCGACATGAAAAAGCCCCGCCAATTGGCGGGGCTTTTTCATGTCATCTCGGCAGGTGGCTCAATTGACCACAGACCAGTCGACCGCAGATCTGTCGACCATCGTTCAGTCGACCACACATCAGTCAACTACACCGCAGGCGACGCGCGAGCCGCCACCGCCCAGCTTGGGCGTATCGGTGTAGTTGTCACCGCCGGAGTGGATCATCAGCGCATGGCCGCTGAGATCACTTTCATTGAGGCGCGGTGCCAGCACCGGCAGCGAGATCTTGCCATCGGCATCGACGCTCAATGCCGGAAGGTCACCGAGGTGGCCATCACCGTAGGGGCCCTGGTGGGTACCGGTCTCTTCTGGATCGAAGTGGCTACCTGCCGCGGCGGCGGCGACGGTCTCGCCATCCTTCTCGGCCGGTTCGCAGCTGGCATTGGCATGCAGGTGGAAGCCGTGGATGCCGCTCTCGAGCCCCTCGATCTTCGGCGTCAGCAGCAGACCATCATCGGTATCCTCGGCCATGACACTGCCGACGGACTCACCGACGCCATCACTGCTGACGCGATGCATTTCCACCTCGGTGGCGGCCTGGGCGACGCCGCCGAACAACCAGGCGCCGAGCGCCAGCGTCGCGGCGGTCTTGAGGGGCTTTCTGGACGAGGTCGTAAAGGATGCCGTGTGCTGTGTCTCGTGATTCATGAGCAATCTCTCCATCACTGAGGCCGGCGTCACTGCCGACGCCTTGAGTGGCTTGCGGGCCGCTGTCACAAGCGGCTACCCGTCAGACCTCAGGGCGAGCGACGTCACATTCAATGCCGCTCTTCCAATTACTTGTCGCGCACACCCGGCGCGCGTGACTCAACGAGAAGAGATACCCAGATTTTCCAGCACCTTGAGACACGGCTCGGCCTGATTGAGGGTATAGAAGTGCAGGCCCGGCGCGCCGCCATCCAGCAGACGCTGACTCATGCGCGAGATCACCTCGGTGCCGAAGGCCTGGAGGCTCTCGCTGTCATCGCCATAGCTCTCGAGCTGCCGGCGAAGCCAGCGCGGGATGTCCGCCCCGCAGGAATCGGAGAAACGCGCCAGCCGGGTGTAGTTGGTGATCGGCATGATCCCCGGGATGATCGGCTGCTGAATACCGGCGGCACGCGCGCGCTCCACGAAGTGGAAGTAGGCATCGGCATTGAAGAAGTACTGGGTGATGGCGATATCGGCGCCGGCCTGCATCTTGCGCGCGAAGTTCTCGAGATCGCTGTGGTAGTTGTCGGCCTGCGGATGGCACTCCGGATAGGCTGCCACCGCGATCTCGAAGTGATCGCCAGTCTCCTCGCGCACGAACTCGACCAGCTCATTGGCGTAACGCAGCTCGCTGCGCGAGCCCATCCCGGAGGGCAGGTCCCCGCGCAACGCCACCAGTCGCTTGACGCCCTGCTCACGATATTGCGCCAGGATCTCACGCAGCTCACCGCGGTCGCTGCCGACACACGACAGGTGCGGCGCGGTGCAGATGCCGCTGGCGCTGACCGACTGCACGGTGTTGAAGGTGCGCTCACGCGTGGAGCCACCCGCGCCATAGGTGACGGAGAAGAATTCCGGCTCCAGCGCCGCCAGCTGATCGCGAACCCCCTTGAGCTTTTCACGTCCGGCCTCGGTATTCGGCGGGAAGAATTCGAAGCTGATCCCTGACGGATGTTCGATTGCACTCATGGGGCGGCCCTCGTGGTCGTCGTGTCCGGCATTGATGTCGTTATCGCCGCACACTTCGCGGTGCGCGTGCAGCAATACACGTCCGGCGCGTCACGCCACCGCCCCTGTACTGCATATCGAGCATTCTGACCGCCGCCGCCGACCCCGGCCAATGAAAGGTTTTCGCCTCAACTTCAATACCATTCATATAAGAAAATGCGTGTTTATAACCATTGCTGACAGTGGCGTCCTGCCCCTTAGTCCTGTCCCTCAGTCCTGCCCCTCACCAGCCGCGCAACCACGCGATGCGCAGCCGGATCAAGGAAAGACGCAATGCGCGACATTCATGGGATGACGCTGACAGGGGCCACACGGCATGATGAGCCAAAAGGACAATGATGCTTCACAAGGAACCGTGATGGACCACATCGATCTGCAGCAACCGCTCTGGATGCTGATCACCTTCGTCGCCCTCGGCGCCCTCTGTGCACGCCGCCTGGCGATCGACCCGCGCCCCATCGCCACCTTACTGATCTATGTGATCGCGCCGCTGACCTTCTTCCGCGGGCTGGTGCTCGGCGAGCCATCGCTGAGTGATCTGGGCCTGACGCTGGGACTGTTCTCGCTGGCCAGCAGCATCTGCCTGCTGGTGCGCCCGCTGGCCGCGAAGTTCTTCCCGCCGCAGGAAGCCGCCCTGCTCGCCTTCTCCTCCGGCACTGGCAATACCGGCTACTTCGGCCTGCCGGTCGCGATGCTGTTGCTGCCGCCGGAAGGCGTGACCCAGTACCTGTTCTGCCTGCTCGGCATCACGCTGTATGAGTTCACGCTGGGCTTCTACGTCAGTGCGCGCGGGCAGTTCTCGATGCGCCAGAGCCTGGTCAAGATCGTGCGTCTGCCGCTGATCTACGCCTTTCTGGCCGCCCTGCTGGTGGGGACGCTGGGGCTCGAGGTACCGGGGGCGGTGATGGAGGGACTCGACTACTTCAAGTACAGCTACACGGTGCTGGGCATGATGATCATCGGCATGACGCTGGGCGGGGTCAGCCTGCGCGAGATCGACCCGCGCTTCATTCTGGCCGCGACCGGTCTGCGCTTCGTGATGTGGCCGCTGCTGAGTCTGGGCAGCGTGATGCTGCTGGGCAGCCTGTTCGCCCTCGACCCGGTGCTGGCGCAGGTGTTGCTGCTGCTGGGCGTGGTGCCGATGGCCGCCAATGTGGTCGTGCTGGCCATCGAGCTGAATATCCAGCCGGCCAAGGGCGCGATCGCGGTGATGCTGACCACCCTGGCGGCGCCGCTGATCATCCCGCTGTATTTGTCATGGATGCTGGCGATCAGCGGCCTGGGGTGAGGCTCAGGCGCCCGCCATCTCGGGCGTGACGGCGTCGGGCGTCGCGGCCGGCGCCTGACGCGGCATCAGATGGCGCGGCGCCGTCTCGAGGATCTGACCCTGCCAGTCAATCAGGTGCAGCGCGCCTTCGGCATCTTCCGCCAGCGCGGTGCAGTGCTCGACCCAGTCGCCGTCGTTGCAGTAGAGCACGCCTTCCTCGACCCGGAAGCCCGCCTGGTGGATATGCCCCCCGACATAGCCATCCAGCCCTTCGAGACGCGCCTGGCGCATGGCGGCTTCCTCGAACTGGGCCACATAGCGCTGGGCGGTGCCGCTACGACGCTTGAGCGCGCTGGCCAGCGACCAGTACGGCAGCCCGAACATGCCACGCGCGCGGTTGCACCAGCGATTGAGCGACAGGATGAAGCCGTGCATGCCATCGCCCAGCTTGAGCAGCCACGGCGCGATACGCACATGGGTGTCGAATTCATCGCCGTGGGAGACCAGCAGGCGACGACCGCTGCCGGTGGTATGGATCGCGCGCCGCTCGATGCTCACGTTGTGCAGTTTCAGGCCACACAGGCGACGGAAGGCGGCATCATGATTGCCGGGAATGTAGATGACCTCACAGCCACTGCGCGCCAGACGCAGCACCCGCGCCACCAGCGCCTGCTGGTCCTTGTCGAGCACCGCACGCTTGCGCATCGCCAGCAGGTCGACGATATCGCCGACCAGATACAGGCGTTCAGGGCGCACGCGACGCAGCAGCTTCGCAAGCAGCGCCGCCTGGCAGTCCGAGGTTCCCAGGTGCACATCGGAGATGAACAGCGTGCGAACCTGACCGAGAGCGTCGGGAGCAGGCGGCATTTCATCACGGGGAGCCGATTGCGGAGCGGTCATGTCAGTCACCTCTGGGTTGCCAGGCGGAATCGACAGGCGAGGCCCAGATGGCCCCTGTCGTTGCCCAGCAAGACTGAGGGGAAGCGATGACATACCCGTAACAGCGACATGAAAAAGCGATGACAGCCATTGCCATCAATCACTTGCAGCATGAATGAGGGGAAGATCGCGGGCTTTCTCACGCCTGGGGGTCGTTGGCGCCCGCCATGGCCCGCCGCCGAGCGCGCTTCTGACGATACATGCGGTCATCCGCGATATGGATCAGGTCATCGACATCCACATCGCCCTGCAATACCGGGTCGTGGGTGACGCGCCCGATACTGACCTCGACCGGGAAGGGAATTTGCTGCTCCAGGCGTTGCTCCTGAAGATGGCGCATCAGCTGGGTCGTCGCCTGCTGGCTGGCCATATCACAGGCTCCGGGCATCACGACCAGGAATTCATCGCCGCCCAGGCGGCATGCCAGACCATCTTCACCGGCCGCCTGGGCGACACTCCGGGCCACCAGCTGGATCAGGCGATCCCCCTCGGCGTGCCCGAAGCTGTCGTTGACGTGCTTCAGGCGATCGACATCCACGAACAGGATCGACATGCATTGCCGGGTGCTCGTGCTCTCGGCCAGCATCCGCTCGAGAAAATCAAAGCCGAAACGGCGATTGGGCAGCCCCGTCAGCAGATCATGATTGGCGCGGTATTCCAGCTCGTTCTGCTGAGTGAGCAACCGCTGATTCATGTCGTGCAATTCGAGATTGCGCGCCTCCAGCGTGCGCTGCAGCCGGATGGTGCGATGGAAGGTCGAGGCTCGGGCATGCGCCAGTGCCGGCGCGATGAAGAGGGTCCCCAGGATGTAGGCACCGCCAGCGCCGGCCAATGTCGTCAACGACAAGGGACTCAGCCACACATAGATGGGCACATAACACAGTATCAGCGGCAGGCTGCTGGCCAGCTGGTAGCGCCAGCCCCACACCAGCCAGGCGGGCATGGCGATCAGCATGCAGGTCGAGAAACTCAGGTTCCACAGCGTCAGCGTCAGTGCATCCGGAATCAGCGCGGCACCGAAGCAGAAGAACAGGTTGGCGGGTATCGCCCCGGCCAGCAGGATCTTGTCCGAATGCACGCCGCCGCGGCGCAGCTGGAGGATGCACAGCAGGCAGCAGAGGAAGATGATCAGCCGCCCCACCCACAACGCCTGCCAGGCAGACGGCACCTGGAAATAGTCAAACAGCAGGAAGCAGGCGAAGCACGCCATGGCGAACATGATGAAGGTATTGTTGATTCGCGTGCGATAGTGCTGCGCTTCGATATCCGAACCGTCCCTGCCCGGCAATATCAGATGTTCATGAAGCAGCATGTTCCATCCTCGACACTCGGTAGCATCAACCAATGTTACACCGCGCGCAGAGCACACCTCACTGGAATAAAGAGTTGATCAGTAAACGCAAGATTACCGACTGCCTGATAGAACAATGTGCTGTGTCATCAGGCCGGGCAGGCGAAGCAAGGGCAAAGACGCGTCGCAACACGAATGTGCCGGCAACACGAATGTGCCGGCAACACGAACGAAAGCGCCCTGCTGTCGTCATCCATCTCGGTGGCGACAGCAGGGCGCTGAAGGTAAAGCCAAGGCAATGCCAGGTCACGGCCAGGTCACGGCCAGGTCACGGCCAGGTCACGGCCAGGTCATGGCCTGAGCGTCATGACATCTTCTGGCGTACCCCGGCCGGCACATAGATGCGTGCAGAGGCGGCATCTCCCAGCCAGTACCCCGAGAAGACGCCATAAAGCCCTGTCGCCATCAGCCCGCCGATGAACAGCGTGAAGTGGGTGATGTCGCCCAGCGGCAGGAAGCTGATGATCAGCGTCACCGCCGAGGAGACCAGCAGCGCCTTGACCGCCGCGACGTTGACGCCCTTCTCGAAGAAGTACTCGCCTTCCGCGCTGTCGGTGAACAGCGCCTTGGTGTTGATGCCGCCCTTGTTGACCAGATAGTGGTCAAACAGGATCACGCCATACACCGGGCCGATGGCTGCGGCGAGGATGCCCACGGTGTACTGGATGATCTCCGGGTTGTTGAACAGATTCCACGGCGTGATGAAGATGGAGCCGACGGCGGCGAGCATGCCGCCCATGCGCCAGCTGATGCGGGACGGTGCCACATTGGAGAAGTCGAACGCCGGTGACACGAAGTTGGCCACGATGTTGATGCCGATGGTCGCCAGCACCAGGGTCAGGATGCCCAGCGCTGCCGCGACGCCATTGTCGATGCGGGCGACGGTCTCCATCGGGTCATGCAGCATCTCGCCGAAGATGGGCTGCGTGCCGGACACCACCACCACGGTGATGACGGCAAACAGCAGGAAGTTGACCGGCAGGCCCCAGAAATTGCCGCGCTTCACATCCCCAGGGGTAGCGCAGTAGCGCGAGAAGTCCCCGAAGTTGAGCGTCGGCCCCGCGAAGTAGCCCGCCACCAGCGCCGCGGCGATCACCATCTGCCACAGGGCGTCGCTGCCCGAGAGCGTCTTGCTGCCCAGCGTGAAGCTGATGTTGTCCCAGCCGGCCTGCCAGACGATCCAGCCCGCCAGCGCGAACATCACCACATAGACGGCTGGCCCGGCGAAATCGATGAAGCGACGCACCGCATTCATGCCCCACCAGAACACCAGCGCCTGCAGTACCCACATGAACAGGAAGCAGTACCAGCCCAGCTGCGAGAGCCCGAACAGCTGGGTCTCGGTCAGCCCTTCCAGCGACGGCACGTAGCGCAGCAGCACCAGCATCAAGGCATGCGCCGCCAGATACGTCTGGATGCCGTACCACACCACCGCGATCAGCCCGCGGATGATCGCCGGAATGTTGGCACCATAGATGCCGAAGGACTGCCGGCAGACCACCGGGAAGGGCACCCCCGTCTGCTGGCTGGGCCGCGAGATCAGATTGGCGAACACCTGCACCACCAGAATGCCGACCAGCATCGAGACCAGAATCTGCCAGCTGGCCAGCCCCAGGGTGAACAGACTGGCGGCAAAGACGTAGCCACCGACGCTGTGCACATCGGACATCCAGAACGAGAAGATGTTGTACCAGTTCCAGTTCTGCTCGCAGGGGGCGAGGTCCTCATTGATGAGCCGCTTGCTCGCGTTGCTCAGATCAGGGGGAGTCTGGGGTGTCATTGTTGTCTCCAGAGGGGCTTGTGGGCCATGGGCCAGTCACGAGGCGTCATGCCTCGCCATACCCTCCCCTTATCAACAAGCGTGCCAGTGAAACACTTGTTGCGGATTTTCAATCTCCAAGCGTTTTCCCCAAGGCCCGATCTGCGTGACACCCCTGCCAGCAACGTCATGTACGTGGCAACTCCTGAGACATCAGGCACCATCAACTTCCGCTGTATTAGCCATATGCACCACAGCAGCGCGCCGACAATGAAACGAACGTTGCGCCAGCGGGTGTCCCCGGACTGGCACGGATGCTGCTCGTGTTTTGTGTGCTCCGCTCGCACGGCCCCGCATCCGGCGCGCGCCGGCACGAGAAAGCCCATCACGAGCCACCCATCATGAGAGAGCCCGCCATGTTGCGTCTCAAGGTCATCAATCCCAACACCAGCCAGGCGATGAGTCAGCAGATGGCGCACTCGCTGCAACGGCAGCTCGCCCGGGACGTCCACCTCGAGGTGCTGACTGCCGAGCATGGCGCTCCCAGCATCGAGACCGCCATTGAGGAAGCCATGGCGGTGGTCGCGCTGCTGGCGCTGATCGCCCGTGATCGTGAGGGCCTGCTGGAGACCCCGCCCGCCGATGGCTATCTGCTGGCCTGCTTCGGTGACCCCGGCCTCGAGGCCGCACGCGAACTGAGCCCCGTGCCGGTGATCGGCATCGCCCAGGCCGCCATGCACATGGCCACACTGGCGGCTCCCTCCTTTGCCATCGTCACCAGCATGACCAGCACGCTGCCGATGTCCGAGCAGCTGCTGGAGCGCTATGCGATGCGCCCTCTGTGCAAGGCGCTGCTGGCCTGTGACGTACCGGTACTCGCGCTGTCCGAGGCGCGCACTCCCCCCGTGCCATTGCTGGAGCGCTGTGAACACGCCAGAGCCAGCGGTGCCGGCAGCATCGTGCTGGGCTGCGCTGCGATGGGGCCGCTGCGTGATGCCATTGCGTCAGAGATCGGCCTGCCGGTGGTCGACCCGCTGCTGGCGGGGCGCGACCTGCTGCTGACCCTGATGCGCCAGCCCGCTGTCGCTCGCGCGAAGCAAGCGGGTGAGGTGAAACCCCTCAGCGGTGTCTTTGCCCGGGGCCTGGCGGCCCTTTGACCCGCCAGCAAACTGCCCTTGGCTGGCGCCTCGCGACCGAAACGAAAACGCCCCCTCACTGCTGCCAGTGAAGGGGCGTTTGCATTGGCCGACTTTGACTCAGTGCTTGTCGTTCGACTCTCCCGCGTGGCTACGATCGCCGACCACCGCCGTCACCAGCTTGCCGATGCTCAACCCCTGCACGAGGATCGAGAACAACACGATGATGTAGGTGGTGACCACCAGCGGCTCGCGGAAGTCGCCTTCGGGAATCGCCAGTGCCAGCGCCACCGAGATACCACCGCGCAGGCCGCCCCAAGTGAGCACGCGCGTGGTGCCGGGGCGGAAGATGTACCAGCGACGCAAGATGCTCAGCGGAAGACCGATCAGCGCCAGGCGCGAGAGCAGGATCACCGCCACCAGCACCAGCGCGATGCCGATCGAGGTCAGCGTGATCGGCATCAGTACCAGTTCGAGGCCGATCAGCACGAACAGCACCGCATTGAGAATCTCGTCGACCAGCTCCCAGAAGCCGTCCAGATAGCGGCGGGTGTTGTCGGACATGGCGCCATCACGCGCCATGTTGCCGATGATCAGCCCCGCCACCACCATCGCGATGGGGCCGGAGACATGCAGCGCCGAGGCCAGCGCATAGCCGCCCAGCACCAGCGCCAGACTCAGCATCACCTCGACCTGATACTGGTCGATGCTGCGCATCAGCTGGTAGACCAGCGCGCCCAGCGCCAGCCCCAGCAGAATGCCGCCACCCGCTTCCTCGAGGAACAAGAGCCCCATGTGGCCGAGCTCGACCTCACCGCTGCCGGCCGACGCCGCACTCAGCAGCGCGGTGAACAGCACCACCGCCACGCCATCATTGAACAACGATTCGCCGACGATGCGGATTTCCATGTCGGCAGGCGCGCCGGCACTGCGCATGATGCCGAGCACGGCGATCGGATCGGTGGGCGAGATCAGCGCACCGAACACCAGGCAATACAGGTAGGGCACCTCGATACCGGCCCACTGGAACAGCCACCAGGCGGCGGAGCCGATCACCAGCGTCGAGATCAGCACGCCCAGCGTGGCCAGCAGGCCGATGGAGCGCCGGTAGGCCTTGAGGCGCGAGAGGTCCACGTGCAGCGCGCCGGCGAACAGCAGGAAGGACAGCATGCCGTCCATCAGCAGGCTGTTGAAGTTGATTCGGCCCAACCAGTCTTCCGCGGTATCGGCCACGACGGTGGTCACCGCGAAGTGATCGAGCCCGATCACGCCCAGCGACAGCACCAGGCCGATGGCCATCACGCCGATGGTCGGCGGCAGGCGCAGGACGCGATGATTGAACCACATGCACACGGCAGTGATGGTGATGAACAGTGCAGCGAGATTGAGCATCCGAAAACGGTCCTTTGCAGTGGCGCCGATACCCCTGATGGCATGACGTCCTTGTCATTCTTTCCAGTTCTTCTGTCGCGTGAGCAGCCGCGTGGCTGTCTGAACTGAGCGTGACTGTCCAGAACGGCTCGTGGCTACCAGAATGGAGGCGGCTACCAGAGATCGCCGTGGCGTTCACGGTGGCAGAGATAGAGACGCAGCTCGAACTCACGTTGATGATACTCCGGCTGCATGTGACAGCAGAGCCGGTAGAACGCCTTGTCGTGGGCCTTCTCGCGCAGATGCGCCAGCTCATGCACCACGATCATGTTGAGCAGTGGCTCCGGCAGGCGCCGGAACAGCGACGAGATACGGATCTCGTTCTTGGCCTTGAGCTTGTTGCCCTGCACCCGCGACACGAAGGTGTGCAGCCCCAGGGCGTTGTCGATGACGTGAATCCGGTCGTCGTAGATCACCTTGCTGATCGGCGCCGAGCTGCGCAGATACTGATTCTTCAGCGCCATGGTGTAGTCATGCAGCGCCCGCGCACCCTGCAGCTGATGAGGCTCGGGATACTTGCCGAGAAAGAAGGCTGCCGTCTTGCCCGACGCCAGCAGTTCACTCGCCTGCTGTTGAATCTCGGGGGCGTAGCCCTTGAGATAGCGTAGATCAGCCACTGGGCATCTCTCCTGTTGCTGTCCGAAGGAGGGCCAGAGACAAGAAAACCCGCCGAGGCGGGTTTTCTTGTCATGGCGCCGAAAGCGAGGGGCGAGACGTCCGCCACCTGCCAGGCCTGTCGAGCTGGCGGATTTACAGGCCAGCGGCAGCCTTGAGACCAGCGGCACGATCGGTCTTTTCCCACGGGAAGGCGGTGAAGGTTTCGGTCTTCTGCTCGCCGCTCACGTCGGTCCAGCTGTAGCTGTGCTCGAACGGCTCACGACCGAAGTGGCCGTAGGCAGCGGTCAGCTGATACATCGGATGCGCCAGGTCCAGCATGGTGGTGATGGCGTACGGACGCAGGTCGAAGTGCTCGCGCACCAGCTCGACGATCTTGGCATCGCTGATCTTGCCGGTGCCGAAGGTGTTGATCGAGACGGAGGTCGGCTCGGCGACACCGATGGCGTAGGAGACCTGGATCTCGCACTTGTCGGCCAGGCCGCTGGCGACGACGTTCTTGGCCACGTAGCGACCGGCATAGGCGGCGCTGCGATCGACCTTGGACGGGTCCTTGCCGGAGAAGGCACCACCACCGTGACGGGCCATGCCGCCGTAGGTGTCGACGATGATCTTGCGACCCGTCAGACCACAGTCGCCCACCGGGCCACCGATGACGAAGTTGCCGGTCGGGTTGATGTGGTATTCGGTGGTCTCGGACAGCCACTCGGCCGGCAGCACCTGCTCGATGATCTCGCGCTTGACCATCGCGCGCAGGTCTTCCTGGGACACTTCCGGGTCATGCTGGGTCGACAGCACGACGGCTTCGACGGCGACGGGCTTGCCGGCTTCGTCGTAGCGGAAGGTGACCTGGCTCTTCGCATCCGGGCGCAGCCACGGCAGCATGCCGTTCTTGCGCAGTTCCGCCTGACGCTCCACCAGACGGTGGGCGTAGTGGATCGGCGCCGGCATGAAGGAGTCGGTCTCGTTGGTGGCGTAGCCGAACATCAGGCCCTGGTCGCCCGCGCCCTGATCTTCCGGCTTGGTGCGATCGACGCCCTGGGCGATATCGATGCTCTGCTTGCCGATCAGGTTGAGGACACCACAGGTCTCGCCGTCGAAGCCGACGTCGGAAGAGGTATAGCCGATATCGGTGATGACACGACGTACCAGCTCCTCGAGATCCACCCACGCGCTGGTGGAGATCTCACCGGCCACGATGGCAACGCCTGTCTTGACGAGCGTTTCGCACGCCACGCGTGCCTGCTTGTCGCGCGCGATGATGGCATCGAGCACGGCGTCGGAAATCTGGTCGGCAATCTTGTCCGGATGCCCTTCGGACACGGACTCGGATGTGAAGAGTGAGTATTCGCTCATTGGTCCTCGACCCTCTTTTCGGATGCGGGGATGATTCGGCCACTGACGGCAGACTGCGTTGACGACCGAGTAGAAACACGCTTGCGGCGCACGATGAAGCTCAACACGGGCGGTTGAGCCTCGGGGGGGCGAGTTTACACGCCACTTATGTGAGTTCCTAGCGCAATGGGGCCCGTGGGGCCGTCCAATCGAGACCTTTTTGCGACAAGCGCTGCACACAGGGTAATAAGCCGTTGCCACCTTTGGACGAGCGCACATCCCGGATGCGATTTGCCGCGCCCTGTCATCTCGGTGACAATACCCGCCCGGAGATCACGCTCGGACGCGAGTCCGCGCGTACAAGGTTCACGCGACGCACTGTCCTTTCCGGCGCACTGTTTCAGGCGCACAGTCCTGAAGGAGACCTAGGCAGCAGCATGCCCTGGCTCTCGGGATGCACTGAGCGTCCGGCGCAGCACGCCGTGATTCATTGCCCCACTCTTGACGCCCGCAGGCGAGGAGCTACTGCATGCCTTCCCGTTTTGACCTGGCCAACGCCATCCGTGCACTTTCCATGGACGCCGTTCAGAAGGCCAAGTCTGGCCACCCCGGCGCCCCCATGGGCATGGCCGACATCGCTGAAGTGCTCTGGAACGACCACCTCAAGCACAACCCGGCCAACCCGAACTGGGCCGATCGTGACCGCTTCGTGCTGTCCAACGGCCATGGCTCCATGCTGCTCTACTCCCTGTTGCACCTCTCGGGTTATCAGCTGAGCCTTGAAGACCTGCAGAACTTCCGCCAGCTGCACGCCAAGACCGCCGGTCACCCGGAATACGGCTACGCGCCGGGCATCGAGACCACTACCGGCCCGCTGGGTCAGGGTCTGGCCAATGCCGTCGGCATGGCGATCGCCGAGAAGACACTGGCGGCGCAGTTCAACCGTCCGGGTCACACCGTCGTCGACCACACCACCTGGTGCTTCCTGGGTGACGGTTGCATGATGGAAGGCATCTCCCACGAGGTCGGCTCGCTGGCCGGCACCCTGGGTCTGGGCAAGCTGATCGCCCTGTATGACGACAACGGCATCTCCATCGATGGCGAAGTCGAAGGCTGGTTCACCGATGACACCGCCAAGCGTTTCGAGTCCTACGGCTGGCACGTCGTCTCCAACGTCGACGGCCACAAGCCGGAAGAGATCAACGCCGCCATCGCCCTGGCCAAGAGCCACGACGACAAGCCGAGCCTGATCATCTGCAAGACCGTGATCGGCTTCGGCTCCCCGAACAAGGAAGGCACCGAGTCCTGCCACGGCGCGCCGCTGGGTGACGACGAAGTCGCTGCCACCCGCGAGAAGCTGGGCTGGACCCACGCGCCCTTCCACGTTCCGGAAGACATCTATCAGGGTTGGGACGCCAGCGAGCGTGGCGCCAAGCTCGAGAGCGACTGGGATGCGCGCTTCGCCCGTTACGCCGAAGCACACCCGGAACTGGCCGCCGAGTTCACCCGTCGCCTGGAAGGCAAGCTGCCGCACGCCCTGACCAGCGAGAAGATGATCGAGGATGCCCAGGCCGCCGGCGACAGCCCGGCCTCGCGCAAGGCGTCCTTCGAGTGCCTGAACCAGCTCGGCCCGCAGCTGCCGGAACTGCTCGGCGGCAGTGCCGACCTGGCCCCGTCCAACCTGACCTTCTGGAAGGGCGCCCAGGCGATCACCCGCGAAGACTTCAGCGGCAACTACCTGCACTACGGTGTGCGTGAGTTCGGCATGGGCGCGATCATGAACGGCGCCGGTCTGCACGGCGGCTTCATCCCGTACGGCGCGACCTTCCTGATCTTCATGGAATACATGCGCAACGCCGTTCGCATGGCCGCCCTGATGGGTCAGCAGGCCGTCTACGTCTTTACCCACGACTCCATCGGTCTTGGCGAAGATGGCCCGACGCACCAGCCGATCGAACAGCTGACCAGCCTGCGCACCACGCCGAACCTGTCCACCTGGCGTCCGGCGGATGCCGTGGAGACCGCGGCAGCGTGGGATGCAGCCATCAAGCGTCACTCCGGCCCGACCGCGCTGATCCTGTCGCGTCAGAACCTGCCGCACCAGAACCGCGACAAGGCCCAGCTGGCCAACATCAGTCGTGGCGGTTACGTGCTGAAGGATGCTGCCAACGGCCAGCCGGAAGTGATCCTGATCGCCACCGGCTCCGAAGTCGGCCTGGCGATGGATGCCGCTGCCGAGCTGGAAGCCGCCGGTCGCGCCGTGCGTGTCGTGTCCATGCCGGCCACCGACCTGTTCGATGCGCAGGACGCGGAATACCGCGAATCCGTGCTGCCGTCTTCCGTCACCGCGCGTGTGGCGATCGAAGCCGGTCATCGTGACTACTGGTTCAAGTATGTCGGCCTGAACGGCGACATCATCGGCATGGAGACCTTCGGGGAATCCGCGCCGGCTGGCGACCTGTTCAAGCACTTCGGCTTCACGGTCGAGAACGTGGTCGAACGCGCCAACAAGCTGCTGGGCTGATCACCGCCTGACCCACCCCGTCGATGACGGAGTGGGATGCAGATCGACGCCGCCGCCTCCCGCTGGGAGCGGCGGCGTTTTCGTCTGTGCGACACTCGAGGAGCCCTCAAGCGTCACCGGCTGTCGCCTGTAGTCGACGTGGCTCACACGAGTCGCGGCTTGATGACACGATTCATCCTGCATGAGCGGTCATTCTCCGGCGATCATGCCCACGACAGACAGCGCAGACGGCGACTACACAACCCCTCCAGTTGGGTAGTGTGACTACGTGCCCTTAGACGAAAAAAACCAGAAATCAGGCGCTTGCGCGCCTTTCGCTCCCTCCGCCCAGCAAAGCGATGCGCTACCATGGACCCCCTGAAAAACACTCGGAACACGACATCCTTGAACCACCAGCCGCCTCTGCCCACCGCCGACGCTCCCCAGGGAGACAAGGCGTCCCGACGCCAGGGAAACGCTCCCTTGCGAGTGGCCATCAATGGCTACGGACGCATCGGTCAGTGTGTGCTGAGAGCGCTGGTAGAACGTGAAGCACGCGGTGAGGCACTGCCGCTGGAAGTGGTCGCGATCAACGAGCTGTCAGACCTGGACACCATCACCTATCTGACCCGCTACGACACCACCCACGGCCGCTTCCCCGGCACGGTGGAACAGCGCGACGGCCAGCTGGTCGTCAACGGCCATGCGATCAGCATCCTGTCCGAGGCCAATCCAGATTGCCTGCCCTGGCGGGCATTGGGGATTGACCTGGTGCTGGAGTGCTCCGGCAGCTTCAAGGACCGCGCCACCGCCGAGCGGCATCTGGCGGCAGGCGCCGGACGGCTGCTGTTCTCCCAGCCCGGCGATACCGACGCCGATGTCGATGCCACCATCGTGTGCGGCATCAACCAGTCGGCGCTGGCCCCCGCCGAGGCAGGGCAGGCAGGCAGCGGCATGCGCATCGTCTCGGCGGCGTCGTGCACCACCAATTGCCTGATTCCGCTTCTGACGGTGCTGGAAGAGGCCTTCGGACTGGAGCGCGGCGTCACCACCACGGTGCACTCGGCGATGAACGACCAGCCGGTGATCGACGCCTACCACCAGACGGACCTGCGCCTGACGCGCTCGGCGATGAGTTCGATCGTGCCGGTGGACACCGGCCTGGCCAAGGGCATCAACCGCCTGATGCCGCACCTGGAAGGACGCTTCGAATGTCTGCACCTGCGCGTGCCGACCATCAACGTGTCCTGCATGGACATGTCCATCGAGGTGAAGCGTGACGTGAGCGCGGATGAGGTCAATGACCTGCTGCGCGAGGCCTGCGCCCAACGCCTGCAGGGCCTGATGGGATTGAGCGAGGAGCCGACGGCTTCCATCGACTTCAACCACGATCCGCGCTCGGGTATCGTGGATGCGACCCAGACCCGTGTTGCCGGCGGCCGGCTGATCAAGATGCTGTGCTGGTTCGACAACGAATGGGGCTTTGCCAATCGCATGCTGGACGTCGCCACCCATTGGCACGCCTGCGAGATGACAACGCCTCTGGCGAGGGAAGCTCTCTCCACCGATTCACGACCAAGGAACCCGTCATGAACGTGCAAACGATGACCGCCCTCGACCTGTCCGGAAAGCGTGTGCTGATCCGCGAAGATCTCAACGTGCCGATCCGCGACGGTCAGGTGACCAGCGACGCGCGCATCCGTGCCAGCCTGCCGACCATCAAGGCGGCACGTGACGCCGGCGCACGCGTGATGCTGATGAGTCATCTGGGCCGCCCCACCGAGGGTGAGCCGGAAGACCAGTTCTCGCTGGCACCGGTCGCGGCACATCTGGGCGAGCTGCTGGGCAGCCCGGTGCGCCTGATCAACGACTACCTCGACACGGCACCGGATGTCGCCGAAGGCGAGGTCGTGCTGCTGGAGAACGTGCGCTTCAACAAGGGCGAGAAGAAGGACGAGGAATCCCTGTCCCGCGCCTACGCCGCGCTGTGCGATGTCTACGTGATGGATGCCTTCGGCACCGCGCACCGTGCCCAGGCCTCGACCCATGGCGTGGCACGCTTCGCTCCGGACGCCTGCGCCGGCCCGCTGCTGGCCGCCGAGCTGGAAGCCCTCGAGAAGGCACTCGCCGCACCGCGTGCGCCGATGGTCGCCATCGTCGGCGGCTCCAAGGTCTCCACCAAGCTGGACGTGCTCAAGGCGCTGTCCGACAAGTGCCATCAGCTGATCGTCGGTGGCGGCATCGCCAACACCTTCATCGCGGCGGCCGGTTACAACGTCGGCAAGTCCCTCTACGAGGCTGACCTGCTCGATACCGCTCGCGCGCTGATGGACAAGGTCGAGATTCCGCTGCCGACCGACGTCGTCGTCGCCACCGAGTTCTCCGACAAGGCCGAAGCCGTCGTGCGCGCCGTCGCCGACGTCCAGGACGACGAGATGATCCTGGATATCGGTCCGGAGACCGCCTCGCGCTTCGGCGCGCTGCTCAAGGACGCCGGCACCATTCTGTGGAACGGCCCGGTCGGCGTGTTCGAGATCGAACAGTTCGCCAATGGCACCGAGCAGCTGGCGATGGCCATCGCCGAGAGCGACGCCTTCTCCATCGCCGGCGGTGGCGACACCCTGGCGGCCATCGACAAGTACGACGTCGAGTCGCGCGTCTCCTACATTTCTACCGGTGGCGGCGCCTTCCTCGAATACGTGGAAGGCAAGGTACTGCCGGCCGTTGCGGCATTGGAAGCCGCAGCAAGCTGAACCCGCCTGTGTCCTCATTGGCGCAGGCTTAGAGTCACGGCCACAAGGTCGCTCCCCGTCAGCTGACGGGGGGCACCCGACGCTTCTCCACTCGATTCCTCAAAAAGACAGGTGATGTCATGGCATTGATCAGCATGCGCCAGATGTTGGACCACGCAGCCGAGTACGGATACGGCATCCCGGCGTTCAACGTCAACAACCTCGAGCAGATGCGCGCCATCATGGAAGCCGCCGATCACACCGATTCCCCGGTGATCGTCCAGGCCTCCGCCGGCGCACGCAAATACGCGGGCGCGCCGTTCCTTCGCCACCTCATCCTGGCTGCGGTGGAAGAATTCCCGCATATCCCGGTGGTCATGCACCAGGATCACGGCACCTCGCCGGCAGTCTGCCAGCGCTCCATCCAGCTGGGCTTCAGCTCGGTGATGATGGACGGCTCGCTGGGCGAAGACGGCAAGACCCCGACCAGCTACGAATACAATGTCGATGTGACCCGTCGCACCGTCGAGATGGCCCACGCCTGTGGCGTGTCCGTCGAAGGCGAGCTGGGTTGCCTCGGCTCGTTGGAAACCGGCATGGCCGGTGAAGAAGACGGCATCGGTGCCGAAGGCAAGCTGGACCACGACCAGATGCTGACCGACCCGGAAGAAGCCGCCGACTTCGTCAAGAAGACCCACGTCGATGCCCTGGCCATCGCCATCGGCACCTCCCACGGCGCCTACAAGTTCACCAAGCCGCCGACGGGTGACACCCTGTCCATCCAGCGCATCAAGGAAATCCACGCCCGCATCCCCGAGACTCACCTGGTGATGCACGGCTCTTCCTCCGTGCCGCAGGACTGGCTGGAAATCATCAACGAATACGGCGGCAAGATTCCGGAAACCTACGGCGTGCCGGTCGATGAGATCGTCGAAGGCATCAAGCACGGCGTGCGCAAGATCAACGTCGACACCGACCTGCGTCTGGCCTCTACCGGTTCCATCCGTCGCTTCATGGCGCAGAACCCGTCTGAATTCGACCCGCGCAAGTATCTGAAGGAATCCGTGAAGGCGATGCGCGACATCTGCATCGCCCGCTACGAAGCCTTCGGTGCCGCCGGTCATGGCAGCAAGATCGACCCGATCAACCTCGAAGCGATGTTCGAGCGTTACAACCGTGGCGAGCTGGACCCGAAGATCAACTGATCGGGCGGCACCCGCCAAGGTCTCCCTGCCAGACTGCCCGCACGCAAGCAGGCCGGGAAAGAAGAGAAAGGCGACCCTTCGGGGTCGCCTTTTTTATGCGCCTCAGGGTGCCAGCCTCTCGCGCACGCAGGTATCCTTTCGAGATTCCGTTTGGCATTGATCATTCATCACCGTATCGCAGGAGACATCATGGCCTCGCTCAAGGATCAACTGTCCGGGCTTGTCTATTCCACCGAACATGGCGCAACCTGCCCTGAGTGTCGGCGTGCCGAAGCCGAGTGCGAATGTGCCGACCTCGCCGAGCGTGAACGCTTGGCAAGCCTCGATGGCGTGGTGCGTATCCGTCGCGAGACCAGCGGTCGCAAGGGCAAGGGCGTGACCACCGTGAGCGGGATTCCGCTCGCCGAGAAGGAACTCAAGGCCCTGGCCAAGACTCTCAAGCAGCGGTGCGGCACTGGCGGCAGCCTCAAGGATGGCATCGTGGAGATCCAGGGCGATCACCGCGAGACGCTCAAGGCTGAACTCACGCGGATGGGCTATACCGTCAAGCTGGCCGGTGGCTGAACGCCTGCTGCGCGCACCTTTGCCTTCCATCTCGCTGCACAAGGGATTTCCATGCTGAACTTCATCACGCCACGCCGGCCTTCGGCTCGCACGCTCTCGCTCTCTGGCCTGCTGCTGGCCACGCTCGGGCTGGGTGGCTGCATGACCGGCCCGGACTTCACGCAGCTGGAGGCGCGCGTGGTGCCACAGCAGGCCTTCACGGCACCGCCGGATGCGATGCTGGAAGTGCGCCTGGTGGATGTCTCCCGCGCCGACGCCGAGGCCGGGCTGATTGCCAGTACCCGCTATGGCGGCCTGCGTGAAGGGCCTTTCCCGGTCAGCCTGCAGTACGACCGCAATGCCATCGAGGAAGGCCATCGCTATGCGCTGCAAGCCGATGTGCGCAGCGAGGGCCGCCTGTATTGGATCAATGACAGCGCGGTGCCGGTACTGGATGACGCCAGTACCTCACAGGGCGAGGTCGAGATCCCGCTCACGCCGCTGCCGCGTGCGCTGGGCCATTGATGGTGCGTGCGCCCGGCCCGATCAGTACGTTTGACTCGACCAGTACGCTCGACTTGACCAGTAGGCCCGTCTCTCACCGATAGGACACCCCAATGGATTGGCTGGAATACCTGTTACCTGTCTTCTTCCTTACCCCTCTGGGTGCCATCGCGCTGGTGGTGCTGGGCATGCGCGGCCTGCATGAGCGGCGCATCCAGTCGCCGCTGACCCGCCGCCAGCTGCGTGAACCGGGCCAGAGCCTGCGCGATCGTCTCGACGAGGCCTTCCAGGCGCTGTTTCTCGACGGGGCGCTCGGCCCGCTCATCACCTTGAGTCCGCTGGTCTACGGCATGGGGCGCATGGTGTTCGGCGAAGAGCAGAACTGGCTTGAGTGGGCCGCCTACGGTCTGGCCTGTGCGCTGCTGGTGCTGGTGTTCGCGCTGCGCCTGACGCGTCACTTCCAGCGCATCCGCAAGCTCAAGCTGGGGCTGGCCTGCGAGCTGTCCATCGGTCAGGAACTCGACCAGCTGATCCGCCCGGAACAGCTGACCAGCATGGTCTATCACGACGTGCCGGCCGATGGTTTCCATATCGATCATCTGGTGGTCACCCCCGCCGGCGCCTATGCCATTCGCACCAAGGCGCGCTCGCGGCCGCTGGATGCGCTGGGCGCACTCAAGGATGAGGTCAAGCTCAAGGATGGTCGCCTGTACTTCCCGGGCTATCGCGAGCGCAAACCGCTGCGCGAGACACGTACCGCACGCGACTGGACGGCCGCCTGGCTGAAGCGTGAATGCGGTGTCGACGTGCCGGTGAAGGGGCTGCTGGCGCTGCCGGGCTGGCAGATCGTGCGCGAGGGGACCCAGCGCGAGAATGACCCCGAAGTCGTCAATGGCGAGGGCCTCGCCGAGTGGCTGAGCACCCATTGCATGGCTCCCGAAGAGGGTTGCCCGACCCTGGATGACGCCCTCAAGCAGCGCATCAACGAGGCGATTCTCGACCGCGTCCAGGCCGAGCGCCTCGCCACCAGTTGATCCTCCGCCATGCTCCGACCCCTCGGAGCATGGCCGCGCCAGACAAAGGCTTGCCAAGGCGCCCCGCCCGGCGTTAAATACGCGCCGGTCCAGCCTTGGCAACCTTATCGCGCTATCGCAATGATGGCGCTCTTGGCGACATATCCCGCATGAAACTCATCACCTTCGACGCTTTTCGTACCCTCGGCATTCCCGGTGTTCGTTATATCAAGCCGGAGCGCATGCTGGATCACCTCGACGAGGTCCGCGCCGCCGACATCCTGCTGTTTCCCGAATACTGGCAGATCACCACCCTGGTCTACGGGCTCGGCAAACGCATCTTCCCCAGCCTGCCCAGCTACGCGATCGGCCACGACAAGGTCGAGCAGACACGCGTCTTTCAGGCCATCTGCCCGGACAATGTGCCACCGACCGAGATTCGCGGCGCCAGCCGTCAGGCAATCGACGATATCGAGGCGCGCTTCGGCTACCCGCTGATCGTCAAGGAAGTCAAAAGCTCGATGGGCGTCGGCGTGAAGCTGATCCAGTCGCGAGGCGAGCTGGAGGCGCATGCGGCGGAGCATCCGGTGCTGTATGCCCAGCCGCGCCTGGAGATCGACCGCGACCTGCGCATCGTGGTGGTGGGTGGCGAAGTCATCACCGCCTACTGGCGCGTCACGCCGCTGGGTGGCTATCGCTCCAATGTCAGTCAGGGCGGCGAGACGGCCTACGACAATATCCCGGCCCCCGCCATCGCCCTGGCCCTGCACCTGGCCGAGGCACTGAGTGTCGATCATGCCGGCTTCGATATCGCGATGGTCGATGGCCATCCGCTCGTGTTCGAGTTCAACCGCCTGTTCGGCAATCAGGGCATCCCGGACAGCTCGCGGCGCATCGGTGCCGCCATCCTCCGCCATCTGGCGCTCGACAGCAGCGACAACGACCCGACGCCACCGCTACTGACGCCGCGCCGCGTGCGCCGCACGACACTCAAGGAGACCGGCTGACATCTTGCGGGCGCGTCATCACGCTGCCCCTTGCCTGCCCTGAACGACAAGACGCCGCCCAATGGGCGGCGTCTTGTCGTCTGACACTGGCCGTTCAACTGGCCGGCCGGCTCATCTCCTCACAGGCGTGAGGGACGGCTGTGCGGGTCGCCTTCGATATGATCCTTGGGCGGGTCCTGCCGCGGCTTGCCTGCTGCCGGCACGTCCTCGTCGGGTATTTCCCAAGTGCCGTCTTCGGTCCAGGGGTCGTCTGCCGGGAATTCCTCGATGTTGATTTCCTTGACCGTGTAATCCGGCTGGTAGCGCAGGTCATAGTGCGCGGCGCGCACGATGGAGATGCACAGCATCAAGGCCACTGCCAATAGCGGAACACCCCCGATGATGGAGGCCGTCTGCAGGGTCTCCAGCCCGCCGATGAACATCAGCACGATGGGCATGAACGACAGGGCGAAGGCCCAGAACAGGCGGTTCCAGCGCATCGGCTCTTCATCGACTTCCTTCTGGACCACAGCGGCCAGAATGTAGGAGATGGAGTCGAAGGTGGTCGCGGTGAAGATCAGCGCCAGCAGCGTGAAGGCGAAGATCACCACGTAATCCAGCGGCAGCGTGTGCAGCATCGCGAAGATGGCCGCAGTCGGGCTCTGGTCATTGAGGATGGTGACCACGTCCAGCTCACCGGACAGCTGCAGGTAGAGGCCGTAGTTACCCATCACCATGAAGAACAGGAAGCAGCCCATGGTGCCGAAGAACATTGAACCGGCGACCATGGCGCGGATGGTGCGGCCCCGCGAGATACGCGCGATGAACAGCCCCACGCTGGGCGCGAACACCAGCCACCAGGCCCAGTAGAAGATGGTCCAGTCCTGCGGGAAGTGCGTGTCCTCGAAGCCCTTGAACTCGGCGAACGGCTCAAGCCAGGTGGCCATGTGGATCAGATTGCTCATCACGCGGCCCAGCGCATCAAGACCGGTATTGGCCATGAACAGGGTCGGCCCCGCGATGAAGATGAACAGCAACAGGCCGACCGCCAGCCAGAAGTTGATGTCTGACAGCAGCTTGATGCCCTTCTTGAGGCCCACGTAGGCGCTGTAGCCGAACAGGGCGGTACACACCAGCAGCACCACGATCTGCGTGGTCAGCGACTTGGGCACCCCGAACAGCTCATGCACCCCCTCGTTGATCATCGGTGCCGCCAGACCCAGGGTGGTCGCACCGCCACCCAGCATGCCGAAGATGAAGCTGATATCGATCAGCTTGCCCAGCCAGCCATGCGCCAGCTTTTCACCCAGCACCGGCATCAGCGCCTCGGAAATCTTCAGCACGCTGTGGTGACGCACGTAGTAGAAATAGGCGATCGGCACGGCGGGAATCAGGTAGATCGCCCATGCCAGCGGGCCCCAGTGGAAGATACCGTAGGCCGCGGCCCATTCCGCTGCCTCCGGTGTCTGGCCTTCCACATGGAATGGGGGCGACTGGTAGTAGTAGACCCACTCGATCATCGACCAGTACAGGATGGAGGCCCCGATACCGGCACAGAACAGCATCGCCGCCCATGAGACGATGGAGAATTCGGGCTTCTCCTCGGCATCACCGAGCTTTATCTGACCGATGTCGCTGAAGATGATGTAGATCATGAAGCCGCCGGCCCCCACGCCGAGCAGCAGATAGAGCACGCCGAGCTTGCTGGTGACGAAGTTCTTGGCCGCCGATACCCACATCGCGCCCTGCTCGGGGAAGATGACCAGGGGCAGCGTCACTGCCAACAGCAGGAAGATCGAGCCGAAGAAGGTCGGCTTGTCGATCATGTCGAAGGGCTTTTCCGGCCGATCCCCCGCCGTCTTGGCGGATACCTTTCGGGTTTCCTTGCTCATATATAAGCCTCATTTATCGTTATTGCCATGCATGATAACAGCTTATCATGAGTGATTGCGATACACGCATCCCCACTGCGTACAATCCTAGTACAACGATCCAAGCGGCTACGTAAAGTTAATTTAACGCAAGCAAGTCATTTATTAGCGCATGACAGGCCTTGGCGTTAAGGCCAAGGGAGGAACAGGAAGCACGACGACAGAGCTGGCAGCGACAGGCAAATCAGCAGGAAAGGCACAGTCAGCACGACCCAGAACAGGCAGCGCAGAGGTGGGCAGCCCCAGAGGTGGGCAGCCCCAGAGGGGTAAGACGCAGGGGAGACGCAGGAAAAGCGGCAGATGTCAGGCCGGAGAGCAGGCATCCACCAGGGAACGGCACTGCTGCCGTTCCCTGGTGGAAATAATCAGGCTTGAGATGATCGAGCTGATGGTGCCTCGCTCTCAGTCGCCGCGCAGACGGCCGCCCATCTCCTGGGCGAGATCCACCGCGAAGTGGTCCGTCATGCCGCCGATGAAATCGAGCATGCGCCGATAGCTGCGGTAGAGATCCCAGTCCTTGGTCGGCGTGTTCTCGCCGATCAATGCCAGCACACGTTGATGCTTGAAGCTGGAGCGCCCCTTGGTATGCAACTCATGCGCAGCGCCGATGAAGGCCTCGAGCAGGATACCCAGCGTGGTGTAGGCGCCGATCTCCAGCTTGGCCTTGCGCTCGTTGCGGAAGATCTTCTGGCGCGCCAGATTCTTGGCTTCCCGCACGCCCCAACCGAGGTCGGGGTGGCACAGGTCGAGCAGGTCTTCACTGAGCGTGCCGGCCAGCAGTTCCGTCTCGCGCTGCACGAAAGCCTCGGCGACATCATTGACGGCACGCTCCATCGCCGCGCCTCTCAGCGCCGCCACCTTGCGCCGCTGGGAGGTGCCGCGGGCGACCATCTCCTGGTATTCGCGGGGCTCGCCACCGCTGATGCCGGTGAGAATCTCGAACACTTCCTCGAACTGCAGGATGCCCATCTCGAGGCCATCTTCCAGGTCCAGCAACGCATAGCAGATATCATCGGCGGCCTCGACCAGCCACGCCAGCGGGTGACGGCACCAGCGGCCATCGGCCCGCGCCAGCAACCCGCAACGCTCGGCGACCTGATCCAGCAGCACGCGCTCGCTCTGATAACAGCCGAACTTGCCGCCGGCCGTGGCGTGCTCCACCGTCCACGGGTACTTGAGCAGCGTGCCCAGCGTCGCTGCCGTCAGGCGCATGCCGCCATGGAACTGGTTGTATTCGATCTGGGTGACGATGCGAAAGCCCTGGGCATTGCCTTCGTAGGTGAGCAGGTCCTCATGCTCTGCATCGCTCAGCCCGGCCAGCCGACCGTGATCACTGGCGGCCTCGGCGGCGAACCAGTCGCGGATGGCGTACTCCCCGGCGTGGCCGAAGGGCGGATTGCCGATGTCATGCCCCAGGCAGCCGGTCTGGACGATGACGCCGAGATCCGACGGTGTGATCCAGTCGGGCAACTGCTCCTTGAGCTTCTCGCCGACCATCATGCCCAGCGAGCGACCGACGCAGCCGACTTCCAGCGAGTGGGTGAGGCGCGTGTGGATGTGGTCGTTGTCGGTCAGCGGGTGGACCTGGGTCTTGCGCCCCAGGCGACGGAAGGAGCCCGCGAACACGATGCGATCGTGGTCCTTGTGGAAGGGAGTCCGCCCCATCTCACGCGATACGGTGCCCGGTGCGTCATGCAGGCGACTCGGTTCCAGCAGTCGCTCCCAGCTCATCGATGACATCAGGCAACTCCTTGGCAGGCGCCGAGCACTGGCGCCGGCGAGCAGATAACAGGTGAATGACGCGCATAAAAAAAGAGAACAGGGATTGTGGCACCCTGTTCTCCTTGTCTCCAGCCCGCTCAGGCCATACTCAGCTCGCCAAGGCTATCCCCAAACCTGCTCAGGCTGTCCTCAGTCCTCGGCCAGCGCCGGCAGCAGCACCTTGAGCTTGCGGGTCAGGGTGTTGCGGCCCCAGCCCAGCAGCTCGGCGGCTTCGCCCTTGCGGCCACCGGTATGCTTGAGAGCCGTCTCGATCAGGATGCGCTCGAAGTCGGGCACCGCCTCTTCCAGCAGATGGGTGTGGCCGGCGGCGAGTGCGCGGTCCGCCCACTCGCGGAAGGCACCACGCCAATCGCCGGAGGCCGCCTCGGTGCCGCTGGCATCGCGCAGCTCCGGCGGCAGGTCCTCGATCATCACTTCACGCCCCGAGGCCATCACCGTCAGCCAGCGACAGGTGTTCTCGAGCTGGCGCACGTTGCCCGGCCAGTCGAAGCGCGTCAGGTGTTTCTCCGCGGCCTCCGTCAGCACCTTGGGCTCAGTCGACAGCTCACGCGCGGCCTCGCCCAGGAAGTGGCTCATCAGGCGCGGAATGTCTTCGCGACGCTCCGACAGGCGCGGCAGGTGCACGCGAATCACGTTGAGGCGATGGAAGAGATCCTCACGGAAACGCCCATCCTCGACCAGCTTTTCCAGGTGCTGGTGCGTCGCGGCGATGATGCGCACGTCGACCTTGACCGGCGTGATGCCACCGACACGATAGAACTCGCCATCGGCCAGCACGCGCAGCAGGCGGGTCTGGGTCTCGGCGGGCATGTCACCGATCTCATCGAGGAACAGCGTGCCGCCATCGGCCTGCTCGAAGCGCCCGCGGCGCAGCGCCGTGGCGCCAGTGAAGGCGCCCTTCTCGTGGCCGAACAGCTCCGATTCCATCAAGTCCTTGGGAATCGCGGCCATGTTGAGCGCGATGAACGGCTTGGCGGCGCGCGGCGAGTGCTGATGCAGCGCCTGGGCCACGCGCTCCTTGCCGGTACCGGACTCGCCGTTGATCAAGACGGTGATATGCGACTGTGACAGGCGGCCGATGGCGCGAAAGACCTCCTGCATCGCCGGCGCTTCGCCGATGATTTCCTTGGTCAGCCCTTCCGGCACGGCGGCGGGCGCCTTGGATTCACGGGCATGTGCCACGGCGCGCCGTACCAGCGCCAGCGCTTCATCGACATCGAACGGCTTGGGCAGGTATTCGAAGGCGCCGCCCTGATAGGAGGCCACGGCGCTGTCGAGGTCGGAATGCGCCGTCATCACGATGACGGGCAGGTCCGGGTATTTCTCGCACACGCGCGCCATCAGGTCGAGACCATCGGTTCCGGGCATGCGGATATCGGTGATCAGGACATCCGGGCACTGGCGCATGATGCTGGCTTCGGCCTGATCGGCACGCTCGAAGGTTTCCACCTCGAGGTCGGGTTGTGCCAGAGCGCGCTCCAGCACCCAGCGAATGGCACGGTCGTCATCGACGATACAGACGCGGGCAGTCTCGCTCATGTGTGATCTCCAGAAGTGCCGGCTAGCGGAATGAGTAATCGGAATTCGGTATGGCCGGGGCGCGAGTCACACTCGATCAGCCCCTGATGCTGGTGCAGGATGCCCTGGGCGATCGACAGCCCGAGCCCTGAGCCTTCGGCGCGCCCCGAGACCATCGGGTAGAACAGCGTCTCGCGCAGGCTCTCCGGAATGCCGGGGCCGTTGTCGATGATCGCCAGCTCGCAGACCAGCCGGTGGCGCTCATGGCCCAGCGTGAACTGCCGGCGAGCGCGGGTCCGCAGCGTGATCTCGTAGGGGGCGGCGTCAGGCTGCGGTGAATCGGGCTGTGGCTGCTCATTGAGGGCCTGGGTGGCATTGCGCGCGATGTTGAGCACCGCCTGGATCAGCTGACCTTCGTCGCCGATCACCTCCGGCAGGCTCGGGTCGTAGTCGGCGCTCAAGGTGATGGCGCTGCCTTCCGCCTGCAGCAAGGCCCGCACCCGCTCGGTCACCGCATGCACATTGACCGGCGCCTGCAGCGGCGGCCGGTTCGGCCCGAGCATGCGATCGACCAGATCACGCAGGCGGTCCACCTCCTCGATGATGATGCGCGTGAATTCCACCATCTGCGGTTCGGGCAGGTCACGTTCGAGCAGCTGGGCGGCGCCACGAATGCCGCCGAGCGGATTCTTGACCTCATGCGCCAGACCACGCGTCAGCACCTTGACCGCCTCCTGGCGGGCGATCAGCGCTTCCTCGCGCGAGATCTGCATCAGGCGGTCACGCGGTTCTATCTCGACCAGCAGTTCATTGGCGCTGATGGGCGTCGCGGTGAAATCCACCGTCAGCGCTTCATTGGCCGCGTTGATGATCTCGGCCTCACGCTGGGTGTAGGGGTGCTGTTCCTCCAGCGCCTTGCGCAGCACATTGATCAGGGTGTCATCCAGCCCGGTCATGTTGTCGGGCGTACTGCCCTTCACACGCACCAGACTCACCGCCAGCAGCGTCTCCGCGGCGGGATTCATCCAGACCATCTGCAGCTGTGAGTCCAGCACCACCACGGCAGTGTTCAGGTGTTCGAGCAGTCGTTGATGCATGGGTTTGTTCGCCATCTGCAGTACGTCTCCCTGTTCTGCAATAACCGCGCCAGTCTGGTGCAGGCACCGAGAACACGGCGTCCGATGCTGTGCAACCATTTCTGGCTCCGTATATTGGCACCAAAATGGTGCAGGCGGAAAATCGCGCTCGAATCCGCGTTGCCTCACTTCACCGCCAGGCGGCCCGACATCGACTGGTCCGGACACGAAAAAGCCGCCCGAAGGCGGCCTGTCAGCGAAGGAGAAACGCGCGAAGCAAAGGGCGCCCAGACGCTGCTAGCCACCGCCAGCATTGGCAGGGTTGTTGGGGTTGCGAGGCAGATTGACGCTGGCGCGCTGCACATAGACCACCTTCGGCTCGCTGGTCTGGCGCACGCGGCCGGTGGAATCCAGCAACTCCGCCTGGATGACATGCTTGCCACGCTCCAGCGCCGGCACCATGAAGACGGTGCTGTGCATGGCGGATTGAGACGGCGCACCGTCCACGGTCACGCGCACCTTGTCTTCCGGGCGCAGCTTGGGCTCGATCCCCAGGCGCACCGCCAGATTGCCCGCCTGCCCGGTCTGCAGCGTCTCCTCGTTGGACGGGCTCTGGATGGTGAAGGTGGTATAGCCACGGAAGGCCACATCTACCGCAGGCGCCCGGGTGCGGGTGCTCTCGCTGGATGAGGAAGAAGTCACGCGCGACGGCGTGCTGCGTCGCGGCGGCAAGGATTCCGTCGACGGCACCACGCTGAGCGGCGTCAGCTGCACCTTGCTGCCGCCCGCAGGCTGATCACTGAAGACGACGTTGCCGTTGGCATCGACGTGACGATAGACCTGGGCCGCCTGAAGATCGAACGACAGGCTCGACAGCATCAGCGTCGCTGCCAGCAGCAGGCACTGCAGTGGCTCGGGGCGCGCTGCTGGCAGTGCACGCGAGTCAGTCGCGGGGTTCGCGACGCGCAGGGAGGATACGAAGGGCCACATCCGAAGATTCCTGAAGAGAGTCATGGGAGGCCAGAAGCCGCAGGCAGCTCCAGCGGGTTGGGTCTATCGACAGGCGATCCTGCTGCCTGATGACAAGGCTAACAAGTTACAAAGCTTACCGCGTTGATGCCAGCATTTGGGGCCTTCGACAAGATGCCTGTGTGCATTGACTGTCACGCAAGGCTACCACCGCGCCCTGCATATCTGTCAGCAGCATGGCCGATCTCAGGGAAAAGGATCAGGGGCAGAGCAAAGGAGCAAAGGATCAGAGCAAAGAGATAGAACGAAGCAGGACCATAATGACAAACAGGGCCACAGCGAAAACAGGGCCACAACGAAAAACAGGGCCACACCTGTCGGTATGGCCCTGCTGTCGTCATCGTCGTGGGCTTGCCTTCACCGGGAAGGCACTCCGTCAGATGGCGTGACTAGCGAATGTCTGCCTCAACCCCGGCAGTACTTAGACGCTGTAGTACATGTCGAATTCGAGCGGGTGAGTCGCCATGCGCAGGCGCTGGACGTCTTCGCCCTTCAGCTCGAGGTAGGCATCGATCATGTCGTCGGTGAAGACGCCGCCCTGGGTCAGGAACTCACGATCGCCGTCCAGCGCGGTCAGGGCCTGTTCGAGGCTCTCGGCCACGGTCGGGATAGACTTGGCTTCTTCGGCCGGCAGGTCGTAGAGGTTCTTGTCCATCGCGTCGCCCGGGTGGATCTTGTTCTTGATACCGTCGATACCGGCCATCAGCATCGCGGAGAACGCCAGGTACGGGTTGGCCGTCGGATCCGGGAAGCGCGCCTCGACACGCTTGCCTTTCGGGCTGGCGGTGTACGGGATACGGATGGAAGCGGAACGGTTGCGGGCAGAATAGGCCAGCATGACCGGCGCTTCGAAGCCCGGCACCAGACGCTTGTAGGAGTTGGTGGACGCATTGGTGAAGGCGTTCAGGGCACGAGCGTGCTTGATGATGCCGCCAATGTAGTAGAGGGCCATTTCGGACAGACCCGCGTACTCGTCACCGGCGAACTGGTTGTCGCCATCCTTCCAGAAGGACTGGTGAACGTGCATGCCGGAACCGTTGTCACCGACCAGCGGCTTGGGCATGAAGGTCGCGGACTTGCCGTAGGCGTGAGCCACGTTGTGGATCACGTACTTGAGTTCCTGAACCTCATCGGCCTTCTTGACCAGGGTGTTGAACTTGACACCGATCTCGTTCTGGCCGGCGTTCGCCACTTCGTGGTGGTGAACTTCGACTTCCTGACCGATGGCTTCCAGGGTGTTGCACATGGCAGCACGGATATCGTGGAAGCTGTCGATCGGCGGGACCGGGAAGTAGCCGCCCTTCAGACGCGGACGGTGACCCAAGTTGCCGCCTTCCGGCGTGGAATCGGTCGCCCAGGCACCTTCTTCGGAAGAGATCTTGAACATGGAACCGTTCATCTCGTTCTTCCAGTGCACTTCGTCGAAGATGAAGAATTCCGGCTCCGGACCGAAGAAGGCGGTGTCGCCCAGACCGGTGGACTTCAGGAATTCCTCGGCACGCTTGGCGACGGAACGCGGGTCGCGCTCATAGCCCTGCATGGTGGCCGGCTCGATGACGTCACAGCGCAGCACCAGGGTGGTGTCTTCGGTGAACGGGTCGAGGAAGGCAGTGCCGTCGTCCGGCATCAGGATCATGTCGGATTCGTTGATGCCCTTCCAACCTTCGATGGAGGAACCATCGAACATCTGGCCGTTCTCGAAGAATTCCTCATCCACTGTACGCGCCGGGATGGAGACGTGCTGCTCCTTGCCCTTGGTGTCGGTGAAGCGCAGATCAACCCACTTGACTTCGTGTTCTTCAATCAGGGCAAGTGTCTTCTCAGCCATGGTAATTCTCCGATGGAGCCGGCGGCTCTGGTTACAGTTGGTGTCAGCGTTGTCTGGGGTTATTGCTCTATTTTGTAAGCCTTTTCTCTCATGGTCGGCGTCGTTATGCCAGCCATCAGACAGGATGCTCTAACAATGCAGCGAGCGTGCCAGAATGGCGCACGCCGCAGCGCTAATCTCAGTAAGTTAATGAATATGCTGAAAAAAAACATCACCATCTTCATGCATGCAGCACGAAAACCCGACCAAAGATGGGCCGACAAGGTGCAAAAATTCTTGCCGCGCAGTGCAGATTCATCATTTGAGTGCACCAAAAAACGCCATTGCTCCACATTGGTGCAAAACACTGAATCCCGGGGATTTCTCCGCTCACACCCGATGATCACGTCAGCATCACATTGCGGTCATTTCTTTCTTTCATCCTCATGTTTGCCTCGACTCACAAGTTTTTTTCATCCGCGACAAGGGCGCGGAAAAGACTTGAGAGACAACCATTTGGGCACTTCAGGCCAATTGAAGGCACTCGCTGACTCGCCTCGTGAATGCACGATGCTGGCAGGAGGCATGCCATGCCCCCTATAATGCGCCCCAAATCACAAGCGCCCGGTACGCGAGCGCCCATTTTCCGCACAGGTTCCCGTCGTGATCGAGAAACTTCGCAACATAGCCATCATCGCCCACGTTGACCACGGTAAAACTACCCTGGTCGACAAGCTCCTGAGTCAGTCTGGCACCCTGGACCGCAAGGCCGAGGGTCAGGAACGCATCATGGATTCCAACGACCAGGAAAAAGAGCGCGGCATCACCATTCTCGCGAAGAACACCGCGATCCAGTGGAACGACTACCACATCAACATCGTGGATACCCCTGGGCACGCTGACTTCGGTGGCGAAGTCGAGCGCGTGATGTCCATGGTCGATTCCGTGCTGCTGCTGGTCGATGCCGTCGATGGCCCGATGCCGCAGACTCGCTTCGTGACCCAGAAGGCATTCGCCCAGGGCCTGAAGCCGATCGTCGTCGTCAACAAGATCGACCGTCCGGGCTCTCGTCCTGACTGGGTCGTTGACCAGATCTTCGATCTGTTCGACAACCTGGGCGCGACTGACGAGCAGCTCGACTTCCCGATCATCTACTGCTCTGCCCTCAACGGCATTGCCGGTATGGATCCGGAAGACCTGAAAGACACCATGGACCCGATGTTCCAGTCCATCGTCGACATCGTCGAGCCGCCGAAGGTCGAGCTGGACGGTCCGTTCCAGATGCAGATCTCCGCACTGGACTACAACAGCTACGTCGGCGTCATCGGTCTGGGTCGCATCAAGCGCGGCGCCGTCAGCCCGGGTCAGCAGGTTTCCATCATCACCAAGGAAGGCGCTGTCCGTAAGGGCAAGATCGGCCAGGTCATGACTCACATGGGTCTGGACCGCGTGCAGACCGACAAGGCGACTGCCGGCGACATCGTCTGCATCACCGGTATCGAGAACCTCGCGATCTCCGACACCATCTGCGACACCGCCACTGTCGAGGCGCTGCCGCCGCTGACCGTCGATGAGCCGACCGTCTCCATGACCTTCCAGGTCAATGACTCTCCGTTCGCCGGTCAGGACGGCAAGTTCGTCACCAGCCGCAACATCCGTGAGCGTCTGGACCAGGAACTGATCCACAACGTCGCACTGCGCGTCGAACAGGGCGAGACTCCGGAGAAGTTCGTCGTCTCCGGTCGTGGTGAGCTTCACCTCTCCGTTCTGATCGAATCCATGCGTCGTGAAGGCTTCGAGCTGGCCGTGGGCCGTCCGGAAGTGATCATCAAGGAAATCGACGGCAAGAAGCAGGAGCCGTACGAAGAAGTCATCATCGACTGTGAAGAGCAGCACCAGGGCTCCATCATGGAAGAGCTGGGCTACCGCAAGGGCGAGCTGACCAACATGAACCCGGATGGCAAGGGTCGTGTGCGTCTGGACTTCATCATCCCGTCTCGCGGTCTGATCGGCTTCCGTGGTCAGTTCCTGACCCTGACCTCCGGTACCGGCATCCTGACCAGCCGCTTCGATCACTACGGTGATCTGAAGGAAGGCGCAGGCGTCGAGCGTCGCAACGGCGTCATGATCTCCATGGTGCCGGGCAAGGCGCTGTCCTACGCCCTGTACACCCTGCAGGAACGTGGCAAGCTGATCATCGGTCACGGTACCGAAGTCTATGAAGGCATGCTGGTCGGTATCCACAACCGCGCCAACGACCTGGTCGTGAACCCGACCAAGGCCAAGAAGCTCGATAACATGCGTTCTACCGGCAACGATGAAAACATCGTGCTGACGCCGCCGATTCGCTTCACCCTGGAACAGGCGATCGAGTTCCTGGATTCCGATGAGCTGGTGGAAGTCACTCCGCTGCACATCCGTATCCGCAAGAAGTACCTGAAAGAGAACGAGCGCAAGCGCGCCAGCAAGTAAGCTGGCCCAGCCAGCCCCCTGCCTGATGGCAGGGGGCATCGTGCTCAAACGCAAAAGACCCGCCAACTCGGCGGGTCTTTTGCGTTTGAGCACTTTTCGCTGTTGCCGCAAAGGGCAGCATGACCATCTATCTAATACTTATGAATGTCATTGCAGGAAGTGCGTCGCTATTAGGGCTCGCAGAATAAGGGAACTTTGCGCGATACCTTGGCCTGAGGCATCTCTAAGGAAGCGATGATCAATTCGGTTCTGCGCGGTTTAAGCGCTCAGACTGGTG
>NZ_JARWKS010000027.1:0-36094 GCF_029846405.1 Cobetia sp. 29-18-1
TCGGTCATGCGCTCGGACTGCAGGATGCGGATGTCGCCGCTATGGATTGTTTCGTTGGCCATTGGGCTGGCTCCAGCAGGAAGGTGAGAATCAGGCAGTGATCAGGCGCAGCGTGATGGTGTAAGGGTGATCCGGGCTCTGGCCGCCAGCAGCGAGCCGGTAGACCTCGGTGGCCGAGACAGCTTCGCCGCTGGCATGGTCGAACACGCAATCGAATGTTTGCCCATCGCCCCAGATGAGCGTCATGGGCGTGCCGTCTGGCCGCGGCGTGGCTGCCAGCTCAGTGAGGGCCAGCGCGGTGGCGCGGGTTACCCAGGCCCCGTTGCCGCTGGCGAGGGTGATGGGGCGCCCTGCCGCCTGCGCAGACTCCTCGATGATGAGTGCCCCGGTCAGCGTGGGCGTCTGCACCTGGCCGACGCTGTGGGACACCAGCTCATCGGTCCACTGGATGTCATCGGGCAGCACAATGCCCTCAAGGGTGATCGCCATGGCGTTCTCTCGATAGAAATGAAACGCCCGCCATCAGCGGCGGGCCGTCGTGCGTGAGGCTTGGGTCAATCGATCAAGGAAGGCATCGGCCTCGCTCTCATCCACCCCGTTCAGCGTGACCTGCTGGCCGGCGATATTGAGATCCACCGCCACGCGGCGCTGGGCCTGTACCGACTGGGTGAGCTGGCTGGTACGGTTCTGGGCGTCACGGTTGTTCTCGCGCTGGGTGACCTCTGCCTCCTGCACGTTGCGCTGACGCTCAGCCTCATCGGCCAAGGCCTGCTGCTTCTCCTGCTCGGACTGGGCGCGGATATCCTCAAGGCGAAGATCGTGAGCGCGTTCCGCCAGCCGCAGCGACTCCTGCGCTGCACTGATGGTCTGAGCATCGCCCAATGCTCGGGCGGCGTTGAGCGCCTCCTGAAGCTCGGCCTGTTGCTGCTGATAGCGCAGTGCCTCCACTTGGGCGCTATCGCCCTGCAGGCTGGCGAGTTCCGAGCGCAGACTGGCCAAGGTGTCACTCACGCTGTCTGACAGCGACTCGACCTGACTGCGCACCGACTGAATCGAGCTTTCGAGACCGGAAAGGTCCGACTCATCGAGCAGGTCGAAGCGGCGTGAGAGGTCGTCCATGTCCTGCGAGAGTGCGCTGGCTGGCGCCCGTCCTGCCTCGATCTGATCGGTCAGTGATTCCACGGCGATCTTCTGCTCGAGGAAGGCGATCTCGGTCTGACGTGACGTGGTGGCGAGGTCCGTCATCCAGGCTGTGAAGCCGGTGGAGTCGAGACGGGTGGCGAGGTTGTCGCGAAGATCACCGATCTCATGATCCAACTCGGCAATGCGGTCCTGCATGCCCTCGATGCCTTCGGCCTGGGTGTCGATCCCCCAGTCAGTCGCGAAGGCCTGATAGGCGGCGTCACTGAGTGACCGCATCTGCTCTTCCGTCTCGTGCAGGGCATTGCTCATCAGCTGGGCAATGGTCTGGGCGCTGCGCGTGACAGAGGCCTCCACCGTCTGGGCCGTGTCGGCAGAGGCCTGCTGCGCCTTGTCTCCCGTGTCCCGGGCTGCCTTGGCCGTGGCTTCCTGCGCCTCGATCCACTGCGCCTTGAGCGTGCGAGCCCCGGTCACGCCATCCTTGACCAGCCCATCGAGAACCGCGCCGAAGGCCTTGATGCCCTCGTCAGAGCTGATCTGCTCCTTGGCGCCGACATAGGCACGGCTCAGCTCCTTGGCGGATAGCTCGCCGGTAGAGGCGATCTTGGTGAAGGCATCAATGGCCGAGCGTTCCGCCTCGGTCACACCGGTGCGGATCTCCTCCAGGGTGGTGCCCATGTCCTTGGCCAGGCGGGCACCGGCAGACTTCCACTTGGTCGCGAGAGCATCCGCGCCGGTCACGCCGTCATTCACCAGTCCATCGACCTGCGCCTTCAGGGCGGCGATGCCCTTGTCAGACTTGATCTTGTCCTGCGCCTTCTCGAAGGCCGTCGCCAGCTGCGCCGCGCTCAATTCACCACTGGCCGCCAGCGTGGCGAAGGCATCAAGGGCTTCCTGCTCGCTGTCTGCGATACCACTGGACAGTTCGCCCATCGAAGTGCCCAGAGATGTGGCGGCGTTTTCCAGTGCCTTCTGGCGTTTGGCGGCCGCATCCGCTGCCTGCCTGGCGGCCTTCTCTTCTTCCTCGGCCTGCTTCTTGGCAGCAATGGCCGCAGCCTCAGAGGCAGCAGCCTGCTTGGCAGCCGACTTGGCAGCCTTCTGCGCGGCTGTATCGCTGTTGTCGAAGGCGTTGAAGGCATCCTTGGCAGCGGCAGCAGCTTGCTGGGCATAGCGCACTGCATCCGCGTTCAAGTCATTCAAGGTGGCACGGGCAGCCACGGCCCGTGCCTTGGCCTGCGCCACCTGTGCCTCGGATGCCAGCCCTACCATCTCCAGCGCCCTGACCGAAGTAGCCGTCAACTCCAGCACCCAGGTGGAAGCTGCCGCGACCGCAGCGACCAGCCCCGCGACTACAGATTGAACACCACGGAAGACCGCCGTGAGGGAGTTGCCGAGGAATTGCCCGGTATCAATGATCGACTGCATGGCGCCGCCGATCTGCTCGCGATGCTCTATGAAGCTGCGCGCCCACTCACCGCCAGTGCGAATCACACCCCCGATGGCCGTGGCGAGGTCATCCAGCAGCCCGGGGTTCTCTTCCAGCGCCTGCTCGAAGTCGGCAGACACCTGATTGACCGCCGGCGACAATTCGCCCAACAGGCGATTGCTCAGCCCCTGAACACGGCCTTGCAGGCGGGTGATAGCGGCGTCGGTCGCTTGTAGCTCAGCGATCCTCTCGGGGGACATGATCGCCCCCACTTCGCTGGCCTCTTCCATCAGCGCCCGAAGCTCAGCGGCATTGTTGGCAAGCAGTGGTTGCAGGCGCGTGGCATCGTCTGCCAGTGACTCCAGCAGATTGACCTGAGATGCCTGGGGCAAGTCCTTCATGGCATCGGCCAGCCGCAGCATCATCTCGTCCGGCGCCAGCTCGATCAGCTCCTCGGCCTTGATGCCCAGAGCCTCGAGGGCGTCTTGCGCCTCACCACCGCCATTCTGGTAGGCATCGCCGATCTTGTCGGCCGTGTCCTTGAAGATATTGGCAGTCTTGTCGGCATCGATGCCGGCACGCCGAAAGGCGTACTGATAACCCTGTAGCGCCTGGGTGGAGATACCCAGCGAACGCGACGTGATATCCAGTTGCTGAGCCATCTCGGCCTGCTGGACGGTGTAACGCGTGGCCCACCCAGCAGCCAGTGCAGCACCCGCCCCCGCTGCCGTGACAGCACCGGCGGCCCACTGCCTGAGCGTTGCGCCGGCTTTCTTGAAACGGCTTTCGCTGCGCTCGGCAGCCTCACCGGACTCGCGGGCGGCCGCGGCAGTCTCACGCAGGCCAGATGCCAGCGAAGTCACGTCGTCTTCCAGCTCGCGAGATTGGCGGGCCAGGCGCTGCTCTTCATCGGTCAGGTTGTCGATGTCCACACCCGCGGCGTGGGCGTCCTGCTGCAGGCGTGTGAGCTTCTGGGCCTGAGCCTCATGACCGGCGGTCGCCTTGTCAGCGGCCGCGCGGGCCTTGTTGAGGGCCTTTTCCTGCTGCTTCAGTTCACGCTCGACCGGCTTGAGCTCGGCAGTCAGCTGGGCCGCGCTGGCGCTGGCGTTCTGCCACTCTTCCTTGGCCTCATCCGTCGCTTCACGCTGCTGCTGCAACTCATCACGCAGGCTGCTGAGGCTTTGCGCCTGGGCATCGTAAGCATCCTTCGCCTGCTCCACGGCACCACTTGCCCGCGACAATGCCTGACGCTGCTCATCAGTGGCGTTGGCGCTCCGGCCGATCTCGGACTTGAGGTCACGCACACGCTGGGCGGCATCACGCCATGCCTGACGGGCGGCGGTTGTGGCGGTCTGGGCGCCCTTGTAGCTGGTCTGCAGCTGGGTCAGCGTCTGGGCCTGGGCGACATGCGCCGCCTTGGCGTCGTCCGCTTCTTGAGTCGCCCGCTGTGTCGCAAGCCGCAGCGAGTCCGCACCGTTGGCGGAATTCTCATACGCGGCCTGCAAGTCATCGGCCTTGCCCACGGCTTCGCGCATGGCGGTCCCGGCGTCATCCACGACTGCCGCGACCTTGTTGATCTGGGTGACCAGCTTCTGTTGCTGGCCGATGGCCGACATCTCTTCGGAGAGGCGCTCGACCTCGGCTGAGGCCTCGCTGCTGTCCTGCCCGAGATTGTCCAGCTCGCTCATCAGCTTGCCGATGTCTTGCAGCCCATCGACCGCGGCCTGAATGCGCAGCTGAATGTCACTCTGATTGGCCATCGTGTCGTGCTCCGGACATGAAAAAGCCCGCCAGATGGCGGGCTAGGTGGTGCAACTCACAGCAGGCAGGCTCAGACCTTGCCCGCCTTCTTCAGACGCTCCAGCTGGCGCACCTCGACGGTGAGGGAGTCACCGGCGGCATACTCCTTGCCGCCGTGACGATGCGCCTTCTTGAGCTTGACGCTCACCGAGTCGCTGGGCTTGGGTTCAGTGCCAGTCTTACCTGTAGCGGTCTTGGCGGTCATGGCTCGCTCCCGTTAGCTATACATGGTGGCGGTGTAGGCGGCGCCCTTGCCGGGCGGCACCACCAGCGAGCCGGACAGCTGCCCGGTGATGAACTCGGTGCCCATCAGCTCGGTCGCCTGATCCGCCGACAGCACGGCACGGAAGATCTCGACCCGGGTACGCTTGCCGGTGGCCAGGTTGATGCCATCCACCAGGATGTAACGCGGCTTGGAGATCTCGGTGTCCCCCATCACGCGATGGCCGGTGACCGCCTCGGTGTCGTAATCCACGGTGACATCGCCTGCCGCGGAAGCGGTGCGCGCCTTGATGAGACCGGCACTCAGGTTGATGTCGCAGTCAGCCGTGACATCGGTAGCGTCCTTGGTGACCACGACACTGCCCGCCGCCAGCGAGGAATGCGGCAACGCCGCCCAGGCCCCTTCCGTCAGGGTCAGCGCCTCGCCGGTCACGCTGTCAGCTTCGGCATCCGCCAGCTCTGCCGTGCCACCGAGCGTTTCTGCCAGCATGGCGGCCGGCATGGAATCGAACTGGATGGTGACACTGGCCGAATCGCTGGGCAGGTTGACGGCATCCAGCGCCTGGCCGTAGTTGTCCTTCTGGAAGGAAGTGCGAGAAATGCGGTTCACGCTGGTCGGCGTGATGCTCAGGGACGGCACGTTCATCGGGCCATTCAGGGCGCCGAACTTGCCGTCGGCATCCACCTCGGCCATGAAGATGTCGCCAGACATGATCAGGCCTGTGTCTTTGAAGTCAGCCATGAGTTACCTCGTGCGGGTGTAGGTGATGGTCACGGGCAGATAGATGGGAAGAATGCGGCTGCCCAGCTCCGCATCATCCAGTTCGGCTTCACCAGTCGTGATGGTGACCGCCAGCCCATCAAGCAGCACCTGGCTCTCCGGATAGATGGCGTTGTAAAGATCATTGAGTAGCGCATCCTGACCGGCACGCTCATGCGTCTTGAGGTCGAGATAGGCCTCGATCTGCAGGCTGATCGATTCCTTGCGCGTCCCCCGCCCGGCACGGGCCTCCACGTTGCTGGTCAGACGACGGACATGCAGCAGTGGCAGCGGGGTCTCCGAGCGCAGGTTGATCTGGATGGCCTCGGTCTCGATATGCGCGATGTCGGTGGCATGGCCATTGGCCGTCGAGATGGCCGCCAGTTGTGCCACGAAGGCATCGATCACGCGGGTGATGGGCGTCATGTGGCTCTCTCCTTGGCCAGGCGAGCGAGGAAGCGTTGCTGGAGGTCGAAGGCGACCTGCTTGCGCAGCTCGCCATTCACCTGATGATTCCAGTGGTTCTTGAGGGTCCAGCCGTTGGCACGGGTGAGGCGGCGCTGGCTGCCCTTGCGGTAGCGCACCAGCGGTGACTTGCTGCCACCCTTGGGATTGACGAAGCCATAGACCCGCATACGCTGGCCGCCCTTGCGAATCCAGATACTGGCGCGGGTGCCAGTGCCATCCTCTACTTCGGTGCGGTACTGCCAGAACTTGAAGGGCACCGGTGAGCGGCTGAGCGTGAGACTGGCGCTGGGCTGGTCCTTGCTGGCCTTCTCGACCGTGATGCGCGAGCGCACCGCCGCCGGCCTGACCTTGCCATCGGCGCTGATGTCATCGATGAGCTGCTTGCGGGTCGCGGATGCCTGCTCATTGATGGCCGAGGTCATCGCTCGGCGGGTGGCCGCGGGTAGCGCCTTGAACTCCGCCAGGCTTTCGGTCAGCCCCTCGATGGCCACGCCCTTGGGCAGCCGTGAATTCTTGCCACGCTTGCGAGCCATGCAGCCTCCTGTCAGCGAGGGATGGTGAACAGCTGCACGCTGATGCCATCATCGCTGCCTTCCACGATGCCTTCGATCTCGAGCGCCAGGCCGGCGATGTGAATTCTGTCGCCGGGCTCCGGCCACGGCCAGCGCAGCTCCGGCTGCAGCACCTCGACCACATTGCGCGCCTCATTGGCCTGGCCGATGAAGACGTTCTGGCGGTGCAGCCATGCCTGAATGGGATAGGCCTCACCACTCAGTGGCTCATACTCGGCCACCACGCCCTGTAGGCGACGCGCGGCAATCTCGACCATGCTGCGTGCCGGGTCGATGGATTCGATGATGAACAGCACCCCATCGCGGCGGCGGATGATCTGGCCTGCCGCCAGCTCGGCACGAGGCCGCATGCGCACCAGCGTGGAAGATGGGGCACGGATACCCGCCTGCTCTTCTCGCCCGGCACTCTTGGGCTCCACGAATTCGGCCCAGACCTCACGCAAGGTGGGCCAGCTGGGCGGGTGCCCGGTGCGGCTACCCAGCAGGGTGACGCGATGGCGAAGCTGTCCGGCGCGCATAGTCACCTCATGCGAAGTGGTAATGGGTGTAGTGATCGACCAGGGCGCCCACGGCCATGGGTACCTCTGAGGTGATGGTGCCGATGACCACGGCTTCGCGGGTCTCGTACCAGTGACCGATCAGCAGCAGCATCGCGGTGGTGATGTCGTCATCGATGACCAGCGCGTGCTCATCCCCTTCTGTCGGAATGGCGTCGTGGGTTTCATACAGCGTGCGCCCCGTGCGTCCTTCAATGACGCGACGGGCCGCATTGGAATAGGTATCGAGGAGCTGATCGTCCTCGGAGAAGTCCGGCTCCAGCCGGACGTGCAGCTTGATGATGTCCAGCTCGAGCATCGGCATGCCTCATGGGGCTTGCCCCAACAGGCAAGGGCCGCACGATGGCGGCCCTTGTGTCAGGTGGTGGATGAAGATCAGGCCGCCTTGCCGGTCAACGCCTTGATGGCGGCGGTGTCCTGCAGCACGCAATCGAAGCGATGGAAGGCGAGGAAGGCCGTCTGGTCGAACTCGGCATAGCGCTCGACCAGGCGCTTGAGCGTCATGTAGTTGATGCGACGAATCACGAACTGCTGGAAGTCACCGGCGAACATGAATTTCTTGCTCGCGGCCATGTCCTCGAAGCCCTGATCAATGAAGTAGGACTGACCGAGTACCGTGGATGGCGCCAGACCCGCGACGGCCGGCAGCCACAGCGGGCGACCCTGGCCATCTTCCATCTCGGTGATCTTCTGCAGAGTGTTGTCGTTGAAGCCCAGACGGAAGTTCGCCGCGCGACGGTACGCCGGATCAATGCTGTGGATCAGCTTGGTGATGTCCTTCCAGTTCAGGCTGGCCGCAGCGGCTGCCGCCACGGTGCCAGTGACCGAGGTGGCGAGGCCCTTGGGCTGCTGGGGGCTACCTGCACCGGTACCGCTCACCAGGTACTTGGCTTCGGCGCGACCGATACGGGAACCGATGCGCGAGGCCAGGAAGCCCTCGATGTCGAAGGCCGAGTCCTGCAGCAGCTCGTTGGAGACACGGATGACCTTGGAGCTCAGCTTCTTGGCGCCGAGGTTCTGGATGCCGAACTCGACATCCTTTTCACTGGCGGCGGTGTTCTCCCCCAGCAGCTCACCCTCTTCCCCGGTGCCGTCAGACACCGGCCATTCGATGTTGGCGCCATCGGAGGTATTCAGGATCTGGGCAACCGAGGCCAGTCCGCCATAGTCCTGCATGGATTCATGGATGCGGTTGAGCATGGTAGTCGGGACGGTGTAGCCGCCCTTGTCATTCTCGCCCGCTGCCTGAGCCCGCATCTCACGCATGATCGCGCGTTGCTCTTTACTCATGTTACCCATGCCTTCACGCACGAAGGCATCGAAGGCCGCGGCACGCTGCTCATCCACGCTCGGGCCCTGGGACTGCCCAGCCTCAGACGTCTGAGACTGGCCGCGCAGCTCCTCTTCGTTGTCACGCACGAATCGCTGGTCCGCATCGCGCAGGGCTTCTTCGCGATCGATCTTGTCCTGCAGGCTATCCAGCTCGCTCTTCATGGACTGCCACTGGCTGCGCTGCTCATCCTTCCATTCGGTGTCGCCGGCATCTTCATGCATCTTGCGCATGTCCTTGGCGACGGCCGCGTACTTCTGCTTCAGTTCAGAGAGTTTCATGTAGCCTCCACGGGCTCAGGCATTGATGAGTTCAAGGAAGCGCTCGCGGGCGCGGCGCTGATTGACGGCACGCTGCGTGATCTCTCGGAGTTCATCGCAACGGGCTTGGAGCGACCGCTTGGCGGCGCCCGCATCGGGGTAAGCCGGATAGGTCACGGGAGACACATCCAGCAGGCGGCTGAATCGGTGGATGGTGCGCACGATGACGCCGTGCTCGTCCTCGCCCCACTCGTCACCATCGGGGGCGACACGGAAGGCGAAGCTGGAGCCGGTGATGTCACCTCGTGTCAGTGGCGCCATGACCAGATCACGCACCGACTGGGTGTCGGGTGGGTCGATCTCATAGCGCAGGCCCTCCTCATCCACCGACAGCGACAGCGTGTTGCTGAGGGTGCGGCCGAGCACGAAGTTGGGGTCATGGTTGAACAGGGCGCGCACGTCATCGCCCAGCACGTTGTCGAACGCACCGGGGGCTATCTGCTCCTTGAACATGCCCATGATCATCTCGCTGCGCTTGTTGAAGACGGCGCCGTGACCAATGATCCGCAACGGCTGCCCTTCTTCGCCCGCTTCGGCGCGGACCTCGCACGTCAGGGCGCGCTTTTCTGTCTCACTCATGATGTGGAGTCCTCGGGCGAGGGTGACTGGCCCAGCTGACTGGCTGGGGTGGCGTTGACGCTGATCAGCATTTCGCTGAGGCCATCGCGTGGGTTCATGTCTTCCAGGGCGCGGACTTCGTTGCGGTCCATCCAGCCATCGGTGATGGCCTTGTGATAGAACTCGGCACGCTCGGTGGGGGTGCCGCGCAGCAGCCCGGCGAGGTTGAACTTGGCGTAGTAGCCAGCCCGTCGCTCGGTGGGTGTGAAGATGGCGCGGTTGATCTCCTGCTCCCAGTTAATGACCCAGGGCATCATCGTGTGCCGCACGAACTGGATGGCCTGCTCGGAGATGTTCGAGAAGGTGGCCTTGTCCAGGTCGTTGATCATGTGCGCGGGCACATTGAAGATGCCGGCCACCTCGGAGCGGTTGAGCTTGCGCGTCTCGAGGAACTGGGCGTCCTCCGGCGCGATGGTGATCGACTTGTAATCCAGCTGTGCGGGGAGCATCAGCGTCTTGTTCTCGGACTGGCGCAGACTGGCGACGGCCTTGGCCCAGGTCTCCTTGAGGCGGTTCCAGCTATCGGCGTTCAAGCTGTCCTTGACGGTGACAAGCCCCGTCGGGCGCCCGCCTCCCTCGAAGAAATCCTTGCCGTAGCGCTGAGCCGCCAGCCCGAGCCCGATGGTCTCGGCGTGCTGACGCACCACGCTGACGCCGGTGCGATCGTGTGAGCCGAGCGCGCGAACGTGGATCATGTCTTCGGTCGCGACAGCGCGTGAGCCCTCTTCATCGGTGACGGCATATAGCCAGCGGTTGCCGCGCTTCACCGGGCTGCAGTTCCAGGGGCAATGGCGCTGAAGAGACACGGCATTGCCTCGCGCATCGCGAACCACCTCGGTGTAGCCATTGCCCCAGCCGAGCACGTGGGACTGGGCCGTCTCGCGCCACTTGTAGCTGGTCTGCCAGTCGTTGGGCTCGTCATGCAGCAGCTGATACGCGGGGTGGTCCGTGGCGGCGGTGATGACACCGTTCTGCTTGCGCATGACGTGTAGCGGCAATTGCGCCAGCGAGGATGACAGCACGTAGATGCAGGCGTAGACCGCGCCAAGTGTCATGGCGCTCTGCTGATTGACGCTAATGCTGGAGTCGCCTCGCAGGTAGTCGGCCAGCGCTTCACCGCTAAGCGGTGTTGCCGGATTCTCGACCGAGCGGGTGGAGAACAGTTGATCGAGAATCATGAGGCCCCCTTACGCATGGCGCGTGCGCCGAGCAGTGCCAACACCAGTAGCAGGCTGCCACTGGCCATCAGCGCGTCCGCGAGGCCGAATCGCAGGTACAGGCCGCCCGTCAGGCTGGCGAAGCCGGCCAGCCCGAGGGTGTCGAACAGTAGGTTTCGCATGTCACATGACCAGGAAGTCGTCGTCTGAGAGGGAGTCGAGAAGGCTGGGCGGCTCGACATCGAGGGTGATGGCACGCCCCAACGCCATGAGCAGCGCGATGATGCCGTCGATCTTGTTGTCGGCGGCTTCCTTGCGCGGGTAGATGTTCTCTTTGGCGTCGGCCTTGGCGACCACGTTGCTGGCCATCCAGGTGAGTAGCGGGTCAGCCGGGTGCGTGAAGCGGCCGCCAGTAACGGCGGCTTCCATTTCGCGCATGGCGGGGCTCATGTTCTGGACCGTATTGCGGTACTCGATGACCGGCGCGCCTTCCTGCATCAGCTGATGGGCGAGCTGGGTGGCCCGCCACGGATCGTAGGCGACTTCCTGCACATCGAAGCGACTGGAGAGATCGAGGATGTCTTGCCGGATGACCTCGAAGTCGAGTTCTTCGCCATCGGTGATGATCAGGTGGCCAGAGTTGACCCAGCCCTCATAGGCAGCGCGGTTGCTGCTGGCGCGCTCGATCGCGCCTTCCGGCAGGTAGCTGCGCACGAAGGCACGCCACTCGACCTTGGCGTCTTCGCGCACCTTGCGGAAGATCAGGCCGATGGCAGCGATGTCGGTCTTGCTGGCAAGGTCAACGCCCAGCCAGCAGGGCTCGCCTTCCATCTGGTCCAGCGACATTGAGTCATCACCGGCCGCCAGCCAGGTGGCCATGTTCAGCCAGGCGCTGCGTGCCGAGACCCAGACATCGAGATGCTTGGTCAGAAAGGAGTTCTGGCGGCTGGGGTACTGGATGGCATCGCGCTGCGCCTTGAGCAGGAATTCCTCGCTGACGCTGACACCGAAGTTGGGGTTGGCCTTGCGCAGCACGTCCGGCGACTGCCAGTCGTCACCCTCATCGATGGTGTAGATGAGCGCGAAGAGTTCAGGATTATCGACCACGCCATCCAGCATCTGCTGCGCCTGACGGCGCTTGTCGTAGCAAGGGCCAGCGAGGTTGAAGCCGGCAGTGGTGATGATGAACATCAGCGGCTGATCGCGGGCGCCCATTCCGGTCAGCATGGTCTCGTAGAGGCTGGGCGATTGATGCTCGTGGAACTCATCGACGATGGCGCAGCTGGGGCTGGAGCCGTCGCCCGGGTCACCGATCATCGGTTCCAGACGGGAGCCGTCGCTGGGAATGCTGATGTTCTTGGCCATCACCTCGATGCCGGCGGCGCTGATCAGGGCCGGTGACTTCTGCAGCATCAGCTTGGCGGGCCGGAAGACCTCCCAGGCCTGCTTCTCTGTGGTGGCACCGCAATAGACCTCGGCGCCGTATTCCCCATCGGCGGCCAGCATGTAGGTGGCCACGCCCGCGGCAATCACTGACTTGCCGTTCTTGCGCGGCACCTCGATGTAAGCCTCGCGATAACGGCGCTGCCCACTGCGCTTGCTCATCCAGCCGAACAGCACACTGAAGATGAAGAGCTGCCAGGGCTCGAGCGTGATCAGCTTGCGTTCGCGCGCCCACTTGCCCTTGGTGTGAGGCAGCAGCTGGATAAAGGCGCATGCCCGCTCGGCGGCGTCACGGTCGAAACGGTAGGGAAAGGCGCGCGTCTTGGCCGCCTTCTGTTCATCGACATGACGCTGGCAGGCAAGGCGGACCCACTTGCAAGCGGGTATCCGGCCAGCCACCACGTCCCGAGCGTACTTGTTCGCAGCATTGACGTTGGGATAGCTGGCCATTGAGTGTCATCGCTTGTTGCCACCCAGCAGCTCGGCGAAGGGGTTGGCGGCGTCCTTGGACCCGGGCACGGCCAGGCGTGCTCGGCTGGACGGGTCGAGACCGAGTGCGCTGCCGAAGGTCGTCATCTGGCGGGCTGCCTCATTCTTCGCGGTCAGAGCTGGGTTCTTGATGGGGGCACCGGTGGCAGGGCTTTCCAGCACCAGGCCGCATTGCTGGATCTCGACCACGGCCTGCCGCCAGGTGGCGTAGGCATCGCAGTAGGCCTCGAGCTGATGCAGGTCAGAGCGCGTCAGGATCTTGGAGCCGACCAACCAGGGTGCGAGCTTGTCCCAGGCATCGCGGCCGATCTCGCATAGCCAGTCGGGCGCAGGCGGCGCGACATCGAGTGCATCACCTTCGGGCTCGTCATGGTTGATGGCACGCTTGCCGGCGTTGCCCTGCACCGCCTTCAAGTGGCTTGGTTTGGGCTTGCGACCTCGTGTCATCTGAGAATCCTTCGCGCTAGGCTGATTTTTCAATTTCGCGGGTGTGAGAAAGAAACGTAACGGAACGGTGGCCGCCCCCAAAGGTGGTAGAGATTGCACCCCCTCCCCCCCTCTCGGGGCCTGCCTCAGTCGCCTGATCTGGCCGCCAGTGCCTCGTTTGCCGTCTTGGCCTGATGGCAGGCCTTGCAGATCGCTTCGAGGTTGTCAGCGGCATCTGTGCCGCCCTGAGCCTTACCCACAATGTGATCAACTTCAGTAGATGGCGTGATGCGGTTCATGCGCTCGCATGGCTGGCAGAGGTAGCGATCACGCTTGAGAATCGCGTTTCGCAGTCGCCGCCATGGCCGACCACCACGGCCTTGCCCACCTCGCTTACTCTTGCCCCAGTTGATAGCGCGATCGGCATGCGCCTCGCAGTACCCGTGAGAGGCCGTCGTCTTGCCACCACACATGGGTGCCTTGCAGGGTCGCGGCGGTTTGATAGGCACAGACCTTCTCCTCTACTACGTTAAGAGTTGCGCATACCCGAACATGCAGGGACACCGATCAAAGGAGACGCCCATGATGCTCGAGCTATATCTCTATCGCTGCACTGACGGCTGGGCAGTACGTCGTGAGCTCGAGGATATGCCGCACAAGACATTCAAGCAGGAAGCCGAAGCCCGTGAGTACGCAGAGGCTCTCGCCCATATCAAGGGATACAAGCTCTATGTCATCCGCGACGGAGGCACTGGGCGAGACCACGTACTGTGACCAGGGCAAGGGAGTGATCATGAGTCGATGGGTAACGCCATCTGGAGCTCTTGCCGCCAGTAGTCAGCGCGAGACTCCAGCGCCGGCTTGACCCACCGATGGCTGGCCAGCTCGCGACCGGCAAGGCTGCCCTTGGCATTCTGGTCATCCAGTGCGCGACAGGCCTTCTCGAACTCTTGCATAGCGCTCAGCTCACCGCGCATCAACGCATCGATGCGTAGGTCACACCATGCGGCAAAGTCATCATCCAGCCATCGCGCGAAGGCCACCGCTAGCTTGGGATGCAGCCATGTGCCTTGTAGCAAGCCACCTCTTCGGGTGATCACGAGACCGAAGTCCGATTTTCGGACATCGGTCCTCCCCATCGCTCTAGCCAAGGCAGCGATATAGCTTTGGGTTCGCGGAAGCTCCAGCCATTTGGCCGGTCTCTTGCCAAAGCGCTTGGCAATGTCAGTAGCATTGATCCAGCAATCTGTGTTGAAGCGGACCGACTGGCCTTCGTAATCGAATGGAATAACGTTTGTCATCGGTAGAAGCCTTTTAGAGATAGAGCCTGTCACCCAGGAGTCGCCAACCCAGAGAGGCCCGATGAAGCCATCGGCGCTCCTCAGGCTCTATCCTGAAAGGCTCTGGTAAGTGCCGGGCGCGGGTGAAGCGCCCACAAAAAAGCCCCGCCGGAAGGCAGGGCTTTTCAATTCTTGCGGTGTTACTCGGCAGTCGTCTGCTCGGCACTATCAGGGCCATCGGCCAGGCGCTCGAGGATCGAGGCCGTCGCCGTGCGGTCAGCGTTGAACCGGCGACGCTGTGACTCATAGTCAGCCAGTAGGCTGAGCAGATCGCGGTTGGATGTCACTGGCCGATCAGGCGCAGGCAGTGGATTGAGCAGGTAGCTCGGCACATCAGGCGTGCACTGCCACTCAGTGGGCATCACCACTGGCTTGCTCTCGAAGGCGCTGCAGCCACTCAGCAGCAGCGTCAGGCACAGGCCGGTCAGCCCAATCCCCAGTCGGCGCATCGTCTCTCTCCATCCGGCGTGCAGCTGCCCGGGCAGCCATGATTGAACGGTCATCCAGAGCGCGGCTGGCCTCGCGTGCCTCCAATGCGACGGACAATCGCTTCATCTGATTGCCGTAGTGCAGCGCCATCATCTCGAGCCCGCGGTTGACCGCCTTCTCGGTGGATAGCTCAGCCTTGAGATCATTGGCATGCTGCTCGGCCTTGGTCGCCTCATAGGTCTTCATCGCACCCCAGCCCAGCACCACTGCCATCAGGATGACCTCGATCTTCACGCCTGATATCAGCTTGCGGCCCCATGCCCACGCGGTCGTGATCAGTGCAGCCATCGTCCCAGCACCTTATCGAAGATGGCGTCAGACTTGGCACGCAGCCACTCGACACCGAGGAAAGCGATCGCGGCGCCAATGGCCACGGCCATATCCTGATCCAAGCCACCCCAATCCAGCAGCGGCTTGAGCGCCAGTGTCAGGCCACCCACCAGAGTCGCCTCGAGAACTGACTTGTAGAAGCGGCCACCGGCATGCAGGCCGCGCAGCAGCGCGATCACAAATGACAGCCCTGCTGCATAGAGGTTGGCTTGATACGGCTGCAGCCACTCCAGCAGCATCTGCCATGTCGATGGATCGCGGTGCGGCATATCGGCGGGCTCGTGGTCGTCATCATGCATATGGCCTCCTGAGTCGGTAGGCCCTGCGTAGTTCGTCGTTATCGTTATGCGATGTGGCCGCCAGCACGCACGTACACGCCCAGCAGCTCATCGGTATCAAGCTCGCGCTGCCCATAACCTGCCCCTGGCAGGCTCGCCCAGATGCGCCGGCAGGCGTGGATGGCCTCAGCGATGCGCCCGTCATACACCAGCCCCAATGCCCGGCACTGGCGGATCAACTGCTTGGCAGCCTCATCCTGCGAGGCAGGCGAGAAGTCCGGCAGGTGGAAGCGCTTGGCCAAGTCATCCCACGTCCCGACCAGGAACTGATACCGGCCCGCCGCCGTGCTGTGGATCTTGTACGACTTGAGCCACACCGATTGGCGGGGATGATCATCGAAACCATCGAAGGTCGTGCCACCCACCAGCACGTCATAGCCCTCAATCGAGCTGAAGCGTGGCGTGCCCTCGGCATAGGCAATGGTGTCCAGGAAGGCCGCCAGATTGCTGGCATCATCAGCCGCCGGATCAACAGGCGCATCTAAGCCCACCAGTTCGACCTCATCGAGCCAGTGCGCTGGGGCATGTGCAGGCATGGGAATCACCGGTAAGCAGATACGAAAAAGCCCCGCCGGATGGCAGGGCTCGGAAATCACATGGAACACACTACGAATATCGTCTGCGGGAACGACCGTGCGTCAATGCCGCTTCGGCAAGCTCATGTGTAAGCCGTGTGAACTCACATTCTTCGATGACGTCATCAAGCGCTATCCCCATGTCATCACACACAATGCACAAAGACTCGCCCAGAGGCTTAAGATTACCTCTTCTGGCTTGCTCCACATGAGTCACACTGATGATGTCATCTAGCATTCGTCACTCCATAAGACTTGATGCGGGGAAAGCCCGCTCAGTGATGGCACTTGTGGAGAATACCTTTCGCAGCGCTTGACGCGCCTCCAACTGCTTCTGATCTCGACGTGCTCTATTGCACGCCTGCAAAGCTAGCTCTCGGGTGAGCCCCAGGTGCTGGTAACGCTCAACAGCCTCATGAACAGCCAAGTGCTCAGTCTCTATGATTTGGTTGAGCTCTCGGCCTAAACGTAAAACATTACCTTTCTCCCCGCTCGCCACCAAGCTACGAGTGATATTCCCCATTATTTTTGTATCCGTTCGGTAAGTTTCGTAAACAAGATATCGTTACAGTAGCGTTTACACTTCAACGGAATGCTGATCAGAAATTATTGATTCATGGGGAATCTTGGGCAGATACAACGAAAAAGCCCCGCCGGATGGCAGGGCCTTGAAATAAGCGGTGATCCAGAGACACAAGAATCACACAGTAGCTGAATCGTATCCTCTCGCGGCCACTTTTGCAACATATGGTAGTCAAGCAGCCATTTCAGCCTGTGAAAGCACCATATACAGTAGTGAGTCGCGACCACGCGCCGCAGTTTTCCGTAGTGCCGTGGGTGACTTGAACGGCGCCACCTCCACCGCCCCAGGCGCCCACCCCAGCCGCGCAAGAATTGCTACCTGCGCCGCCACTGCCTGGGATTGGGTCATCATGCGCGGTGACCGGCAATGCTGCACCGGCGGGATAGCATAGGCCGCCAGCAGGACCGCCATGCGTTGGCGATCGGTCAGGCGTGACAGCAGCGCCGCCGCCATTGTCCGCCACTGACTTTCCTGCTGATAGCGCTCGGCAGCCTTGCCGACATGATCCACCAAGCCCGTGCACTCGCCACGCCCTTCCCCCATGCCGCCCACCGATGACACCTGATGCCAACCGGCATTCTGATGGCGCAGCCCGGTGCGATACTCGATCTCTTCCTCGAGCAGCTCATCCAGAGCATGCGCCAACGCCTGCTGACGCCTCACGCCCTCCGGCAGCTTCTCGATCAGGCGGAAGGTCTCCGCCAGCCCCATATCCTCGATCCGCTGCATGTCCTGCCCTCCTGCTCCGGGTTGCTACGTGAGCGCTATTCCGTTGCCTTGCGCCACTCACTGCCATGCGGCATCACTTCTGGCTCACCGGCCACCACCGTCTCGGGCCAGCTCGCATAGGCCACCAGCACCGCCTTGGCCTCATCCACTCCCTTGGCCAGCACTGCCAGATAGCCATTGGCCTCCATCTTCTCAAGCCATTCGCGCTGAGACTTCGCCAGGGCAGCATCGTGAGGTGGCGCGGCTTTGAACTCGATATAGAGCCCGTGATACCCACCACGGGCCGTGGCCACCACCAGGTCACTCACCCCAGCCCGCACGCCCTGCATCTTGAGGTCTGCCGCCGTCTTCTTGTTGCGCTGGCCGCCATTGGGGACGTGGTAGACCACACCGCCCAGCAACTGCCCCACCTGCATTCCGTTCTGGTGCTGAGCGTACAGCCAGCGAATCAGCACCTTCTGCTCCAACCCTTCACGGTCGATACGTGGCGCCGACTTGCGGGCTTGGCCGGCGGTACGGTTTGGCGACTTGCAGGCCGCCACCTTGGCGGAAGGATGTGTTGCCCAGCTCATTCAGGTCTCCTTTGCGCCGACTGCCAACGTCGGAAGTTGGCGATGATTCGTGGCAGCATCTGGCCAGATCGCCTGCTCTTGTCCATCTCGGCCAGGGACGAAACACCACACGCCTTGCAGAGGAAATCCACGCCATCCTCATATTGATGAGTCCCATCCGGGATGGTGTTCTCATCAAGCTTGTAGCGATGCCGTTTGGCGTGATCGAGAAATAACAAGAACCCCTCAGCAGCCAACAGCATCTCGGCCATCTGGGCATACTTGCCCTCTATGCTTGCCATCACCCTGCTCCCCTTATCCGAACACCCTTGGCGTTGTAGTGTGGCCTACCCAAAGCAATGCAGCGCTTGCACGTGCCCAGGCATCCCGCCAGCTGTTGGATCGCCACCCGCTTACCACAGGCGAAGCAACGGCGCCGGGTAGAAGGGTTCGGCCGTGTGAAGCTGCCAGCGGGGCGATAGCTCACTGCAGAGCTTCCAGCATGTCGGGCTGAGATTTGCCCCGCGTCAGACGCAGCAAGCGATACTCATGGGCCGCACTCCCCCCACGGCGGCGACTCTCCACTCTTACCCCATGATGGCGACGCAGATCTCGCAAGCGCGCACTGATGGCAGCTTCACTATCCAGCCGATCGAAGCGGACAAGGATCTCGGCGGCCAGCTCATGCAGCATCAGCCATGAGCGCGATTCACTGAGCGCCAGATAGGTACGGCCCAGCTGACTTGCGGGATTGTCCAACGTCGCACGTCGTGCCCGTGGGGTTCTGCCAACATTGGCACCGGCAGTGGCTGTGAACGCTTGATGCTCGTGATTACCCATGCGCTAACCCTCCCCGCATAATCTTCAGTGCTTGAGTCGGTGTGATGCCTGCCAGATCTCCCGCTGCTTGGCGTGCTTTGTCTTCCCCCGCCATGACGGCACGTTCCGCCGGTGACAGTTGGCCGTCATGACCAATCGCCGCTTGCGGCTTGAGCTCTTCGCCGCGGGCAAAGCGCTCTACCACCTGCTGGTAGTACACACGGAAGGCTCGTTCGTGCTTGTCCATGCGCTGGTAGGTGGCCGAGGCCATACCGTGGAGGTCCATGTGCTCACCAGCCGCAGCGATAGCCTCATGCGAATACGGCTTGCCGGTGAAGGCGTGGTCCTGCAGTGCCTGCCAGGCGGTGTCGAAGTCCGGCAATCCAAGCCCCTCGGGGGTCATCTGACATAGCTCGGCGAACTGCATGGCGCTATCCGGCGGGAAGGCGTTACCGCGCTGCTTGAGCGACTTGGCCGTGCGTGCCTTCTCGGCCTGCAAGCCACAGCGCAAGTGCTGGGCGCTCAGGTGGCTCAGGGCCGCCAGCCACTCGCCTTCTACGTCACAGCTCACCCACTGGCCATTCTCCTCAGTGCCCCAGCCCATCTCACGGCAGCGTCGGTGCCAATGGGCGCCATGCAATTGGGCCAAGCGATCGAACAATGCATCCACCGCCTTCTGGCTCACCCGTGGCAGGTCATCACAGCCACTCGCCATCGATGACGTCGCCGGACGGCGGCTGGCCTTCGGCTTGTTCACGGCGGCGCTGCTCAATGAGTGCACGCCCTTCAGCGGCTGAGAGTTTCGAGTTACGGATTGGACCAGTTGAGCGACGGCTTCCATGGGTGCCTCCAGCGATGCGTGCATTGTTGTTCGATGAAGTGTTGGCGTTCTGGCTCATGCGGGCCTGACGGGCCGCCTCTCGCTTGCGGTTATCACTCACCCAGCGCACGAACTTGGCGCACCAGGCATGATGCGAGTACGTCCGCCCCGGTTGATCCGCAAAGTGCGCGGTGAAGTCCGCCAGCTCGCCCTGATCCCAAGTCAGCGATGGATCACCACGGCGCAGCGTCTCTGTCTGCCAGTGGGTCGCATCCGGCTGCCAGTCCAACGTCATCGGCATCTGGCGGGCGCCGGCAGTCACTTGCGGCTGGCCGCTGTCAGCCTGTTGAGCGGCATTGGCAAAGATCGGGTGCTCATCAGGGGCAGCAGCAGGCTTGGCAGATGCTTCCTCTTCATCACTACCTGCCATCAGTGCCTCAAGCTCTTCTGGTGACGGCTCATCGGCAGCTTGCTGCTGCTGAGTCACGCCCATGGAGAGACGGTAGAAATTCGAGGTTTGACGGCCGGTCTTCGTCTGACGTGGCACCACTTCCATCAATCCCTGCTCAACCAACGCCTCAATCGAGCGCTGTACCGTGCGCATCGAACAGGCCATCTCATCTGCCAGGCGACGGATGGACGGCCAGCACACACCCTGCTCATTCGCGTAATCAGCCATCAGCATCAGCAACAACCGTGGTCCCGCCTTGATCGCTCCCGGCAGCGTGGGCATCGCCTCGCGAGCCCATGCCATCGCTTGAAGACTCATGCCCCACCTCCTGCCAACTTCACGTGACGTGCCGCATGTGCCCGGTGCCACTTCATGCCGCCCAGCTCATCGCCCTTGTCACCGCGGCGGGCAGCGAGAATTGCATTGCACTTGTGCCAAGTGGCATAAGCTTCGTGATACTCACGGGCCCGCACCGGCTGCTCATGGCGGACATCTTCTCGCTGAGCAATATGACGACTCGCGCGAGCCATCTCGGCTTCAATACGTGCCGTGCTCATGCTTGCCGTTATGCTCATGCCATTACCTCGTCACCCTTGGCCGCCATCCCCAGCGACAAGCGCTCATAACGTCCTGCCTCGCTCATGTGGTAGTCGATCGACAGGGTGCGGCGAGCATCTTCCTTGGCCGTCTCGCCCTGCCCCTTGCCACACTCCAACAGAGCCACCACAGCCAGGTGGTGTTGCATGCTCATGCGCAAATCGATTACGCCACCCACCCGCTCACGTTTCTCGATGGCCACCGCCAGTCGATAGGTTTCCTGCTTGAGTTCCTCGCAGCTCCAACCGCGATAGCTCAACAACAAGCCCTTGGCTTCACTCGTCTTGATCGTCATGCCATACTTCCTTGGCGTAGTTGAGATGCCCCGTCATGGTTTGGTCGCCGGCGGGGCTTCTTTGCATCTAGCGTTTCATTACTTGCCAACCACTTTCAGCGGCTTGCGCATCGCCTGTAGCTGCCCCATCAGGGTGCTCATCTGCTGCTCGATGGCCTTATGCTGCGCTTCCAGCTGTGCAGCCTCTTTGTCATCTATCTCGCCATCTGCAATCGCCGCCTGAATCAGCGCCGCCATCGCGCCCTGGCCCTGCTGTGCATTCAGTACAGAGGCGAACACGTCCCCACGACTCACCTCGCCCTGCTCATAACGCGGCACCGCCACCATCCCCAAGTGATCGAGGAACGGGGCGATCAAACGCATCTGGTGCTCGCGATCCACGTTCCAGAAGATCCCCACCACATCGATCAGACGCATCGGCATGGGGTCGTCCTCGGCCACCCGGCGGTAAAGTGACTTCACCGACATGCCGATATCGCTTGCCAGCACTTTTGGGCAGCACTCGAAAACCACGTCATGCACCGCATCCAGATAGGTATCCATGTCACGTTCGGGGGCTGTATGACTGTCCATGGTGAATCTCTCCGTGTTCGTTCCGTTTAAGCCGATATGGGCGGCCGGCTATTCTGTGGCTGTCAGGCGGTATGCTTGTTGGGCATGAAGCGATTCCGGATTTCCGAAGCCTCAACCACAGAAGGTGAAAGTCCCGCGATGGCCTCTGCATGACTGGTTTCGCCGGTGTATTCCGTTCTGGGCAGGCCCCCCCTCTCGATCCACTTGTAGACGGCACGGATTGAAACGCCGCAAGCCTTGGAAACCGCCCCCACACCTCCTGCCTGCTCGACCAGTTCGCGCAAGGAGTTCATTTGTTTGCCTTTAAATATGTACCGGAAGTACATAATAGACATGTACTGAAAGTCAAAGCAAGTCCAATCATCATTGGACCCATGGTTCATACACTGTCTGAACGGGATGAGTTCGCCTCCCGCCTAAAGAAAGCACTTGCCGAGCAGGGCATCCCTGATCGCGGTCAAGGCGTGCATCTAAAAAATCTCACAGGCGTCACCCCTAAGGCCGCCAGCAAATGGCTCAATGCTGAGTCAATGCCGGGACAGTCCAAGCTAGTGCTGATCGCCAAGGGGCTAAACGTGCGTGCGGAATGGCTGAGGTTCGGAACCGGGCCAATGAGAGAAAACAGCAAGAATGAGCTGGTTTTCCATGAAGCCGAGTTTGTGGATGGAGACGCCCCACTCCGGGAGGATGAAGTTGAAATTCCCTACTTTCGGGAAGTTGAGATGGCCGCAGGAGATGGCCGTACCCAAGTGATCGAAAATCACGGAGCGTATATGCGCTTCAGCCTGCCACGCCTGGCCCGTGCAGGTGTAGATCCCAAGCAGGCCGCCTGCGCCACTGTCACGGGCGATTCAATGGAGCCAGCCATTTTCGACGGCTCCCCCATCGGTATCGACAAGAGTTGCCGTCACATCATCGACGGCAAGATCTACGCACTGGATCACGGGGGCATGCTGCGCGTGAAGCGACTCTATCGCCTGCCCTTGAACCGTATGCGCGTGGTCAGCGATAACCACATCGAGTATCCGGAAGAGGTCTACACCCTGGGGGACCCCGACGCCCCGAAAATCATCGGTCGTGTCTTCTGGTGGGAAGTGTTTGCCTAACGAAATCCTCTCGCGCACGCGCATAACCAGAGAGAGTGATTCTAATAGGTAGGTTCTAGGTACGACGCTGGTGTCGCTCTCCCCCTGACACTGGTGTCACCCTCCCCCCCGACACTGGTGTCACCCTCCCTTCCCCGCTCTCGTTTCTGCCTATTGGCTAAATCCCCTCTCGATCATCAGGCCGCTCCCCGGAGCGGTTTTTTTGTACCCGCAATCCATAAATGTACTATTGGTACTTGACCAATGCTGAACCATTGGTACATATTTATTCCACATCGACACGGCACACCGCCATCGTCACCGAGTGGATTGGAGCAACCCATGACCGACACCGCCCGCAAGCATCGCTCAGCCATCATCCTCGCCGTCATCGTCGGCGGCTTGGTCACGCTCGCCAGCCTCACTCAGCAGAACGATGGCACCCACCAGCTGTCCGCCAGCGAAGCCGAATACTGCGAAATGACTGCCATGTGGCAAGAAGATGCCAAGGCCGGTTTCGTTGAAGCCCAGCGCCGCGGCTGGCCGGACTTCCATGGCAATGCCGCCAGCCTCTGCTCCCCTCAGATTACGCATGGTCAGCAGCTTGCCAGTCGCTGATCGGACCTCGCCCCACGGCCAGCAGGTGGTGCCAGTGGGATTGCGAGCATAACCACCCGCAGGTAAGGCGCCGGTGCCAACCCTTCACTAGCGGCCTTACCCCCGACACCTGGGCGAGTGGTGTGACAGCTGGAGAGACAGCGCTTATCAGAGGGCATCGGCACTGCCGGTATCGCCTGATGAGTCCCGAACCGCCGGGCAATGCGGCTGCTCTTTAACAATCAGGCATGCCCAGCCCGCCCGTAGCGTTAGAGACGTGAGAGGCCGCTGGGAGTACGCCGCCCAGGGCTGTAGAAATACTGGGAATGGTATGGGGCTTTGCCAATGGCAGAGCCCACCCGAGAGTGCATCACAGTGCATTCCCGAGTGGCCACCCACCATCAGTAAGAAGCGAGGGCGAATGTCCTACGCCGGAGTTTCATCGTGCGCTGCCTGTGCTTCCCCGCCATGTCCCTGGCGGGGCTTCTTGGGCATTGGTGTTGCACCGCAAAAGAATCCAAGTACCTGCTCAAGGCGAGTCAGGCCAAGGTCATTTTCATACCACCCCAGATAAATGATGGCATTGCGGGTCGCAATGTTTTCGAGAGATGTCAGCGGTGTGGAATCTTGGGCAGATAGCGCATTAAGCCTTGCCCTTACACTGTCGTCATCAAGAGCATTGAACTCGGAGAGAAGTTGCTCATAGCGCTTCATCTGAGCCTCAGCATGCCCGGCCTTCTCACCGAATCACCATACAAGCTGGGATGCCGACAAAGTCGCAACCAGAATACCGATCAAAACGCTATTGCCGAGTGATCCAGCAATAGCAGAGCCAAGCAGAATGAGGCCGAAGGTAATCAGATTGTCGAGCCGTCGATTAAAACGCTCTGTCATCTTTTCAACATGAAGTGAATACACGACACCGTATTCCAGCTTCTGATTTTGATCGGTCATGGTGGCCTCTATCGGTTGTCAGCTTTGGCCGGGCCGCTTCTTTGGCGGCTCAACCTTATGGTTGGAAGTGTGATCTCGAAGCTCCTTCCTGGAGGGCTGAGAGGGGTTGGGCTTATTACCTGAATCCTTGCCTGCTGCATCCATTGCAATAACTCCTAGCTGTTGTGGTGTAACGCCAGATTAGCACAGATTTATAGAGTCTCCTGCTGTTGTGGTGATAGTAGGCGCGTCACCTGCGTAGTGGTGAGCAAGCCGGGGCTGACCGGCACCTCATTCGCAGACCCTGACCTTGCCCACCCCAACCGGTAGGCCTTTTTGTGCTCACACGCCAGTCTCTTCTGGGGGCTGACCTGTGCGCTCAACCACTCAAGGAGGCCAGCATGGCCCGCGGCATCAACAAGGCGATACTGATCGGCCATCTCGGCCAAGACCCAGAGGTGCGCTTCACCCCCAGCGGCTCAGCCGTGGCCAACCTCAGCATCGCCACGACTGACAAATGGCGAGACAGGCAGACCGGCAACGTCCAGGAACGCACCGAATGGCATCGGGTGGTACTGTTCAACAAGACCGCCGAGATCGCTCAGCAGTACCTCAAGAAAGGCGCTCAGGTGTACATCGAAGGACGCTTGCAGACTCGCAAGTGGACGGACCAGCAAGGCATCGAACGCTACAGCACCGAGATCGTCGCCAATGACATGCAGATGCTCGGCGGTTCCGGTGGCGGTCAGCCATCCCAAGCACAGCGTCCGCCAGCTCAGCAGGGCTACCAGCAGCCACCCCATCAGCAAGGCGGCTACCAGCAACCGGCGCCTGCCAGCACGCACCACGGTGTAGGCCAGCCACCTGCAGGCCAACAACAGCCGAACAACTTCGGGGCTCCGCCAGCTGGCAGCTTCGATGACTTTGATGACGAGATCCCGTTCTAAGGAATGACCATGATTCACCCGCTACTCATCGCCGCCACCTGCCTGGCGGTTTTCTTTTGCTTGCTCGCCGGTGGCTGGCTCGACACACTGCTCGCCAAGGATGACTGACATGACCCGCGATCAACTGATGGAATGCCTGCTGCACCTCCCCCACCCATGGCCACGACCCGAGACGGAATGCAGCCTCCCGACCGATAACGGCCACGGCGATCTCGAGGGTTGGATCAAGGGCCCAACCAGCAACGAATGGCACTACGCATGGATCGGCGCCCATGAGCGCCGCATCGTCATCACCAGGGAACAATGGGAAGAGGCGCTGCTGACACAAGACCAGCACCTAAAGCTGCTGGCACTTATTGCATTCGGATAAATAGATTCGGATGAAGCAGCATTTAGTCCAAAAACTCAGCATTTAAATTAACAACATAGCCCAGCCTAAATTCAAAGTCGAATTAAAAATTGGAGCATTATAGAAAATATAGACTCTAGAATACAGACTATAGAGAAATAGAGGCGACGATAGGCAGGAGGGGAAGGGTATATCGAATTGAAAACTTGAAAGCTAAATCATCATCAGCATTCAAGTTTAATAAGGCAATCATTTACTATAAGGCAAAACCCGAGAATATCTATTTGCCATACTGGATATAGAAAGATATCGCAACTAAAACCTTTCAATAAACTTTAATATTTTTCTGGTAACAAACTCACTTTCATGAAACCCCGTTAATACGAGCCTGAATGCATCTTCTGGGAAATCTTCGTGAGGAGAGAATTCACCCAGACTTACTTTCTGAGAAATACCTTCTACGGACTTGATCACAGCCTCACGATAATAAACATAACTTGGGCGCTTTACAAAAGCGTGAGAACAATTTTCCGGAGTTAAAATGCAAGTCGAATCATACAAACCCGATTCAGGAATCGATGAGATATTAACAAGCAGCACAGAAAGATGCCCTGTAATAGGATTAACTACAGGGTCATTCATAACAATATGTAGATGCTTCACAGGTCCAGAAAGAATCAACAGAGTCCCACGTCTCATGAGGATATAGTCCATTATCTAATCTCTGAAAATATTTCTTCCACTCTTCTTCTCTGAAATATTTTAGTGGCTTCAACTTCAGACTGACTTGAACTACGCCCCAAGGCCTTAAAAACATCCTGAGGACTTATTGGGAAGGCAGATCCATTGGGGTCTTTCCATTCCGCACAAGTCTCATGAACCAAATCGACTAATTGCCAACGGTCCATGGAGCCAAACTCTTCCCACACTCGATCAAGGCTCGCAATATCAGCCCGGCTGAGTTCGTCCAAATCATCAATTGAAATTTCTTTGGCAAGTTCAGCTTCGTAGGCCACTCGAGACGGAATGACCCATTTTTCCCACTCTCCCGAGCGGCTTCCACCCTGCACAAGCTCAAGCACATTCGAAAGCACTGGGCCGTGACGCATCGAAACCCAATGATCATCAGTGATCGGATCACCATATCGGTCCATGGCATCACGATCAGCCAAGTACATAAGCTTGATTAGCTTCATGTACGACATTTTCCCACCACGCTTTCGAAGCAGATAAGCAGCGACATGCGCAGATTTTTCTTCATTGAACATTTTACTTCTCCTGGCCATTGGCCACCCCAACAAATTTTGGAGGCGGAGCATTCTAAATGCAAGCAATATCCAGCGCAACACCCCCCAATGATACAGAAGGGAGCGAAGCCAAATCCAACGAGAGTAGATTTTAGAATAAAAGCCCACACTTCTTTGATCATGAAGTCGTAAAATTCAAAAAATCCAAAAAATATAGGGGATAATACTACATTATGACATCAGAGTGTCCCCAGTGTGCTGGCAGCGGCACATTCCAGGGCGTCTTCCATCGTTCACCCTGTGCTCACTGCCACGGCACCGGGTACGCCGCAGAGGATGGTGAAGCACTGCCACTGGAAGACCTGATAGTGATGATCAGCCAACGACGAGATCACTGGCGCCGCAAGTACACATTGATGATGCAGGTGCCCGGTGTGCAAGACGCGATGGCCAATCATGCCACCGCGCAAGAAGAGCAGGCCTTGGGCTACAGCTCTGGCCGTTATCAAGGTGACTAGACAGGAGATAACCATGACAGATACAGCCACTCACCAGCCGCTGCGCTTCCTCCGCACCCGTGAAGTCTGCGAGAAGATAGGTCGCAGCCGCTCATCACTCGAGAAGCTGCTGGTAAAAGACCCCGACTTCCCGCGCCCCATCAAGGATGGCATTGGTCGAGCATCGACCAACTATTGGTACGAACATGAGATAGAAGCATGGATGAGTCAATGGGCTATGCAGCTACGTCCCGCTGACGACGCTTGAACTTGTCCCGCTTAGCCTTGGTCATGCCGACTTCCAATGCTTCAAGGTAGTCGGCATACCACTGCATCATCTTCCGCCTCTGCTCAAGGTACGACGCCTGGTTGTACACGCCCTCCAACCCGATCGGCTTGTGCGCAAGCTGCATCTCCGTCCACTGTAACGGCCACCCATGCTCACTCAGCAGCGTCTTGGCCGTGTGACGGGCTCCATGCCCCGTCATCCTCTCCTTATACCCTGCATTCGAGAAGCAGCGATTGATCGCAGCATCCGACAGGACAGGTAGCTTTGCCCCCTCTCCAGTGAATACATACCTCGATCGTCCAGAAAGAGGACGCATCTCTTCAAGCGCTTGCAGTGCTTGACGGCACAATGGCACGACATGATCGCGGCGCATCTTCATTTTCTCCGCGGGGATATGCCACGACTTGCCTTTGATCTCGCCCCATTCCATCCATCGCACCATGCCTGGCCGCGATGCCGTCCACACAACCATCCAAGCAGCCAAGCGAGTAGACCGGCGGCTGGTCGTCATACGCAGTGCACGCAAAAAGTCTGGTAGATCTTCTTCCAGAAGATGAGGGCGAGGTTTGGAAGCTGGTGCCGGCGCTGCTACATCCAGCAGATTGGAAGCTGGATTATTCTCGCAGTAGCCGTGAGCAATGGCGAAGTCAAAGATCCGGCGCAGAAAAGCCCGGGACTTCTCGGCGATATTGAAAGCCTTGCGGGCCTCAATACCTTTCTGAACGCGCACGCAGTCAGCTCGGGACACATCAGCAACTGCCATATCTCCCAATGCAGGCAAGGCATCATTATCGAGCCAATGCCTCATCTTGGTCAGCGTCTTGGCTGATCTCCCCTGCATCTGCTTGTGTTCGTACCACTGCTCCGCGACAACCCCAAAGGTCCGGACACCGCCGCCCCCTCTAAGGTGCTCTCGGGGGTCAATGCCGTCGGCTACCAATTCGGCAATCTGGCTAGCTTGGGCTCGCGCTTTCTTGGCCTTGGTGTCCGGGTAACCCCCTACTCCCATGAACGACCACTTTTGCGTGATCGGGTGTTTGTAGCGAACCTCCCAGCGCTTGCGGCCAGATGGCGACACGACGAAGTAGAGACGGTCCAGGCCATAGGCCTCGCGATACTCACGCGCTTCTGGCTCGAGGGTAGACAACACGGTGTCTGCAAGCGGTCGCCGCTTGATAGCATCACGCTTCATGTATGGTGCCCATGTATGGTGGACCTTCACCATACACCACACCATACACGGGCCTCTAGAGTGAATATATGTATATATATACAGTATTACGGACGTAAGAAAGGTAAAACAATGAGTTACGAGAATATAAGAGGAGGGTAAAGCAGGGAAAAAGAGGGGCTTGGCGCCCCCTGCAGGAGTCGAACCTGCGACCTGCCCCTTAGGAGGGGGCCGCTCTATCCAGCTGAGCTAAGGGGGCGTAGCGAGCGGAAGTATAAGCCATTGAAGTGGCGAGATAAACCCGACAATTGCTGCGCCGTCAGCATCACGCTCCTGTCATCAGCCACATGCTTGAGGCATTGGATCAATATCCTGAGAGCATGCTCCACGCCTGATTTCGGTGTCATGCTCCCTGGCTGGCTGATACAGCCTCATGAACATGCCTACCCTATCCTTTCGACAATCGGGCCTCCGCGTCGCCAATCACCTCTGCCATCGGGCGTGGGCGCCCCAGCAGGTAGCCCTGAACTCGCGAGCAACCCATGCGCCGCAAGACTTCGAGTTGCTCCGTCTCTTCCACGCCTTCCGCCACGACATCGAGTGACAGGGCGCTCGCCATCATCAGCATGGCACGCACGATCTCATTGCCCGTGGTATGCGTGTCTGGCGATTCCTCAAGAGACAGGTCATTGATGAAGCTGCGATCTATCTTCAGCTCCTTGAGCGGCATACGACGCAAACGCGACAGATTCGAGTAGCCGATGCCGAAATCATCAATCGAGAAGCTCAGGCCCAAGGCTGCCAGCTGGTCAATCTTCTCGAGCATTGCCGCTTCATCATCCGTCGCCAGGCTCTCGGTGATTTCCATACGCAAGAGCTCAGGCGCGAAGTCATGTCGCGCCAACAGCCTGGTGACCTGCGGCACGAACTCGCTGCTACGAAACTGTACCTGACTGACATTGACCGCCATCGGTAGCGCATAGCCTCGGGCGGTCATGGCGGCAAGCTCGCGACAGACCTGTTCCAGCACCCAATGCCCCAGCTCGAGAATCAGTCCGGACTCCTCCGCGATGGGGATGAAGGTCGCTGGCGAGACCATCCCCAGCTGCGGGTCATGCCAACGCAGCAATGCCTCGGCGCCACACAATTGCGGCTCACCACTTTCGGGCAGGGAAAATTGCGGCTGGAGGTGGACACTCAGCTGCTGGCGAGACACGGCCTCACGCAGCGCGTGTTCCATCCGGGCGGCATCGATGATGCGCTGGCGCATCTCGGGCGCGAAGAAGCACAGCCTTGCACGCCCGGCCCCCTTGCTCTCATAGAGCGCGATATCCGCTTGATGCAGGAGGTGACTCCAGGCATCGCCCTCCTCTCTGTCGATCTCGTCATGCCCGGCCTTGCCAGCTGGCAACACTTGCTGAGAGCAGGCGCCATAGCCTTCCTCGTGACGCGGATAGAGCGTGATGCCCAACGAGCCGGTCAACTGATGCGTTCGCCCTTCAAGCTCCAGCGGCTCCTGCAGTCGCTCCAGCATCTGCTCCGCTACCTGGCGCGCTCGGCTAGCCGCTTCGCACGGCCCACCGGCTCTCGGTGCCAGCAGCACGATGAACTCGTCTCCCCCATGGCGCGCGAGGAAGTCCTGCGGGCCCAGCATCTCTGCCAGACGCGAGGCGACCTGCTTGAGCGCCAGGTCACCGGCATCGTGCCCGAGGATATCGTTGAGACGCTTGAAGTGATCGAGATCCAGGAACATCAGCGCGCCCATCTCGCCGGGCTGGGCCTGCTCCGCCAGCTCACAGAGATGACGACGCACGAGACGCCGGTTGGGCAAGCCGGTCAACGAGTCGTGCAAGGCCTGATGCGTCAGCTGCTGGTCACGTCGATAGCGTTCGATCGCCAGCCTGGCTACCTTGACCGCGACTTCGAGCAAGCCATGGTGAGTCGCATCGAAGACCTCGCCTGTCTCGGCATAGAAGGCAAAGCTGCCCAAGGGGTTATCGTCGCCATCGAGAATCGGCATCGAGAGGCAGGCATCCAGCCCCAACGCATGCGGATGCTCACGGAAGCCCTCCCAGGCAGGTTCCTGCGCGATGGAAGGCGTCATGACCGGCTTGCGCCGCCACATCGCCGTCCCACAGGTGCCCACGCCTTCCCCTATCTTCAAGCCACGGGTGAACAGCATGAAGCTTGCCGGCAGGCTGGGCCCCTCGCCTGCCACGATGGTGCGGCCCACATCATCCAGCAGCAGCAACGAGGAGCGCACCTGAACCGCGGCGCCTTCGATGGTCAGGCACAGGTCGCGCAATGTCTTGTCCAGAGACTGGCCTGCCGCCACGGCTTCCAGCAGCTCAAGCTGGGAGTGGCTCAACATCAAGGCCCGGTGCATCTGGGTAATGTCCGTCTGCAGCCCCAGATACCCTTCCACCCGCCCCTTGGAATCCTTGAGCGGAATGCAACGCAGCCGCAATCTCAGTGGTTGGCCATTGCTGTCGTAATGCACCAGCTCCTCATCGCTGGGTTCGCCGCGGCGGCGCTGCTCACGCAATCGGGTGATGACCAGCAGATCGGATGCCGGCCCCATCAGGAATTCACTGGGCACCTTGCCGACCACCTGCTGCTCTCGATAGCCGAGAAGCTGCTCAAAGGCGGGGTTGACCCAGCGAATGCGCCCTTCGAGGTCGTAGCAACAGACGCCGTTGCTGGTGTGATCCAGCAGCTGATTCAGCAAGCCTTCGGCTTCCTGGCCATTGGCGGGCCGGGAAGTGCTCGGCATGGTGCCAAACGATGTGGTGTCACTCACTGGCGTATCCTCAGCAGACTCCTCTGCGATCCTGGCTGGATGACATGCCGAGCCTTGTGCAGGACTTGGCGAATTACCAGCACCAGCGTGCCGGATCCTCGGCACCAGTATGCGGCCTATTTAACAGTGATATTAACCCACTGCGATGCGTTGAATATGAGTCCAGCGTCATTCGATCGGCACTGGCGTCGATCATCATTCGACTCTCGAGCGCCGCACAGGCCTTTGAATCGAGCGCGTTCACTCCCACAACACTGACAACGCTCACATTTCAGATGCCCTGACAGCATGATCCACACGGCAGCGTCGGGCGTAGTACACACATCACGCCATTCGCCACGGAGAGCCACTCCTTGAACGCTCTGCTGCCCTTTGTGTCAGTCACACTCTGCATGCTGCTATCGGGATGCGGGCCGCACTACCTTGCGGCCAATGACATCCACCAGGCCCCTTACCTTGATGAATCCTCCGCCTCACCCCATCTCGTGACCCGCGACGCCACGTCGCTGGCATGGGAGTCCTGGCAACCTGCGCAGGCAACCCCTCAACGCGCCATGCTGCTTGGCCTGCACAGCTACGGCGACTTCCGGCTGGCATATGCCGATCTGGGTCCGTGGCTGGCCGGACAAGGCATCGTGACCTACACCTATGACCAACGCGGTTTCGGGGAGTCCAGCCAGCAAGGGCGATGGCCGGAGTCCTCGTTGCTGGTCGAGGACCTGATAGACGCCATCACGGTACTGCGCCAGCGCCACCCGAACCTCCCCTTGATCGTGGCGGGCGAAAGCATGGGCGGCTCGGTGATACTCAATGCCCTCGCCCAGCACCCGGCGCTGTCGATCGATGGCAGCCTGCTCGCCGCCCCGGGCGTCCGCGGCGGTATCCGCTGGCGCTATCTGTACAACGCAGGGCTCTGGACGGCGGCGCACCTGATCCCCGCAACCAGCGTGGAGGTACCACGCAGGTACCCCGAAGGAGAACTCAAGCCCGCGGCCGCCAGGCGATTGGCCGAGGATTCCCGCGTCGTGCATTCCGTGCGCCTTGATGCCTATTACGGTCTGATCCGCTTCACGGATCATGCCAGCGATGACATCGCAGCACTTTCTGCTGACACACGACTGCCGCCCACTCTGCTGTTGCACGGTGATCGCGATGAGACCGTGCCCCGGGTGGCCATCGAGCAACTGGTCAGCGACTGGCCGAGCGCCTCACGCGATACGCTCGAGATTCATTACCTGCCCGAGGCACCCCACCTGCTGCTGCAATGGCACGACAGTGACCAGATACGTGGGCGGATAGCACACTGGTTGGCCGAGATCCTGCCAGCGCGTGCTTCGCAAGATTGAGAGCGAGAGTGGGAGTAAAAACGAGGCGATGGACGTGAAACCCAACGTCATGCCGATAGCGCGTGCCCCACAAACAGCAACGCCCCGAACAGGGTTCGAGGCGTTGCTATCTATCTATCTAACTATCTAACTATCTAACTAACTATCGTTCCTGCGAGGGGCATGCTGACCACTAACCAGCGATCACTGACGCGCGGTCTTCAGGGCATCAGCCAGTTCGCGGGTCAGGGCGTGGACGGCTTGAGTACCCTGCTCCGGCGTCTCGGCATTGGCCTGCAGGTCGATCAAGGCAGAACCGACCACCACACCGTCGGAGAAACGCCCGATCCGTGCCGCCTGTTCAGCGGTACGGATACCGAAGCCGACCGCGACCGGAATATCGGTATGCTCACGAATGCGACCGACCTCGGCCTCGACCTTCTCGGCAGTCGGTGCCGCGCCGCCGGTCACGCCATTGCTGGAGACGTAGTAGAGGAAGCCCGAGGTGTTGGCCAGCACACCCGGCAGGCGCTCGCTGTCAGTGGTCGGCGTAGCGAGGCGAATGAAGCTGATGCCCGCTTCGCTGGCCGGGACGCACAGCTCGTCATCGTGCTCCGGCGGCAGATCGACGACGATCAGGCCGTCGACGCCGGCCTCGCTCGCCTGCTCGAGAAAACGGCTCACGCCACGACGATAGATCGGGTTGTAGTAGCCCATCAGCACGATGGGGGTGTCCTGATCGCGCTTGCGGAACTCGCTGACCATCGCCAGGGTGCGGTCCATGGTCTGGCCGGCCTTCAGGGCACGCTGGGTAGCATGCTGAATGGCCAGACCATCGGCCATCGGGTCCGTGAACGGCATGCCCAGCTCGATGACATCGGCGCCTGCGTCCGCCATGCCGAGGAAGGTCGCGAGGCTGGCATCGTAGCCGGGGTCGCCCGCAGTGATGTAGGTCACCAGCGCGGCACGATTCTCGGCGCGCACGGCAGCGAAGCGACGGTCAAGACGGCTGGTGGCAGTAGTGTCGATAGCGGAAGTGCTCATCAATAGACTCCGAATTTGCTGGCCTGCAGGCATCGATGACACCTGCAGGTGAAGAAGGCATGGGGCGCTCAGATTCAATCAGCGACTGACGAACCTGACGCCGGGCAACACGTGACAGACCCGGGCTTACTCGCCGTCAGGGTTCAGGCCCAGCTCGTCGGCCAGGTGATGAGTCACGGTGGCCATGTCCTTGTCACCACGGCCGCTAAGGTTGACCACCATCAGGTGGTCCTTCGGCAGGCCCGGCGCACGCTTGATGACTTCCGCCAGCGCGTGGGAGGACTCCAGCGCCGGGATGATGCCTTCCAGACGGCACAGCATCTTGAAGGCGTCCAGCGCTTCCTGATCGGTCGCGGCGACATATTCGGCACGCTTGATGTCATGCAACCATGCGTGTTCCGGACCGATACCCGGATAGTCGAGACCGGCGGAGATGGAGTGCGCATCGCCGATCTGTCCTTCTTCATCCTGCAGTAGGAAGGTGCGGTTGCCATGCAGAACGCCCGGCAGGCCGCCCTTGAGGCTGGCGGCATGACGCGGAGTTTCCAGGCCTTCACCAGCAGCTTCGACACCGATGATCTCGACGCTTTCCTCATCGAGGAACGGGTGGAACAGTCCCATGGCATTGGAACCGCCGCCGATGCAGGCGACCAGCGAATCCGGCAGACGCCCTTCCTTCTCCTGCAGCTGCACGCGGGTTTCCTGACCGATGATGGACTGGAAGTCACGCACCAGCTGCGGGTACGGGTGCGGCCCGGCCACGGTACCGATGATGTAGAAGGTGTCATCGACATTGGTGACCCAGTCACGCAGCGCCTCGTTCATGGCGTCCTTCAACGTGCCATCACCGGCGGTGACAGGCACGACCTTGGCGCCCAGCAGCTGCATGCGCTGCACATTGGGCTGCTGACGATGGATATCGGTGGAGCCCATGTAGATCACGCAGTCCAGCCCGAAACGCGCCGCCACGGTGGCAGTCGCCACACCGTGCATGCCGGCACCGGTCTCGGCGATGATGCGCTGCTTGCCCATGCGGCGAGCGAGCAGTACCTGGCCCAGCGCATTGTTGATCTTGTGAGCCCCGGTATGCATCAGGTCTTCACGCTTGAGATAGATCTTGGCGCCGCCCAGCTGCTCGGTCAGGCGCTCGGCGAAATACAGCGGGCTCTGGCGGCCGACATAGTCCGCGGACAGGCCAGCCAGCTCCTCGGCGAATGCCGGGTCCTGCTTGGCGGCTTCATACTCGCGCTGCAGGTGCAGAATCAACGGCATCAGCGTCTCGGCAACGAAGCGGCCGCCGAAATCACCGAAGAAACCCTTGGCATCAGGCCCTTGGCGCAGGCTGGGGGTAGCAGTCGTCTGGCTCATGCTGAACTCCTCGAATCGTGTCAGTGGCTGGTCTCACATACTGCGCAAGGCATCTGCGGGGCCAGCGATATGGTGATCATCCTAGCGCTGCAGGCACTGGAAGAAAAACGATAAATTCGCCAAGATGTGTGAGAAAATCTCACATATGGTCGAGACGGTCATTGCCGCGCAGCCACCCTTTCCATGCCAATGACACGCCCAGCACTCGCCCAGCACTTGCTCAGGAGATACACCATGGAGCGCACCGAGCTACTGCCTCCCCTCAATGCACTGCGCACCTTCGATGTGGCAGCTCGCCATGAGAGCGCCTCGCGCGCCGCAGAGGAGCTGCATGTGACCCACGGCGCCGTCAGCCGTCAGATCCGCCAGCTGGAAGACGCACTCGGCACACGCCTGTTCGATCGCGCCGGACGTGGCCTGACACTGACACAGGCCGGTCGTGAGCTGGCGACCGCGACCCGTCATCACCTTGGCGGTCTGGCACGCGTGTGCGGAGCACTGGCACGCAGTGATGCGCGGGCGCCCTTCGTGCTGAGCTGCCCGGGGTCGTTTCTGGCACGCTGGTTCATTCCGCGACTGGGGGCACTCAAGGACGCCCTGCCGGAACTCGAGCTGCACCTGACCGCCAGTGATGACAACGAAGGGCTGCGCAATGGCGTGGACGGGGTCCTGCGCTTCCAGACGCCGCCCTTTGATGACGCCGAACATCAGGAGACGCGCGTGCTGGGCACCGAGCGCATCGGGCCCGTCCTGCGGCCCGACAGCGAGTGGCTGAGCGAGGCATCCAGCCCCCCTTCCCCCGAGGTTCTGCTGGGCCTGCCCCTGCTGCATACCCGATCGCGCCCGCAAGCCTGGCCAGATTGGTGCTCACGCCAGGGACTATCCAGTGAGGGGCTTGATTACGCGCAAGGTTTCGAGCACCTCAACTACCTGCTCGAGGCGACACTGGTCGGGCTGGGCGTCGGCATCGCGCCGGACTATCTGGTGGAGGAAGACCTGCGCAGCAAGCGTCTCGTGGCCCCCTGGGGCTTCGTCGAGACCGAGGCATGCCTGACGCTGACCTTGCCGCAGGTCGGCCGCGCTCGTGCTCGCCATCCGCATGCCGAGGCGCTGGGCGAATGGCTCGCCCGGGAACTGGCGACGGCACCGCCCCACTAGCCACACTTTGTGACAGTGTCTAGTCCTGAAATAGGTTGACACTTTGGGAACTCAAAACGCTCGATG